>JAUNGU010000042.1 GCA_030524315.1 Peptococcaceae bacterium
CGACCGGCTGAACCTTGGCACCTGCGCGTTCCAGCACACGCGCCGTGTCGTATTCACAGTTGGTACCTGGGAAGACAGCGAGCACCGCCTTTGGTGCGCCGTCGATTTTTCCCTGGAAGGAATAGGCTGGCGCTAGCGTGGTTTCTGGCAGCTCTGGCATCCCCTGATAATCGTTATCAGCAACCGTTGGATAAATTTCTTCCAGCGGCTTTTCGTAAGCCTCTGCCAAATCTGCAAGGGCGATTTTTTCGCCTGAAAAATCAAAAACGAAATCTTCGCCGACAGTCCCGAGAACTCGCGCATCAAGATCAATGTCTTCTGCCAGCTCGAGAATGAGCGTCCCCACTGCTGGCGCAAAGAGCGCTGCAAAGTCGACATCGCTGGCAAAATCCACGCCCAGATGATTGCCAATGGCCATTTTGTACAAGCCTTCAACGATGCCACCCTGGCCGACGCTCCAAGCGGCAACCACCTTACCAGCAGCGATGGCATCTTGCATGGCGCTATAGAACTGCTTGAAGCCCTCTGCGTCCACGCGCCCATCTGCGCGACGTGGCACAGTGACAGTCACAAGCTTGTGGCCCGCTGCCTTGAACTCTGGGCTGATGACGCGATCGGCTTCGGAAATCGTCGTCGCGAAAGAAATCAGCGTTGGTGGCACGTCCATATCTTCAAAGGTGCCGCTCATCGAGTCCTTGCCGCCAATGGCAGGAACCTCGAGGTCACGCTGCGCCGCCAAGGCACCGAGAAGCGCCTTGAATGGCTGGCCCCAGCGACTTGGCTCATTCTTAATGCTATGGAAATATTCCTGCATCGAAAGGTAAACGTCTGTCGTCTTTGTCCCCGTCGCAATGAGCTTCATGAGGGATTCAAGCACCGAATGGTAAGCGCCCCAGAATTGATTCTGAGCCATGGCTTCTGGCGAAAAGCCGTAGGCAAACATGCTCACGGTATTGGTTTCACCGCGCAGCACTGGAAGCTTGGCAACCATCGTCTGAATTGGCGTCGCCTGATTGCGACCGCCGAATGGGAAGAGCACCGTGCCAGCGCCGATGGTCGAGTCAAATTGTTCAACGAGCCCCGCCTTAGAGCATACGTTGAGACCGCTGAGATGTTTTTTGAGTGCTTCCACTTTATCTGCAGAAACTTCCTGCGTTTGTTCAGCAGCGACGTCCTGCACTGCATGCACGCGTGCCTGCTTCTGCGCACCGGCAGAATCCAGGAAGACGCGAGAGAGATCCACAATGTGCTGACCGCGGTATTCGATGATCATCCGGCCCGTGTCTGTGACCTCAGCGACAACGGTGCATTCAAGGTTTTCAGCATAGGCTGTATCGCGGAAGGTTTCCCAGTTGTCCTTGGTGATGACGCAAGCCATACGCTCCTGGGATTCGGAAATCGCGAGCTCGGTACCCGTGAGGCCTTCGTATTTTTTCGGCACGCGATCCAGATAGATGTGCAAGCTGTCAGCCAGCTCGCCGATGGCGACGGACACGCCGCCAGCACCAAAGTCATTGCAGCGCTTGATCATCTTGGCAATGTTTGGATGGCGGAAGAGACGCTGAATCTTGCGCTCTTCGACAGGATTGCCCTTCTGGACCTCTGCGCCGGAGGTTTCCAGCGAATCAATATCGTGCTTTTTAGACGACCCCGTCGCCCCGCCGCAGCCATCGCGGCCTGTCTTGCCACCGAGGAGGACGACAATGTCCCCCGGCGTTGGGCGTTCGCGCACAATATTTTCAGCTGGCGCCGCGGCAACCACCGCGCCAACCTCCATGCGCTTAGCTTCGTAGCCCGGATGATAGACTTCATCAACGAGACCCGTGGCCATCCCGATTTGGTTGCCATAGGCCGAGAAGCCTTTGGCGGCGAGGGTGCAGATTTTGCGCTGTGGCAATTTCCCCGAAAGGGTTTCTTCAAGGCTCTTGTGAGGATCTGCCGCACCGGTGACGCGCATGCTCTGATACACATAGCTGCGCCCGCTCAGCGGATCACGGATAGCGCCACCCAAGCAGGTGGCTGCGCCGCCGTACGGCTCAATTTCCGTTGGGTGGTTGTGGGTTTCATTTTTGAACATGTAAATCCACGGTTCTTTGACGCCGTCAATATCGACCTCTGTCTTGACGCTGCACGCGTTGATTTCTTCGCTCTCGTCAAGATTGCGCACCAAGCCGTGCTTCTTGAGATATTTTGTCGAGATGGTGCCGAGGTCCATCAGAGAAATTGGCGGCCAATTTTCACGGCCTGCGTACACATCCTCACGCAGCGCCAAATATTCTTCGTAGACCTTGGCGACCATTGGATCATCAATGTCCACATCGGTGATTTCCGTGTTGAAGGTCGTGTGACGGCAATGGTCGGACCAATAGGTATCGATAACCTTGAGCTCGGTTTCAGTCGGATTGCGCTGCTCCTTCTGGAAATACGCCTGCAAGAAACGCAAATCGTCGGCATCCATCGAGAGGCCATACTGCTTGATGATCGCGTCAATGCCTGCATCATCTGCCTCAATGAGGCCGTCCACATTTGGCACGGTATCCGGTGCTGCAACCGGCTGTTCAAAGGCAGCTGGTTTTTCGAGCATCGCCTGGCGGCTTTCGACAGGGTTGATTAAATAATGCTTGATCGCTTCAAGCTCTGCATCAGACAACGCGCCTGTGAGCACATAAACCAGCGCCGTCTTGACGACTGGCTTTGCACCGACAACCACCTCGATGCACTGGGCACAGGAATCGGCGCGCTGGTCATATTGGCCAGGCAATGGCTCAACTGCCAGAACGGTTTTGCCGTCATAATCTGCTGGGAGATTTTCCACATAACTGGTGTCGACGCGAGGTTCTGAGAGAATCAGGTCGCAAATTTGCGCCACATCCATGCCGCTATCCAGTGCCAAATCGTAGCGACGAATGATTCGTACATCCGAAAGCGACGCCAGCCCGAGATCTCTGTGCAAGGATTGCAGGAGGGCCTGATTTTCTTCGCGGAAGTCTTCCTTTCGTTCAACAAAAAAACGTTTGATATCGCTCATAGCCTACCCCTTTTATTTCAACGCCCGCGCACCAATGTCGTGACGGTATTGCATATGGTCAAAGGAAATTTTTTCGACAGCCTTGTAGGCTTTGTCGATGGCGCCCTTGATGCTGGCATCCTTGGCGGTCACGCCGAGCACGCGCCCACCGTTGGTGACCACCTGACCATCCTTGATGGCCGTGCCCGAATGGAAAACGATGGCTTCATCCTCGGAGATGTCCTCCAAGCCATGAATTGGCACGCCCTTTTCAGAGCTCTGTGGATAACCACCAGAAGCCATAATCACGCAGACGGCCGCGTCGTCATACCACTCGATTTTGCAATCGGCAAGACTGCCATCCAACGCCGCCATGAAAATGTCTGCCAGGTCGGATTTGAGACGCACGAGAATTGGCTGGGTTTCTGGGTCGCCAAAGCGCACGTTGTATTCGAGCACGCGAGGGCCCTTGTCGGTGAGCATCAAGCCTGTGTAGAGAATGCCGGTGAATGGCATCCCCTCTTCAGCCATGGCCTTGATGGTTGGTTCGATGATGGTGCGGTTGACCTCTTCGGCCATGGCCTCTGTATAGACAGGCGCTGGCGAGTAGGCACCCATGCCACCGGTGTTTGGCCCCTTGTCACCGTCAAAAATGCGCTTGTGATCCTGCGCAGAAACCATTGGGCGCACAACCTTGCCGTCAGCAAAAGAGAGTACGCTAACCTCTGGCCCTTCCATGTATTCTTCGATGACAATCTGTGCACTCGCGTCGCCAAAGGCATGAGCATTCAGCATATCATCGATGGCGGCTTCTGCTTCTTCGCGAGTCATGCAGATAATGACGCCCTTGCCAGCAGCAAGGCCATCTGCCTTGACAACGCAAGGAATGCCAATCTCATCCACAAAGGCCTTGGCCTTGACAGGATCAGTGAAGGTATCGAAGGCGGCCGTTGGGATGTTGTATTTTTTCATGAGGGCCTTGGAAAAGGCCTTGCTGCCCTCAAGCTGTGCCGCCGCCTTGCTTGGGCCGAAGCAAGCCAAGCCTGCCGCCTGAAACGCATCGACGACGCCCAGGGTCAGCGGAAGCTCTGGGCCAACGACGGTCAGGTCGATTTTTTCTGCCTTGGCAAAATCCACCAGGCCTTCAATATCGTCCACCTTAATATTGACGAGGGTGGCCACGTCAACCATGCCAGTGTTGCCAGGTACCACATAGATTTCGCTATCTGGATGCTGCGCCAGCTTCCAGCACAGGGCATGCTCGCGTCCACCACTGCCAATGACTAAAATTTTCATAGTAACATCCTCTCTTAATGCTTGAAATGACGAACGCCAGTGAAGACCATGGCAATGCCATATTTGTTGCAAGCGTCAATGACTTCCTGGTCACGGATACTGCCGCCCGGTTGGATGATGGCAGCAATGCCAGCCTTGGCAGCCACTTCAATATTATCCGCAAATGGGAAGAAGGCATCCGACGCCAGCACTGCGCCTTTGGCCTTGTCGCCTGCGTGGGTCAGTGCAATATCACAGGAGCCGACGCGGTTCATTTGCCCGGCACCGACACCGATGGACACGCCATCCTTGGCAACGACAATGGCGTTGCTTTTGACATGCTTGACCACATTCCAAGCGAAGACGAGGTCCTCAATGAGTGATGCATCCGGTGCCTTTTCAGTGACAACCTTGAGGCTGTTGACATCGAGATGATTGGTGTCTCTTTCTTGGACGAGGAAGCCACCGCTGATGGTTTCGATCCATGGGGTCGTTGCTTGGCCGCAAGCCTTGGTGTCGAGAATGCGCAGCTTTTCTTTTTTGTGGAGAATATCCACCGCCCCCTCTTCGTAGCCTGGCGCGATGACCGCTTCAAAGAAGGTTTTGATGATTTCTTCGGCAGTGGCAACATCCACCTCGCGGTTAAAAGCGACAATGCCACCGTAGGAAGACAGGGGATCCGCTTCATGGGCGCGTACAAAGGCATCGCACACATCCTTGCCAGTGGCAAAGCCGCAAGGATTGGTGTGCTTGATGATGGCGCAGGCCGGCTGATCGACAAATTCGTTGACCATCTGCCAGGCAGCATCCGTGTCGACAATATTATTGTAGGAAAGTTCCTTGCCGCCGAGCTGTTCAGCACCAGCGAGGGTGCCTGGGCGCTTGGTTTCTGCATAGAAGGCTGCCTTCTGATGCGGATTTTCCCCATAACGCAGCATTTGCTGGAGACGACCACCAAAGGAATAGGATGGCTCAAAGACAGACCCTGCAAACTGGCTGACCATGTATTGACTGATGGCTGCATCATAGCGCGCCGTCATTTCAAAGGCACGCATGGCAAGCTGTTGACGCTGTGCCAGGGTGATGCTTTCTTCGCTCTTGAGGGCTTTGATGACATCATCATACTGAGATGGGTCGACAACAATGGAGACGCGCTCGTGGTTTTTTGCTGCTGCGCGCACCATGGTTGGGCCGCCAATGTCGATATTTTCGATGGCCGTTTGCTGATCCACATCCGGCTTGGCGATGGTTTCCTCGAAAGGATAGAGATTGATGACCACCAAATCGATTGGTGCAATATCCATATCCTTCAAGGTCTGCATATGTGCTTCAGTGCCACGCGCCAAAATCCCTGCGTGAATGATTGGATGCAGGGTTTTGACGCGGCCATCGAGGATTTCCGGAAATTTGGTCACATCGCTGACCTCAATGACTGGCACACCAGCTTCGTGCAAAGCGCGTGCCGTGCCGCCTGTTGAAAGGATTTCATAATCCAGCTCAACTAAAGCCTTGGCAAAATCTTGAAGTCCGGTTTTATCCGATACGCTAATTAATGCTCTCTTCACGTTCCCACTCCTATTTCTTGATTTTCACACAACGGTCAACAATACTTACCTTTTTATCAGCGATCAGCTGCAAGCATACTGTGTACAGCTGGTGCTCCTGCACGAGGATTCTAGCTGACAAGCTGTCCTCGTCGTCATCGTCCATAACAGGCACCGGTACCTGGGCAATAATTGGCCCATGATCCAGCTCCAAATCCACAAAATGCACCGTGCAGCCACTCACCTTCACGCCATAATCCAGTGCCTGCTGCTGAGCGTGGAGGCCTGGGAAGGATGGCAACAGCGACGGATGAATGTTGACCACAGGGCAGCCGACGTTGGTCATGAAGTCCTCGCCAAGGATGCGCATGTAGCCTGCCAGCACCAAGAGATTGCATGGCACCTTATGGACCTCTTCGAGGAGCGCCTTTTCGTAGTCGTCCTTGGTGGCAAAGGTTTTGCTATCGACACAAACGTGAGGGATGCCTTTTTCAGCAGCGTAGGTCAGCACGTTAGCTTCTGGTTTATCCGAAAGGACCAGGGACACTTCGACATTTGTCAGCGCCCCCGACTCGATGTTTTCGACAATGGCCTTAAAATTGGAGCCACGCCCAGAGGCAAATACAACAATCTTCAAGGGAATCGATCCTTTCCTTATTGAATGACCACGTGGCCGTCGCCTTCAGTGATGACCCCGATGCGATAGTAGGTTTCCTTCTTTTCGTCGAGCACTGCTGCCACCTCGTCGGCCTTGGCCTGGTCAACGATGATCACATAGCCGATGCCCATGTTGAAGGTCTTGTAGAGCTCATCATCCCCGAGATTGCCAGCCGCTGCCAGCGCATCAAAAATGGCTGGGCGTGGCCAGGTCTTGCGATCGAGGGAGGCGTTGACGTTCTTTGGCAGCACGCGTGGAATATTTTCCAGGAGGCCGCCGCCAGTGATGTGTGCCATACCGAGGACGGCGTCTGGACAAGCCTCAAGCAGAGTGAGCACAGTCTTCACGTAGATTTTCGTAGGCTCGAGCATGACTTCGCCAACGCTCTTGCCGCTGTCCTGGAATGGATCGGTCAGCGCCTTGCCTTCGACCTCGAGCATCAGCTTACGCGCCAGAGAAAAGCCGTTGGAGTGCAGCCCCGTCGATGGCAGGCCAAAAACGACATCGCCCGGCTTGATCTTTGTGCCGTCGATGATTTTGTCCTGATCCACGACGCCCACGCAGAAACCGGCAACGTCATATTCGCCAACCTGATAGAACCCAGGCATTTCAGCGGTCTCACCGCCGACGAGGGCGCAGTTGGACTGGACGCAACCGTCTGCAATGCCCTTGACCACCTGCGCCAGCTGTTCCGGCTCAAGCTTGCCCACGGCAACGTAATCAAGGAAAAACAGTGGCTCAGCACCGCTGACGAGAATGTCGTTGACGCACATGGCCACCGCATCCACGCCGATGGTGTCGTGCTTGTTCATATCAAAGGCGAGCTTGAGCTTGGTGCCAACACCGTCGGTACCGCTGACGAGGATTGGCTTTTCGTACTTGCTCTTGTCAAAGGCAAAGAGCCCACCAAAGCCGCCGAGGCCACCGATGACCTCTGGGCGCTGGGTTTCCTTGACGTATGGCTTGATCAGCTCAACAGAGGCATTGCCCTTGTCAATATCGACGCCGGCATCTTTATAGGTAATCACTTTCTTTTCCACGGAATTTCCTCCTATGATTGCTTCTTTTTACAATTCGGATGTCCAAGGCAGTAGTCGCCGTTCAAGCAGGCAACACAGTATTTGTCATCAGAGCCGACGGCCTCATACAAGCCCTCGAGGCTGATATAATGCAGGCTGTCTGCATTGATGTATTGACGAATTTCTTCCAGAGAATGGTTGGCAGCAATGAGCTTGTCGCGCTCAGCCGTGTCAATCCCATAGTAGCAAGGATAGAGCACCGGTGGGCAGGTGATGAGCATGTGAACCTCTGCCGCGCCGCGTTCACGCAAGAGCGCCACCAGACGCTTGCTGGTTGTGCCGCGCACAATCGAGTCGTCGACAACGGCTACACGCTTGCCGCCAATTTCTTCGCGGATTGGGCTCAGCTTGAGCTTGACCATTTTTTCGCGCATGGCTTGGGTTGGCTGAATGAAGGTACGCGCCGTGTAGCGGTTCTTCAAAATCCCTTGGGTAAATTGTTTACCGCTGGCTTCAGCATAGCCGATGGCAGCCGTCGTCCCCGAGTCAGGCACAGGAATGACAATGTCCACATCCAAATCACCGGTTTCGCGAGCAAGGATGGCCCCCATGCGACGACGCGACTGGTTGACATTGACGCCATCGATGGTGCTATCCGGACGGGCGAAATACACATATTCAAAAATGCAGTGTGCCGAACGTGGCGATGGCACCTTTGCGGCCGTGTGAATCCCCGTCTCATCGATGACGAGAATTTCCCCTGGCTCCACATCGCGCACAAATTCTGCTTCTATGGTATCCAGCGCACAGGATTCAGACGCCACCACGTAGCCAGCATTTTCAGCGAGCTTCCCAATGCACAGTGGACGGTTGCCGTAAGGATCGCGGGCAGCGAAAATCTTGCCATCGTTAATGGCGACGAGGGCATAAGAGCCTTCGAGCTCAGCCATCGCTTTTTCCATGGCCACGTCCAAGCTGTTTTCGGCATAGCGCGCCAAAAGGTTACAGAGCACCTCTGTATCTGTCGCGGTTTGGAAAAGAGAGCCTGTTTTTGCCAGCGCTTCTCGCAGTGCTTCAGTATTGGTCAGATTGCCATTGTGGGCAAGGGCGAGCTGACCCTGATAATACTGGGCGACGATCGGCTGCGTATTCAGTTCGCTGGTTTCGCCTGTGGTGGCATAGCGCACATGACCGATGGCGACGCTACCTGGCAGGCTCTCTAAAATTTCTTCATTAAACACATCGTTGACCAGTCCCAATCTTTTGTGGAACTGAATGTTGCCGTCCTTCCAAACGGCCATGCCGCAGCCTTCCTGACCACGGTGTTGCAAAGCGAAGAGCCCCAGATAGGTCAGATGTGCCACATCCATTCCTGGTGCACAAATGGCAAATACCCCGCACTCTTCATGAAAACCATCATCAGTAATACAAGCCATTATTCTCCTCCAAATAATAAAATCGAATTAGAGACCAATTTTCTTCAAACGATTGTAAACCTCAATGTATGCTTCTTCAACGTCACCCAAATCTCTTCTGAAACGGTCCTTATCCAGCTTTTCGTGGGTATCCTTATCCCAGAGGCGGCAGGTATCAGGAGAAATTTCGTCAGCGAGAATGATCTTGCCATCTGGGGTGCGACCAAATTCGAGCTTGAAGTCAACGAGCACAAGGTTGGCCTTGGCAAAGACTTCTTTAAGAATGTCGTTGATCTTGAAGGCCTGGGCAATGATGTCGTCGATTTCTTCATCGGTGGCAAGACCAAGGGCAGTGGCGTGGTAACGGTTGATCATTGGGTCGCCCAGATCATCGTTCTTGTAGGAAAATTCGAGGATGGTCTTTGGCAGAACAATGCCCTCTTCCTTGCCGACGCGCTTTGCCAGAGAGCCTGCAATGACGTTGCGGCAAATAACTTCCAGTGGCACGATTTCCACGCGCTTGACGAGCATGTGGGTATCATCAACAAATTCTACCAGATGGGTTTCGATGCCGTGCTTTTCTAATTCCTGGAAGAGCATGGCGCTGACTTTGTTATTGATGACGCCCTTGCCTTCGATGGTACCACGCTTTTCGCCGTTGAATGCGGTGGCGTCGTCCTTGTATTCCACCATGTAAAGGCTGTCGTCAGAGGTCTTAAAAACTTTCTTTGCTTTACCTTCATATAATTGTTCCAATACTTCTACTGCCATTTTAATTTCCTCCTTAATAGTTGATAAACGATATTATTTCAAGCCGCAGCGTTCAAAGATTTCATCCACATGCTTGAGGTGATAATGATAATCAAAGGCGTCATCCAAATCTTCCTTGGACAGGGTCTTGGTGATGGTTTCGTCGGCCTCCAGAAGTGGTCTGAATGGGAGCTGTTCGTCCCAAGCGCGAGCGGTCTTTGGCTGCACAAGGTCATAGGCCTGTTCACGGCTCATGCCCTTTTCGATGAGCTTGAGCATGACGCGCTGGGAATAAATGAGACCAAAGGTGGCGCCCATGTTGCGCTTCATGTTTTCTGGGAAGACGGTCAAATCCTTAACGATTTTTGCAAAGCGGTTCAGCTGGTAGTCCAAGAGAATGGTCGCGTCCGGCAGAATAATGCGTTCTGCCGAGGAATGCGAGATATCGCGTTCATGCCACAGCGCCACGTTTTCGTAGGCGGTGTGCATATAGCCGCGCAGCACACGTGCACAGCCACACATATTTTCCGAGCCAATCGGATTGCGCTTGTGTGGCATTGCCGAGGAGCCCTTCTGACCGGCGGCGAAATATTCTTCGACCTCACGCTGCTCGGTTTTTTGCAGGCCGCGAATTTCGGTGGCGAAGCGTTCCACAGACGTGGCAATGAGCGCGATGTTGGCCAGGTATTCTGCATGCAGGTCGCGTGGCAAGACCTGGGTGGACACTTCCTGAGCACGAATGCCAAGGTGTTCACACACATAGGCTTCAACAGCAGGTGGCGTATTGGCAAAGGTGCCGACGGCGCCGGAAATCTTGCCCGCTTCTACCCCCTTGGAGGCGTGCTCGAAGCGTTCAATATTGCGCTTCATTTCGGAGTACCAGTTCAAAAGCTTGAGACCAAAGGTGGTTGGCTCTGCATGCACGCCGTGGGTACGGCCCATTTCGACGGTGTACTTGTATTCCTTTGCCTTGTCAGCGATGACGCCAGTCAAAAGTTCCAGATCTTTTTTGAGAATGTCGTTGGCCTGTTTGAGCAGGTAGCCGTAAGCAGTATCGACAACGTCGGTGCTGGTGAGTCCATAATGGACCCACTTCTTTTCATCACCCAGGGATTCGGAAACGGTGCGCGTAAAGGCGACGACATCATGCTTGGTTTGCTTCTCAATTTCATAGATGCGGTCCACGTCAAAGCGCGCATTTTTGCGCAGGGCGGCGGCATCTTCCTTTGGCACGACGCCAAGGGTCGACCAAGCCTCTGTGGCGAGAATTTCAACCTCGAGCCAAGCGGCAAATTTGTTTTCTTCTGTCCAAATTTGCGCCATCTCATCTCTGCTGTAACGATTAATCATTGGATCCCTCCGCTTTCTTTTCGGCTAATTGCTGTTGGATTTTTGCATTCTTTTTCTGAACGCTCTGCTTCATGTTTTCTTTGTAAGCAACGAGCGCTTCGCGCAGGCTGTCATCAGCCGTTGCCAGAATCTGTACTGCCAAGAGACCCGCATTTTTTGCGCCGTCAATGCCAACCGAGGCCACCGGCACGCCAGATGGCATTTGTACAATCGCATAGAGCGCATCGAGGCCATTTAAGGCAGTGGCGTTAATCGGCACACCGATGACCGGCAGCGTCGTCTTTGCTGCAATCACACCAGGCAGATGCGCAGCTGCGCCAGCACCGGCGATGATCACCTTGAGGCCACGCTCGACGGCAGTGCTCGCGTATTCCAGCGTGTCTTCCGGCGTGCGGTGGGCACTGGAGACCTTGACCTCATAGCCGACGCCAAACTCTTCGAGAACATTGATTGTTTTTTTCATGAGCGAAAAATCAGAATCGCTCCCCATAATGATACCAACTTTTGCTTCCATGTTTGCCTCCATAAAAATTGATTACAAAAAAACAAAAAAGCCCAAGCGGATAGGTTTCTCTTTACAAAAATGATTGTAGGAAACCTACCCGCCTGGGCTTTTATCCCTTCGGTGTAGCAGCCAAGTGCCCATACCACTTGGTTGAAATCATCCACCCTAGGTATGCTTTCCCGCATGTTTGAACATATTTCTCATATATCCACTAACGGTTATTTATTTACTACGACAATAAAAGTTCACATTTATACCTTAATTATATGAGTTTTACCTTCTCTTGTCAACGTTCAACTGGCGCTTGCTTGCAAAAATTGTCCATCAAAAAGCGTCTGGAAAATGCTCCAGCACCATCTCCTTACCCTCGCCAACTATCGTGATCACATCAAAACGACAGCTGTAGCCGTCATATTGTTTGTGGGTCAAGAGATAGCTTTCGGCGGTGGCACGAATTTTTTGCTGCTTGCGCTGATCGACGGTTTCTGCCGGATGGCCGTAAACAATGTCGTGCTTGCTGCGCACCTCGGTAAAAACAATGGTTTTGCCGGGAAGCACCGAGATGAGATCAATCTCTCCCTGCTTGCCCGAAAAATTGCGCGCGATGATGCGATGCTTGTGGGCGCGGAGATATTTTTCTGCCTGGCGCTCACTGCGCTCGCCAAATTCCTTGCGGCTAAACATTAGAACAGGCTGCTGACCACCTGATTGATCAGCTTGCCATCGGCCTTTCCAGCGAGCGCTGGCATAACGGTTTTCATGATGGCACCCTTGTTCTTTGGTTCAAGGGCGATGCCTTTTTCTTCGAGGAGCTTGACGACCGCATCCTTGATTTCGTCAGCAGACAGCTGCTTTGGCATGTACTGCTCGAGAATGGCGAGCTCTGCCTCGAGCTCCTTCATGGCATCCGGACGATCCTTGGACATATCCATGGCTTCCTTGACCTGCTTCACCTGCTTGGCAACGGCCTTGGCACTGTCTTCTGCGGTTGGCTCTTGGCCGAGCTCTTTTTTGATATAAATGAGATCCGAAAGGATATTGGTGATGACCTTGTTTTTGAGCTTATCCTTTGACTTTAACGCGTCCATTTTTTCTTTTCTAAAATCATCATACAGCATGAATTGTTTCCTCCTTAGAAATAAAGAATGTAGAATTGCTACCAATTCTACATTGTAAACAGTTTATTTGTTGCCCTTGCCTGATTTTGCGGTGATGGCCGCCTTGACCGATTTGAACATGAAGCCAAAGCTCATCGATGCCAAGGTCACCACAGGATAGACGAGTGCCGACACGGCGACCTTGAGCAGATTTTTCGCTGGTTCTTCCTCAAGCTCAAAGCCCGTGCCATGACAATTCGGGCAGAGACATTCGAGCTTGCGGCGCTTCATTTCGGCAGCCGTAATCATCCCTCGGCCTTCGCAGGTTGGGCATTTTTCGCTATCGGTGGTGACTTGGCGCGTTTCGCGGTAGATCACACCGTAGCCCTGACAAACAGGGCAATTCTTTTTGACCACCTGCTGACGGCCATCGGCAGCCTGTTCAATTTGCTCAACGATCCCATCGTGGCAGTTTGGATTGTCACATGGACGCTCCTGGGTGTCTTTTTTCGTCACCTGATGCCCGATGACGCCCTTTCCTTGACAGGTTGGACAAGGCAAGAGCTCATCGTCGCCACAGCGGCCCGGCAAAATGC
Source organism: Peptococcaceae bacterium (assembly GCA_030524315.1). Classification (GTDB taxonomy): domain Bacteria; phylum Bacillota; class Peptococcia; order Peptococcales; family Peptococcaceae; genus UMGS1590. The sequence goes on from JAUNGU010000042.1 coordinate 13,217, forward strand.
CGCCACCGTGGCAGACGTGACATTTGGAGGCCAGCTTCGGAAAAATTTCCACTTTTTTCATCGCTCAGTCTCCCCTCATCAGAAAATCAACACACAGGCAATCACGACAATTGCCACCACTGCGACTGCACAGCCAACAATACCGGCTGTATTTTTTTCAACCTTGAAGCCTTGGCCGCCGCAATAATCGCAAGGCACCGGCACACAATCGTTGCCATCTGCATTGCAGCATTCGACGGCGCCGCGCCCCTCACAAACCGGGCAGACATATTTTTTGTAAAAAGGTAGATTCTTGATATATTTTCTTTCTTCTGTACTCATCTTCAAATCCCCCAGACCTTTTTATAACGATAAATCCAGTATATCACAGGGGGATTTTCTCTGCAAGCAAGTCCACAGCGCACGCTGGCCTGCGCGCAAAAATTTTCCGCTGACAAAAATTCTCTGGAAAACCATCTTGATTTTTAGCGTTATTTCTGATATTCTAAACGGGTATGATTTTTGATTTTCAAAGGAGGTTTTGTAATGTCCAGAAAATGCGATGTTTGTGGCAAAGGTTCTGTTACCGGCATGCAAGTGAGCCACTCCCATATCAGAAACAAAAAAACCTGGAAGCCTAACATTCAAAAGGTTCGTGTTGTAGTTGACGGAACCCCTCAAAAGCTGAATGTTTGCACCCGTTGCTTACGTTCCAATAAAGTACAGCGTGCAAAGTAATCTGCCGGATGACTTGCATGATAAAAAATAGGTCTATTGATGAGTAGAACGCTACTTATCAATAGACCTATTTTTTTCGCCGACGAAAAATTGTCAGCGCAAAAAAGAGCCAGCGGCGAAATATTTTCACTGCGGGCTCTTGCTGTATGATTTTTTCTACGCAGTCAGCGCCTTGGTGTAGCTGCGCATTCTGCTCACAACAAAGAAGGCAACGACGAGCTCGGTGATTGGCATGGCGAGCCAAATGGCGCTCGGGCTTGCCACAATTGGCAAAAGCAAAATGAGCAAGCCGCTGATGACAAAGCCGCGAGAGACCGAAACGATGAAGGCGGTGCGTGGTTTCATGAGGACCTGGAAATAATAGGTCGAGAAAATATTCAGCGGCAGCAGCATAAAGGACAGGCTGTAGGTGCGGATAATGGCTGGTGCCATTGCCAAAATCGCATCCGTCGGCTTCATGAAGATGCGGATGTAGAGGTTTGGCGCAAGCAAGCTCACGGCTGTCCAAAGAATGCTGAAAACAGCCACCGTGTAGAGGGCAAAGCGCAAGGTTTCCTTGATGCGCGCCCATTTTTGCGCACCAAAATTGATCGAGATGATTGGCTGGGCGGCCTGGCCGACGCTATAGGCACAGCACTGCACCAAGGTGCTGACGGTGACAATCGGACCGTAAATTGCCAGGGCGTCCCCACCCAGGTATTTCATGATCTGACGGTTGAAAAGAATCGTGAGAATCCCCATGGCCACATCGATGAAAAAGGTGGAAAAGCCCGTCACAGAAATTTCTCTCAGCTTATGCGCCAGGGCTGTTGGCCGATGCAGGTGCAGGGTATTTTTCTTTGAAAGAAAATGGCTCATGGCCACCAAAAAGGTGATCACGCCGCCAATGGCTGTGGCGAGTCCTGCGCCGAAGATGCCCATGTCAAACGTGAAGACAAACACATAGTCACCAACGACGTTGAAGGCCCCACCAGCCAATACCGCTGCTGTCGCCAGCGCCGGATTGTTGTCGTTACGCAGGAAGGCTGCGAGGAGCTGATTGAACAAAAAGCATGGCAGCATCCACTTGATAGGCACCAAATAGGCTTCGGCTAATGGCAAAAGCGACGCATCGGCGCCAAAGAAAACGAGAATTGGCGCCTCAAAAAGCCACAGCGCCAGACAGGTAATAATCGCCAAGGCCACGGCGCCATAAACTGCCGCCGAAAAATAGCCGTTGGCGTTTGTGCCATCGCCGCCATCCTGGCCCTTGATGGTGCTAAAAAGCACCGAGCCGCCAATGCCCATGAGCAGGCCGAGGCTGAAAACAATATTCCAAATTGGCGCCACCACTGCCAAGGCCGCCGTGCCGTCCGGTCCCTGATACTGGCCGACCATGGCCATATCGACAATCGAGTACACCGAGGTGATCATGGCGCTGCCAAAGGCTGCCGACAGATACTTGAAGTAAATCGGTTTGATATTTCCCTTTAATAAATCCATGGTTTCCTCCTTCAAACAAAAAAGGCCGGATAAGAAAGACGAACGCTCGCGATTTTCTTATCCGGCAGCTGCTGTACGGCAGCGCTACCTCCGGCAAATCGTGCGTCCGCTATCTTATCCGGCCTTATACATACGATTATAAGTCCTCCGATAACCATGAGTCATCATACCAGGCAATAATTTTATTGTCAAGCAAAGAAATCGCCCTGCAAAAGGTTTGTGCTTTTTGCAGGGCGATTTTTTTCGATTATTCCTGTTCGTCAACCGGTGGCACCATCGTCACATAGCGCGCGAGAAGCTCCGGCGTGCTTGTGTAGAAACGCGTCTCCTTGTCAAGGGCGGCAATTTCTGCCATCTCCTCGTCAGTCAGTGCGAAGTCAAAGAGGTCGATGTTTTCTTTGATGTGATCTGGATTTTTCGAGCCAGGAATGATGATGTTGCCATCCTGGATGTGCCAACGGAGAATGATCTGCGCCGGGGTTTTGCCATATTTGTCGCCGAGGCGATCAAAAATAGGTTCAGCGAGCAGGGCATCGTCGCCATGGCCGAGTGGATACCAGGCTTGCATGATGATGCCTTCTGTGGCCAGATATTTTTTGAAAGCTTTTTCCTGGTTGTACGGATGCACCTCTGCCTGAAGCACCGCTGGCTTGACGTCGAATGTGTCGATGATCTCGCGAATTTGCGCCTCGCTAAAATTGCTCAGGCCGATGCTTTTGACCTTGCCAGCCTTGTAGGCATCTTCCATAAGCTTGTAGGCTTGCAAGAAATTTCCCGCTGGCTGATGCAGCAGCAAAAGATCAATATAATCTGTATCCAGACGCGCCAAGGTTTTTTCGATGGCGTCGGGATCCTCATAAAAGGATGGCCAGAGCTTGGTTTCGAGGAAAACCGCTTCCCGCGCCAGGCCAGATTTTTTCATGGCGCGACCGACGGCCTTTTCGTTGACGTAGGCGTTGGCAGTGTCAATGAGGCGATAGTCCTCTGCCAGCGCCTTGAGCACCGCTGGCTCTGCCACATCCGGTGTCATCAGATAAGTGCCGATACCGGCCATCGGCATTTTGAGCCCGTTATTTAAGGTTACAACTTCCATCTTGCATCTCCCTTTCAATTGGTTGTTCAGGATCCACGCGTCCCGTTGAATTACCTTCATTATAACGCAACGCCAAAAATTTTAGAATATTTAATTTTTTATGGCAGCATTATTATTCCTTGCATCGTGGTTCTCAAAGAAATGCTGAATAATCCACAGATAGTGCGCCGGTGTCTGAAAAAATTGTCCGTGGGTCGCATCCTCCATGATGACAAGTGTTGCATCTGGAATCTGTGCCTGCATCCAGCGCTCGTGATCGGCGCGAATCACGTCGCGACTTCCTGCCATGAGCAAGACTGGTGCCGTGATTTGTGCCAAGTCCTCTGCCGTGAGTGCTGGCGAGTGAACCATCAGACTCAGCTGTTGCTCGAGTCGTCGCCAATAGCCGTAGGCCTTGCGCCAACCTGACAGTGGCGCAAGGATTTTTTTGATGCGCCCGGCGATGAAAAATAGTCCCTTGCTCGCCACGCGAAAGCCTGGCTTGAGGCCGGCGGGCAGGGCATTGCCACTCACAGCTGCCAGCGCAAGAGTGCGATGGGGGTAGCGACTGGCAAAGGTCAGGGCCACGTTGGCGCCGTCGCTAAAGCCCAAAAGAAGCACGCGCTCAATATCCAGCGCATCGAGAAGCTGGGCCAAATCATCGGCCATATCCGCCACAGAAAATAATCGCACCTTTCCTCTGTGGCTTTTGGAATGGCCATGGGCACGACTGTCCGGCAGAATCAAAAAATAGCTTTTGGCCAGTCGCGGCACCATCTCATCAAAGACGTGATGGCTCTGGCCATTGCCGTGTAAAAGCACCAACGGCGTGCCTGCGCCACAGGTTTCATAATAGAGCATCGCTTCACGCGTGGCAGTCCAGCCCATTTTGCGTACTGGATCAGCATTAGGATTTTTTCTTATCATGGGCTTTCCTCTTCCCCTCAAAAAATGCTTTCACAAAATCCAGCACGCCACTGCTGTTTTGAATGCGCACGAGGGCGTAAAACATGGACGGCAGAGGCATTTTTGGCAGATAGGCGTAATAGGATGGCTCCCAGCTTGTGGGGCTGTATTTTTCCTTGGCGCGGTAGAGATCACGGAAGCCATAGCAATCATTGAGATGCTCGTAGACAAATTCCAAAAGCTTCTCGACAGGATCATGGCTGTCGGTATCCAAATTGGCCAGCGGCGCATCGCCAAGACTGCCGTATGCAACACCCTCATCGCGAAACGCTTGGAAAGCATGATAGACAATCGTCTCCATGACGCCCGATGGCGCATCCTTGCCGTGACGAGTGACATCTGCCATGTAGCCATTCGTGCCCATAAATGGCACAAAAACCACAAAGGCGCACATTTTCCCATCCTTGTCGAGGGCGTAAAAATAGCGCTTGTCTCTCGGCTGATCCAGCCCGACGCCGCCGACGGTAAATTTGAGCAAGCTACTCTTTTTTCCGGCGAGCCATTCAGAGGAGATGCGATCAAATTCGCTATCTATCAATGGCTCGCGCGCGTCCTGTACGTGGTATTCATGGACGGTCACACCAGCCTTGGTGGCGTGGTTGATGTTCATGCGCATCTTCGCACCCTTTTTGCCGGAGATTTCGTAATCCGGCAGATAAAACCGCGCCTCCTCGCCACATTTAGACACGCCAAAGCCTTGCGCGCGATAGGCATCCAGGAAACGCGCGCTGGCGCTCAGCACCAGCAAATGATGGGCGCACTGCTGACAGAAGCTGCGAAATTCTGCCAGCAATATTGGAAAATCCTTCTCTGCACATACAGGGTCACCGTTGACAATAACAGTCATGCCGGAAATGCCATAGGCAATGACGCCATCGACCTGTTTGCCGAAATACAAATATTTGTCATCCTCAAGCGTCAAATACGCGCATGGACACTGACCATAGCGCGCAAGCAAGCTGCGCGCATGCTGTATGTCTGCCGCGTCGGCCTTTTTGCCAAGCAAAAATGGACGAAAGGCGCAAATCAGCGCCGCCAAAATGCACAGCCAGCTAAACCAAAAAATCAGCACCTGCAAGGTGTGGCTCACCCCACTGACAGGCGCGCCGACCATGATCCGCAGCGTCTGCACAAGGCTATCAGAAAAATGGACAACGCCTGCCGCCTGATGCACGCGCACGCTGTGATAGCTGATCACCGCATTGCCCACCATGCCAGCTACAAAGAGCAGCAAGAATCCACCGGCACGCGACAGGGATCGTTTTCCAGAGGGACAGCAAAAATCGCCTCGCCAGAAAAATAGTAAGCCAAAGAGCAAGGCATCCACGACCATCACAATCCCGTGAAAAGGGCGCGAGGCAATATAAAAATTCCACAAAAGGCTCATCAACAAAATGCCCTCGGCAATCCACCAAGCCACACGCAAGCGCTGGTAAAGATGCCACGCGATGACCAGCATCGTAAACGACAGCACACGCTCCACCAAGCCGCTGTGTCCCAGCC
>JAUNGU010000043.1:0-13337 GCA_030524315.1 Peptococcaceae bacterium
GGGTTGGCCTTTCTGCTAAAGCCACAGGCTTTTATCAAGCGGTGGAAGAACAGACGAAGCAAGTGACCATTAGCAAAGCTGAGCAAAAAGCGCCAACCATCGATAGTACTACAGCAACGGCTGACAGCATCACCGTCACCGCCAGTGGCAGCGAGCAAGGGGTCTATGAATACGCCATTGTAAAAGGTGCGAATGGTACAGCGCCAGCAGATGCAGGAGAATGGGAAAATAATGGCACTTTTACCGGCTTGGATGAAGCAAGTGCATACACTGTCTTTGTCCGCTATGCTAGCGACAAGAACCACAGCCCATCGCCAAGCGTCAAAGAAACGGTCTACACTGCTTACGCCACACCGACAGGCGATAATGGATACACCATCGATTATGCAGCGGAAACCGTCAAGGCTAAGGTTGGCTATAAGCTGAGCGTTGATAATGGAAAAACCTGGAAAACTGAAGCCATCAAGATTGAGCCAGGCGCTACCTTCCAGGTACGTCAGGCAGCAAATGGTGATATTCCAGCAAGCGCCGCGCAGACGGTGATGTTAGATGGACGCGGTGGCGCGCCAGATGTCACTGCCGACGGCAATAGCGAAACCATCAACACCACCGAGCAAATGCAATGGCGCGTGGGCGATACTGGCAAATGGACAGACTGTACAGCAGATATGAGCTTCTTGGATTTTGGCTGGGATGGCACAAAGGCTGTGACCGTGCAAATTCGCACAGCTGCCACTGATAAGACTTTCGCCAGCGAAGCAAAAGAAGTGACCACCCCTGCGCGTCAAAACACGCCAAGCGTCACAATTGACTACAGCAAGGAAACTGTGAGAACCACCGCGCAAATGCAATGGCGCACTGGTGATGATGGCACATGGCAAAATTGTGAGGACAATATGTCTCTTGCAGCCATCGGCTGGAAGAGCGCAGAAATCAACGTCCAGTTCCGTACCAAGGCCAGTGGTGACGTTGCTGCGAGCGAGGCGGTGAAATTCACTATTCCAGCGCGACCAGATGCACCAGACGTCACAATCAACGGTGATGCAGAAACGCTGACAGTTCCAGCTGGCAGCGAGTACAAGGTGGCTAATGGCGATTGGACAGCGTGTGACGATACAACCCTCGCACTTTCTACTTTTAGCTGGAATGGCGAAACAGCTGTGGCCGTACAAATTCGCACGAAAGCTGTTGAGAACACCTCCTTCGCCAGCGAAGCAAAAGAATTGACCATCCCTGCGCGTCAAAGCGCGCCGAACGTCACAATTGACTACAGCAACGAAACTGTGAACATGACGGATAAAATGGAATGGTCAAAGGATGGACAAGCCTGGACAGATTGCACCAAAGATATGGCACTTTCTGTTTTCGGGTGGGATGGCAAGCGGGCTGTGACCGTGCAAATTCGCACCAAAGCAGATGGCACCACTGTCGCCAGCCAGATTCAGACGCTGACAATCCCTACGCGAGTCGCAGTACCAGATATTACAATCAACGGTGCAGCAGAAACGCTGACCGTTCCAGCTGGTACTGAGTACAAGGTGGATGGTGGCGGTTGGACAGCATGTGACGATACAACCCTCGCACTTTCTACATTTGACTGGAATGGAACCGAGGCGGTAAATGTACAATTCCGCACAGCTGCTGTCGCTGGCAAATCTTTTGCCAGCGATGCAAAAGAAGTAACCATTCCCGTGCGTCAAAGCGCGCCAAATGTCGCGATTGACTACGGCAACGAAACCGTGAACACCACTGATAAAATGGAATGGTCAACGGATGGAAAAACCTGGATAGATTGCAGCAATGATATGACCCTCGCCGCACTCGGCTGGAAGGGTGAAAAAATCACTGTACAGATCCGTACCAAGGCCGATGGTGCTATCGCTGCGAGCAAGGCAGTGGAATTCACCATCCCAGTGCGTCCATCCGCACCAGACAGCGTCGTTGGCAGCGTCAACACGCTGAGCGGCTTGACCACCGACATGGAATACAGCCGCGATGGCAAGACCTGGGCGGCTGTCAAGGGCACGAGCATGGACCTGACAGCTGGCGATTACTACGTGCGCTACAAAGCGACGAGCGACAAATTCGCCAGCGAGAGCGTCAAGGTGACTGTCAAGCCGTACAGCGGCAAGTACAGCTACGAAACAACGGTGACGCAACCGGAACACGGCAAAATCTCCGTCGACAAATATGTGACCGAAGGTGAAAACGTCACCATCACCGTCACGCCAGACGATGGCTACGCCGTCGATTCTGTGACCGTCACGGCGAAAAACGGCAAATCCGTCGACGTCACGAAAAACAGCGACGGTACCTACAGCTTCACCATGCCAAAGAGCAACGTGACTATCACCGCGACCCTCGTCGAAAGCGACGAGCCAGCGCCGGAGCCACAGCCGGAACCAAGCGCGCTGCCATTTACCGACGTCAGTGCCGACGCCTGGTACATTGACCCTGTGCGCTTTGTCTACAGCGAAGGCCTCATGACCGGCACGAGCGCGACGACCTTCTCGCCAAATCTGACGACGACCCGCGGCATGATCGTTGCCATTCTCTACCGTATGGAAGGCGAGCCGGATCTCAGCGGTGAAAACCTCGGCTACCCATTCGCCGATGTTGACGCGAACGCCTACTACAGCGACGCCGTCTACTGGGCACGACTCAACGGCATCGTCAGCGGCTACAGCAGCGACGCTTTTGGCCCAACCGACAGCATCACGCGCGAACAGCTCGCCGCCATCCTCTACAACTACGCCGCCTACAAGGGCGCTGACACGAGCGCTCGCGCTGACCTCTCGGCGTACAGCGACAGTGGCAGCATCAGCGGCTGGGCAACCGACGCCATGCAGTGGACGAATGCAGAGGGCATCGTGAACGGCATGAGCGCAACAGAGCTCGCGCCAAAGGGCAATGCGACAAGAGCGCAAGTCGCAGCCATGTTGCAACGCTACATCACAAACGTCATTGGCTAATAGCATTCACAGAATCTGCCCCGTGAGAAATTTCTCGCGGGGCAGTTTTTTGCTGCGCGCAAAAACTTTTCGCTCAGCGCTTGCCAGCGATAAATTCTCGGCGGCTGAAAAGTTTTCGCCGAGCGCTTGTCAGCGAAAACTTTTCGCTCGCCATTTTGCGCGGGGGATTTGGTGGAAAGCGGTGACAAGCGGGTGGTTTTTTGTTAGTATTATGTGTGAATATTTATGGAAAGCTGAGAGAAGGCATGAGAAATGCAGGTGAAGGATTTGGATTGGATGGAAGTGACCTGTCTGCTGAAAAGCCGTGCGGGCTTGGAGGCGGTGACGGAGATTTTTAACGAGGTTTTTCCGGGTGGGACGATGGTGGACGATCCCCAGGCGATTTTGCACCATGTGGAGAGCAACGACTGGGACGCCCACGAATTTTCGCCGGCGGTGCTGGCTGAGGATCATCTCAAGGTGAGCGGATTTTTTGAGCAGGATGAGGGCTGGCGCGCGCGCTATGCAGATCTGCGCAGTCGCGTGGCGGTGGCGCTGGAGGCAGTGGGCGAATCGTGCAGCTGGCAGGAGAAGCCTGTGGCTAACGAGGATTGGTCCGAATCCTGGAAGGAACATTATCATATTTTGCATTACGGCACGCGCATCCAGGTGGTGCCTGAGTGGCTCGAGCCGGATGTGCCGGAGGATATTGTCATTCGCATTGAGCCGGGGATGGCCTTTGGCACGGGCGAGCACGAGACGACGTCCCTGTGCATGAATTGGCTCGAGGAATTGATTCGGCCGGAGATGACGGTCTTTGACGTGGGCACGGGCAGCGGCATTCTCGCCATTGCGGCGCGATCGCTGGGTGCCGGTCGCGTGGATGCGATGGATTTTGATCCGTTGGCGGTTTTGGCCACGGCAGACAACGCGGCGCGCAACAACGCCTCGATTATGGTGTACAAAAGCGACCTCTTGGCCGGTTGCGTGGGCCGGGCGGATCTCATCATCGCCAATATTGTGACGGATGTGATTTTGCGGCTGATTCCCGAGCTGGACGCCCATCTCTTGCCGGGCGGGTATCTCCTATGCTCGGGCATTGCGCGCGAGCGGGCGGCGGAGATTGGCGCGGCGCTGGCGGCGGCCGGGTATCAGGTGATTGAACAACGCGAGGACGGCGAATGGTGTGCGATTCTCGCTCAGAAAGGAGCACAAGCTTGATGAAACATCGGATTCCGATTGCAGATTTTGTGGTGCGTTTGCGCCAGGAGGGGCTGTTGACCATGTGGCAGGGGGATGCCGACCTGGTCATCAGTGACATTCAATATGATTCGCGCAAATGCGCCCCGGGGAGCCTCTTTTTGTGCAAGGGCGCGACCTTTGACCCGGCCTACATCACCAAGGCGCGGGAAAATGGCGCCGTGGCCTATCTCGCCATTCGCCCCTTTGACGAGGGCGAGGGAATGACGGCGCTCATCGTCAGCGACATTCGCCGCGCCCTGGCGGTGGCAGCGGATGTGTTCTTTGAATCGCCATGGCGTCGGCTGCACATGATTGGTGTCACCGGCACCAAGGGCAAGTCGACGACGGTGACCCTCCTCAAGAGCATCCTCGACCGCCACGCCGCCAAGCAGGGCCTGCCGCCAGCGGGCCTGACGTCGTCGACCCGCGTTTACGACGGCACCGTCGATGCACCGGCGCAGCTGACGACGCCGGAGAACGTCGATCTCTATCGCTACCTCGACCACGCCGCGGGCAATGGCCTGCAGACGATGATCGTCGAGGTCTCGAGCCAGGCCCTCAAGTATCACCGCGTCGGCGGGATTCATTTTGACGATGGCGTTTTCCTGAACATTGCGCCGGACCACATCAGCGACATTGAGCATCCGGATTTTGAGGATTATTTTGCTTCGAAGCGCATGCTGTTTGCGGTGACGGACCACGCCTTTGTCAACAACAATAGCGACCGACTGGATGATATTCTCGCCTCGGCGGCGGCCTGCAAGCAGCTGACGACCTTTGCCGTCGAAAACGCTGCCGATTACGAGGCGCGCCACATCGAGACCGACAAGGAGGGCATGGCCTTCGACCTTGAGGCGCGGGGCGTGCATCAGCATCTGACGACGGCGATGCGCGGGATTTTCAACGTGGAAAATGCCCTGGCAGCGGCGACGGTGGCGCTAGAGCTGGGCGTGGAAATGGCGAGCATCGCCGAAACCCTGGCAGAGATTCATTTCCAGGGGCACATGGTTTATCGCCAGAGCCAGGACGGCGTGACGGCGATTGTCGACTACGCCCACAACGACATCAGTTTCCGCAAGGTGGTTGAGACGGTGCACGTGGAATATCCCGGCGCGCCGATTTGGTTCGTCTTTGGCTCGGCGGGGAGCAAGGCCCAGAGCCGTCGGCCAGATCTCGGGCGTATCGCTGCGGCTGAGGGCGCGCGCGTCTACCTCGTGCCTGACGATCCCGCCCACGAGCGGACGCTGGACATTAACGCCGAGATCAGCGCAGAATTTCCGGCGGGCTTTGCCTTCGTTTCGCTAGAGGATCGCGAGGCGGGTATTCGCGACGCCATGCTCAGCGCGCCAGCGGGCACCGTCGTCCTCGTCCTCGGCAAGGGCGGGGAAACGGCGCAAAAGGGGCCGAACGGTCCGGAACCGTACGCCGGTGACCTGCCGCTGACAGAAAAATATCTCGCCGAGCGTGACGCACGCGGCGTGCAGCCGTCGGCGCTTTTTGAGAAAGCGTAAAAAGCCTGCCATTTGCGGGCGATTTGTGCTATCATAAGCGTGTATATGAATTTAGGAGGAATCCTATGAATATTATTGAAGAAACAAAGGATCATTTGAAATCACTGATTCTGGACGCTTGCCAGAAAGCCATGGCTGACGGCCAGTTGGCGCAAGCCGAGCTGCCAGAATTTGTCATCGAAACGCCGAAGCAAAAAAACAACGGCGATTTTTCGACGAACCTGGCCATGCAGCTGACCCGCGTCCTGCATCAGAATCCGCGCCAGATCGCGGGTGCCATTGTTGGCAATATCGCCGCATCAGACGTCGTTGAGCGTGTGGAAATCGCCGGGCCGGGCTTCATCAATTTTTACCTGGTGCCAACCTGGCTGCATGCGATTCTCCCGGCCATCCAACAGGAGGATGCCGACTACGGCAAGAGCAACGCCGGAGGGGGCGAGCGCGTCCAGGTGGAATTCGTCAGCGCCAATCCGACCGGGCTTTTGCATATGGGCAATGCCCGCGGCGGCGCCCTGGGTGATGTGCTCGCAGCGGTACTCAACGAAGCGGGTTACGCCTGCGACAAGGAATATTACATCAACGACGCCGGCAACCAGGTGGAAAATCTCGGCAAATCGGTGGAGGCGCGCTATTTCGAGCTCCTCGGCCGCGACGATTACACCATTCCCGAGGACGGCTACCACGGCAAGGACATTATCGCCACAGCCCAGCGCCTGATTGACGAAAAGGGCGAGGCCTATGTGGAAATGCCGGAAGCCCAGCGCCGCGAGGAAATGAAGGCCTTTGCCCTCAAGGAAAAGGTCGCCGGTATTCGCGCAGGACTCGAGCATTTTGGCGTCGAATACGACAACTGGTTCAGCGAGCAGAGCCTGCACGACAGTGGCGCCGTCAAGGAAGTCGTTGAGATTCTCCGCGACAAGGGCCTCGTCTACGAAAAGGACGGTGCCCAGTGGCTCGCCTGCACGAGCTGGGGCGAGGAAAAGGACGAGGTGCTCATCCGCTCCAATGGCACGCCGACCTATTTTGCGGCAGACATTGCCTACCATCGCAACAAATTCGAGCGCGGCTACAAGCGCCCGATCAATATTTGGGGCGCCGACCACCACGGCCACGTCGCCCGTCTCAAGGGCGCAATGACGGCGCTGGGCTATCCGGGCGACGACATCACCGTCATCCTCATGCAGCTGGTGCGTCTCTATCGTGGCGGCGAGCTCGTCAAGATGAGCAAGCGCAGCGGTCAGTATGTCACCCTCGAGGAGCTCATCGAAGAGGTCGGCAAGGAAGCGGCGCGCTTCTTCTTCATCATGCGCAACCCAGACAGCGCCCTCGATTTTGACCTGGATCTCGCCAAGGCCGAATCCAGCGACAACCCGGTGTATTATGTGCAGTACGCCCACGCGCGTATTTGCAGCATTCTCTCGGTGGCTGGCGTGGAGACGCCGCGCGCCGATGCTGTGGATCTCAGCCTTCTTGCAGAGGAAAACGAGCAGGCGCTGATTCGCATGCTCGCCCAGTGGCCACAGGAAGTCGCCGACGCGGCAGCAGAGCTCGCGCCATATCATCTGGCTTACTACGCCAAGGATTTGGCCAACGCCTTCCACAGCTTCTACAACAGCTGCAAGGTGCTCACCGACGACGCGGCGCTGCGCGATGCGCGCCTGGCGCTCGTTGATTGCACCCGCATCACCTTGCGTAATGTATTAGCGCTCATGGGCCTTTCGGCTCCGGAACGCATGTAATTTCAATATAGGAGGAATTCACTTATGGCATTAGTAAACGTTGATACCCTCTTGCAAGCGGCCGAAGAAGGCGGCTATGCAGTCGGTGCCTTTAACTGCAACAACATGGAAATTGTTCAGGCGATCATGATGGCCGCTGAGGCAGAAAAATCCCCAGTCATCATCCAGGCCAGCCAGGGCGCCATTGGCTACGCCGGGCTGAACTACATCGTCTCATTGGTCAAGACCGCTGCCGCCGCATCCACCGTGCCGGTGGCGCTCCATCTCGACCACGGCACCAGCTTTGACCAGGTCATCCAATGCATCGGCAACGGCTTCACCTCGGTCATGATCGACTGGTCAAAGCATCCTTTGGAAGAAAATATTGCCGTCACCAACAAAATCCTCGACGTCGCCCGTCCGCTGAACATTTCTGTTGAAGCAGAGCTCGGCAAAATCGGCGGCACCGAAGACAACGTCACCGTCAGCGAACGCGAAGCCACCTTCACCGATCCCGATGAAGCCGCTTACTTCGTTGAACAGACGGGCATCCGCTCCCTGGCTGTCGCCATTGGCACCGCCCATGGCCAGTACAAGGGCACGCCAAAGCTCGACTTTGACCGCCTGACCGAAATCAAGAGCCGCGTCAAGATTCCGATCGTGCTCCACGGTTCCTCCGGCGTGCCAGACGAAGCCCTGCGCGAAGCCGTTGAACGCGGCGTGCGCAAAATCAACATCGACACCAACCTGCGCGAAGCCTTCACCGATGGCGTTCGTGAAGTCCTGGCAGCAAAGCCAAACGAAATCGACCCTCGCAAAATCCTGGGCCCTGCTCGTGAAAAAATGGCAGAACGCGTTGCTGAAAAGATCCGCATCTTTGGCAGCAACGGGAAAGCGTGAGGTAGATGATTATGGAAAGAGATTTAGTCATTGAATTTGCCCGTGTCACCGAAGCTGCAGCCATCAACTGCGCCAAGTGGGTCGGCCGCATGGAAAAGAACTCTGCCGACGGCGCCGCCGTTGAAGCCATGCGCAAAATGTTTGACACCATTCACATTGACGGCACCGTTGTCATTGGCGAAGGGGAAATGGACGAGGCGCCAATGCTCTACATCGGCGAAAAGGTCGGCCTCGGCGGCACCGCCGTCGACATTGCCGTCGACCCTCTCGAAGGCACCAACTTGACCGCCAAGAATCAGCCGGGCGCCATCGCCGTTATGGCCATCGCCGAAGCTGGCGGGCTGCTCCACGCGCCGGACATGTACATGGACAAGATCATCGTTGGCCCACGCGCCAAGGGTGCCATCGACATTGACAAGACCGTCGAAGAAAACCTCAAGAACGTGGCGGCTGCCCTGGGCAAGCCTGTCAGTGAAATGACCGTCTGCCTCCTGGATCGCGAACGCCACGAGCACATCAAGCAGGCCTGCAAGGCGCTGGGCGCACGCGTTAAGCTCATCACCGATGGCGATGTGGCACCGGCCCTGACGGTTGCCATGGACACCGGCGCCATTGACATGATCCTCGGCATCGGCGGCGCACCGGAAGGCGTGCTGGCAGCAGCGGCTGTCAAATGCCTCGGCGGCGACATGCAGGGCCGCCTCGTGCCGGAAGACGACGAACAGATCCGTCGCATGAAGGCCATGGGCCACGCCGACGTTAACCAGGTCTACAACCTGAACGACCTCGTCAGCACCGACGACGTCATGTTCATTGCCACCGGCGTCACCAACGGCGACGTGCTGCGCGGCGTCAAGGAAGAAAATGGGCACGTCAACACCCACACCATCGTCCTGCGCAACACCTCCAAGACCATCCGCTTCATCGACGCCATGTACAAAAAGCCACACGAAGTCAACGCCTAATCACCAACGCCTCTGAGTTGCTCAGAGGCGTTTTTAGCAAACGGCCAGGGAGGAATGTGCATTGGCCAGTAGCAAATGTGAATACTGTCTCTATTACGATTACGACGAGGAATTTGGCTACTATGTCTGCGACATGGCCCTCGACGAGGACGAGCTCTACAAATTTCTCAGCGATACCTTTTCCGATTGCCCATACTACCGCATGGGCGACGATTACACCATTGCCCGCAAGCAATGAGACCTGCGCAAAACGGCGCGACGCTCCCGAGAGGAACGTCGCGCCGTTTGTGCTTAGCGATTCATGATGAAGGTGGCAAGGAGGTAGAGGGTGACAATGTGGGTTGGGTAGAAAACATAGAAGAAATACTTCATGCCGCGCCCCTTTGCGCCGCTGTAAAAAAGCATCGGGATCGCCGCCAAGGCCACGCCCCACTGAATGCCGCCGGAAATGGCGTAGAAGAAAATGCCGAATGCAATGGCAATGGCGATTTGCACGGCGCGGCGCTCGCGGAACATGTAGAAGAGGAGCCCCATCAGCACGTACAGCGGCCCGCTCTCTACCATGAGAATGCTCGGAATCATGAGGCAGATCACAGCGGCGATTTGCACGCCTTGCTCGCTGAGGACGCCAGCGTCGACCGCCTGGCCGAAGACCATCATTGGCAGCGTGGAAATAACCGGCAGGAGGGCGATGCCGAGACCCTTGAGAAGGGTGAGGGGATTTTTTTCGCGCACGCCACGGCGCAAAACATCCCAGGCCAGCATGTAGACCGTCGTCACAAAAAAGGTGCTGAAGGCGTTATTGGCAAGGACGATGGCGTCGTTCGGCACAAAATGCGTGACCGTCGTGGTGATGATCGTCATGCACCAGCTGGCGATGAGCAGACGCGTCATATAATTTTTTCGGCTGTGGGTGTAGTGAAAGCTGTCAGCAGCGAGAAATAAAAACAGCGGAAAAACCGGCCGTCCCAAAAGATTGAGCCACATTGGCGCGCCCATCGAGACAAACATTTCGTGAATGTGGTCGATGAACATGAGGACAATGGCGATGAGCTTGATGCTCGTGGCAGAAAGACACTGCCAGCTTTTTGCGCTGATGGCTGGGGACGATTTGGTGATGGATGACATGAAAATAATGGCTCCTCTCTTTTAACTGTACTAGGAATGATAACACAGCAAATATACAGCGGAAAATTCTCGCTGTCAAGATTTTTCTCGAAAAAAACTTTTCAGCGCACAGATTTTGTAAAGTCAAAGCTTGCCAGCGAAAACCAGATATGGGATGAAAATTTTTTGCCCGCGACATCTAGTGAAAAATTTTCAATGGGTGGGCGACAATTGTGCGCCTATTTAACAATCATTTTACATTTTTGCGCTTTTGGACTTTACAGGCAGTCGGTAATATATGACTTGTGAACGAATGATACCATTCATTTTGGAAAGGAAGAAGGAAGAAAATGAGAAATTGGAAAAAGATTGGTGTGGCAGCGATGCTGTGCATGGGTTTATTGGCTGGCTGCGGCGGCGGCAATGACACGGCTGCGACCTCCTCGGCTGGTGCAGAGGGTGGCGATTTTGATTCGGCGCAGACGATCAACGCCACGACCCGTGAAAATGGCTCCAGCACCCGCAGCGCTTTTGTGGAGCTCTTTGGCATCCAGGCGGAAAAGGATGGCGAAAAGGTTGACCAAACCTCGACCAGCATCGCCGAAACCAACAACACTTCGGTCATGATGACCACTGTGGCCAACGATGAATATGCCATCGGTTACATTTCCCTCGGTTCTCTCAATGATACGGTTAAGGCTGTCAAGGTCGATGGCGTTGAACCATCCGAAGAATCTGTCAGCGATGGCAGCTACAAAATTGCCCGTCCATTCAACATTGTCACTAAGGATGATCTCTCGGATGTGGCCAAGGATTTTGTGAAATACATCCAGTCCAGCGATGGCGCCAAGGTTATTGAAGAAAACGGCCAGGTCCCACAGGGCGAAGGCGAAGCCTACACAGCCACCGAAGGCATGAAGGGCAAGATCGTCGTTTCCGGTTCCAGCTCCGTCACCCCGCTGATGGAAAAGCTCAAGGAAGCCTATGTCAAGCTCAATCCGGATGTTGAAATCGAAGTCCAGCAGAGTGACTCCTCCACAGGTGTGGCCAACACCATCGACGGGACCTGTGACATCGGCATGGCTTCTCGTGAACTCGAGGATTCCGAAACCAAGCAGGGCCTGACGCCAACCGTCATCGCTATGGACGGGATTGCCGTCATCGTCAACAAGGCCAACCCATTGGATAATATCACCAGCGATCAGGTCAAGAGCATCTATCTTGGCGACACAACAAAGTGGGATGAATTAGACAATGCAAAGTAATGAACCAGTAAAATCCGGTCATAATAAAGCAGCGCTGGAGGGGACCATGAAGGTCCTCTTCACCATTGCTGCATGTGTATCCATCGTCGCAGTTTTTGTTATCTGTATTTTTCTCTTTGCCAACGGCGTGCCGGCGATTTTGAAAATCGGCCCGCTGCATTTCCTGACAGGCACCGAGTGGCGGCCAAACAATGACATTTACGGCATTCTGCCAATGATCATCGGCAGCATCTACACGACCCTGGGGGCGCTCATCATTGGCGCGCCAATCGGGATTCTCTCGGCGGTGTTCCTCGTCTTCTATTGCCCAAAGAAGATTTATCCGCTGCTCAAATCCGGCGTGCAGCTGTTGGCGGGGATTCCGTCGGTTGTCTACGGCTTTTTTGGGCTGATGGTTCTCGTGCCTTGGGTGCGTGACACCTTCGGCGGCCGTGGGCTCAGCGTCATGACGGCAGCCATTCTCTTGGGGATGATGATTCTGCCAACGATCATCAGCGTCAGCGAATCGTCGATTCGTGCCGTGAATGGGAGCTACTACGAAGGGAGCATCGGCCTCGGTGCCACCCACGAGCGCAGCATTTTCGCAGTGGTGCTCCCAGCCTGCAAGAGCGGGATTCTCACGGGCGTCGTTCTCGGCCTCGGGCGTGCCATCGGTGAAACCATGGCGGTGATCATGGTCGCCGGTAACCAGGCAGCCATTCCAACGGCGCTGACCGACGGCGTGCGCACAATGACGACCAACATTGTCATGGAAATGGGCTATGCTGTTGATTTGCACCGCGAGGCCCTCATCGGCACGGCGGTCGTGCTCTTTATCTTCATTTTGATTCTCAACTTTGGCTTGGCACTGTTGAAGCGAGGTGAGAACAATGGCTAATCAACATTCCACCGAGAGCGCCATTGCCCGCAAGTGGCAGTCGCTGCGCACTAATCCGACGTCGCTGGTGATGTTTGTGCTCGTCATGCTCAGCGCCCTTTTCAGTGTGGCGACGCTGGCCTTCATCGTCATCTACATTCTCGTCAAGGGTGTGCCACAGCTTTCACCGGAGCTTTTCGCCTGGACCTACACGACAGAAAATGTCTCGATGCTCCCGGCTCTCATTAACACCCTGCTCATGGCGGTCATCGCCCTGGTGGTGGCCCTGCCAATCGGCATTGGCGCGGCGATTTATTTGGTCGAGTACGCCAAGAAGGGCAGCAAGTTTGTCGGCCTCGTGCGGCTGACAGCCGAAACCCTCACCGGGATTCCGTCGATCATCTACGGCCTCTTTGGCGCCATTTTCTTTGTCAAATTTTTGCATCTGGGCATGTCGCTCCTTTCTGGGGCGCTGACGCTGGCGATTATGGTGTTGCCGGTGGTGCTCCGCACGACAGAAGAAGCTCTGAAAATGGTGCCGGACAGCTACCGTGAAGGGAGCTTTGGCCTAGGTGCCGGTAAGCTCCGCACGATCAGCCAGGTCGTGCTCCCAAGTGCGATTCCCGGGATCATGAGTGGCGTCATCCTGAGCATCGGCCGTATCGTCGGTGAATCGGCAGCGCTGATTTTTACCGCCGGGACCATCGCCGAAGTCGCGGGCAACGTGCTCTCCTCCGGGCGCACGCTGGCGGTGCACATGTATGTCCTCTCTGGCGAGGGGCTCTACATGAACCAGACCTACGCCACGGCTGTAGTGCTGCT
>JAUNGU010000043.1:13347-18783 GCA_030524315.1 Peptococcaceae bacterium
CATACTCAACTTTGCGGCAGAGGCTGTCGCAAGATTCCTGAGAAAGGATAAGTAAGCATGTACAAATTTGATATCAAGAATTTGAATCTCTATTACGGAGAATTTCATGCCCTCAAGGATATCAATATTCAAATCAAACCGAATGAAATCACTGCATTTATCGGGCCGTCCGGCTGCGGTAAATCGACCCTCCTCAAATCCTTGAACCGCATGAATGACCTCGTCGAGGGCTGTCGCATCGAAGGCGACGTGCTCCTTGACGGCGAGGATATTTACGGCAATATGGACGTCAACCTCCTGCGCAAGCGCGTGGGCATGGTTTTCCAAAAGCCAAACCCATTTCCAATGAGCATCTACGACAACATTGCCTACGGGCCACGCACCCACGGCATCAAGAGCAAGGCCAAGCTCGATGAGCTCGTCGAAACATCCCTGCGTGGGGCAGCGATTTGGGACGAGGTCAAGGACCGTCTGAAAAAATCCGCCCTGGGTCTTTCCGGCGGCCAGCAGCAGCGCATTTGTGTGGCGCGCGCGCTGGCGGTCAATCCAGAGGTGCTGCTCATGGACGAACCAACCAGCGCCCTGGACCCAATTTCCACATCGAAAATTGAGGACCTGGTGCTTGAGCTCAAGGACCGTTACACCATCGTCATCGTCACCCACAACATGCAGCAGGCAGCGCGTATTTCTGACAAGACGGCCTTCTTCCTTTTGGGGGATATGGTTGAATTCAACGACACCAAGGCGCTGTTTGCCACACCGAAGGATTCGCGCACTGAGGAATACATTACAGGGAGATTTGGTTGATATGAGAGATGTATTTGTAGGGCAGATCGAAAGACTGCATCACGAAATTATAGAAATGGGCGGCCTCTGCGAGGACGTCATCACAAAATCTGCACAGGCGCTCATCAAAGGCGACGCCACCATTGCGCACGAGGTTGTCACCATGGAACCGGCCATCGACGAAAAGGAATACATCATCGAAGGGCTGTGCTCGAGTTTGCTCTTGATGCAGCAACCAGTGGCCAGCGACTTCCGAGAAATTTCTGCGGCGTCAAAAATCATCGCCAATCTGTCGCGCATTGCCATGCAGGCGGTGGACATTAGCGAGACGATTCTGCGCGTCAATTACAACGTGCGCCCGGTGAAAACCAAGCATTTTGAAGAGCTGGCCGAGGCCGTGAGCAAAATGCTCAAGGATTGCATCGACGCCTACGCAAAAATGGATGTTGAGCTGGCAGCGCGCGTCATCGATTTTGACGACGTGGTGGATGAATTCTTCTACAAGACCAAGGCCAATATTGCCAAGCTCATCAAAAAAGCAGATTCTACCGAAGAAGTAGATTATGCCCTTGACTTGCTGATGATTGACAAATATTATGAACGTATCGGGGACCACATTGTAAAAATGGCCGAGATGGTCGCATATGTGGAAGCTGATAAACCCATAAAAAATAACTAAATCCTCGCAAGGAGGCGCTGATCATTGATTTATTGTGTGGAAGATGAAGCAGGGATTCGCAATATGATGGTCTACACCCTGGAGGCGGCAGACCTCAAGGCCAAGGGCTTGGAAAATGGCGCGGCCCTTTACGCCGCCCTCAAGGAAGAAATTCCCAGCCTGATTATTTTGGACATCATGCTCCCCGATGAGGACGGGATTTCCATTCTCAAAAAACTCCGGCTCGAATCGAGCACCCGCAAGGTGCCGGTGATCATGGCCACGGCCAAGGGCAGTGAGTATGACAAGGTCATCGGTCTGGATTCCGGTGCCGATGATTATCTCGTCAAGCCCTTCGGCATGATGGAGATGGTTTCGCGCGTGCGCGCCGTGCTCAGACGCAGCGTGCAGGAAGAGGAGCCAGCCATTCAGCTGGGTGCGCTCTATCTCAATCCGAGTGCTCATGTGGTTATGGCCGCTGGCGAGCTCGTCGAGCTCACCTACAAGGAATTTGAGATGCTGCACATGCTCATGGCCAATCCCGGGCGCGTTTTCACACGCCAGCAATTTTTGACCTGCATTTGGGACCAGGATTATGATGGCGAGACGCGCACCGTCGATGTGCACGTGCGCAATCTGCGTCAAAAGCTGGGCAAATGCGGCGAATATATTAACACCGTGCGCGGTGTTGGCTACCGCATGGAGGTCACGCCGTGAAAAAGCGCATCTTCTTGACGGTTTTTGCAACAGCGATACTGACCCTGGTTGTGAGCTTGATGCTCCTGGCTGGGGTCAGTTATCGTTATATTCACCAGGAAACCGTGAGCCAGATGATGGAGCATTTGGACCTCCTTTCTCAGGCCGTGGAGGCCGACGGCGAAAAAGCCCTCGAGGGTGCCGAGGAGGATGCCTATCGCATCACCTGGATCGACGACAAGGGCAAGGTGGTTTTTGACAACCGCTACGACACGAGCAAAATGGAAAGCCACGCCAATCGCGAGGAATTCAAGCAGGCCCAGAAAAATGGCCGCTCAGAGGTCGAGCGCGAGTCGGAAACAATGACGGCGCGCACCATCTACGCTGCCCAGCGCCTGGATGACGGCTCGGTGCTGCGCGTCGCCCTCAAGGATATTTCGCTAGAGGGGGTGCTGGCGCTGATGGTCAAGCCGACGCTCTTGCTCGTGCTCTGTGTGCTGGTGCTGACCCTCCTTGTCGCCCAGGGCCTTTCTCGCGGCATCGTCAAGCCACTCAACACGCTGGATCTGGATCATCCGCTGGAAAACGACACCTACGAGGAGCTGATGCCGCTGCTGTTGCGCATGGACGAGCAGCATCGCGCCATTCACACCCAGGGCGAGCGGCTCAACAGACAGCGCGAGGAATTTCAGACGGTGGTGGATAATATGAAGGAAGGGCTTGTGCTCCTCAACCGCCAGGCCCATATCCTCGTCATGAACCGCAGCGCCATGCAGCTCTTGGATGTGCGCGCCGACGACCTTGGCAACGATTTTCTCGCCATCAGCCGTGGCAAGGCCGTGCAGAAGCTGTTGAACAAGGTTTTCGACGGCAAGAATGCGCGCACCACCACCGACATCAACGGCAGAGACTACGAAATTCACGGCAGCCCTGTTTTCTCTGCGGGCGAGGTTGATGGCATCGTGCTCTTTTATCTGGATGTCACCGAGCGGCTCGAAGCTGAGCAGATGCGCCGAGAATTTAGCGCCAACGTCTCCCACGAGCTCAAAACGCCGCTGCACAGCATTTCTGGCTGTGCGGAGCTGATGCTCAACAACATGGTCAAGGATGAGGACAAGCCGCAATTTTTGCAGCAGATCTACGACGAGGCCCAGCACATGGTGGCGCTGGTCGAAAACATCATCAGCATTTCCAAGCTCGATGAAACCTCCGAATCCTTGCCAACAGAAAGCATAGACCTGCTTGATCTCGCCCAAGCGACCATCAACCAGCTCATGCCTCACGCCAAGATGAAAAATCTTTCGGTCAAGGTCAGCGGCGATCACGTCTCCATCAAGGGCGTGCACACCCTGCTTCAGGAAATGGTCTACAATCTCTGCGACAATGCCATCAAATACAACAGGGACGGTGGCAGTGTCGCTGTGAGCGTCATCAAGAGCAAGGACGAGGCCATTCTCAAGGTCAAGGATACGGGCTGCGGCATTCCGGGCGACGAGCAGGAGCGCGTCTTTGAGCGCTTCTACCGCGTCGACAAAAGCCACGCCCGCTCTAGCGGCGGCACGGGCTTGGGTCTTTCCATTGTCAAGCACGCGGCGATTCGCCACAATGCCACCATCAAGGTCAAAAGCAAGGTCGGCAAGGGCACAACCATGACCGTGCGCTTCCCACTCAAAAAGAAAAAGAAGTAAATCGACATTCACCAACCGCTCGGCAATGCTGAGCGGTTTTTTGCATAGCTTTTACGAATGGCTGAGGATTCATAAGAGGTATTTGTGATTGGCGCGCCAGCGTCGTATACTGATTCGTAGAAAGGCAGGGAAGACTATGGAAGAAGAAATGACGCTTGCGGCGTTTCTCGCATCGATGGATGCAGGAGCGCGCGTGGTGCGCGGCACGGCAGCGCAGCACATGATGGACCACCTCGCTCAGGAGGCGATGAAAATCACCGCCGAGCTCAATGCGGGCTATCACACGCCCCAGGAGATTCGAGCGCTTTTGCGCCAACTCACAGGGCGCGAGGTGGATGAGACGGTGGGGATGTTTCCGCCAT
The DNA here is from genome assembly GCA_030524315.1 of Peptococcaceae bacterium. Classification (GTDB taxonomy): domain Bacteria; phylum Bacillota; class Peptococcia; order Peptococcales; family Peptococcaceae; genus UMGS1590. The sequence continues at coordinate 17,538 of JAUNGU010000043.1, forward strand.
TTTACACCGATTGCGGCAAAAATATTCACCTCGGCAGGGGTGTGTTCATCAATTCCGGTTGCCGTTTTCAGGACCAGGGCGGGATTTTTATTGACGATGGCGCCTTCATTGGCCACAATGTAGTGCTAGCGACCCTCAACCACGAGCTGGACCCTGCCCGACGCGCAGAGATTTTGCCCGCACCTATCCATATCGGCAAAAATGTCTGGATCGGCGCCCAGGCGACGGTGCTGGCAGGGGTGCGTATCGGTGCAGGTGCCGTGGTCGCCGCTGGCGCAGTGGTCACCAAGGATGTGCCGGAAAATGCCATTGTTGGCGGCGTCCCAGCGCGGCTGATCAAATATATTGAGACAAAAGAGATTAATCAGGAGGAAGAATCATGCTAGGAAATTTTGAATACTGCAACCCAACCAAGCTCTATTTTGGCGAAGACGCCCTCTCTTATCTGGATGGCGAGCTGGCCAAGTATGGCGACAACGTCGTCCTCGTTTACGGTGGCGGCTCCATCAAGAAAAACGGCATCTATGACGCCGTCATGGCAAAGCTCACGGCCGCTGGCAAAAATGTCGCAGAAATTGCCGGTGTCATGCCAAACCCAACCCTCGAAAAATTGCGCGAGGGCATCGAAATTGCCCGCGCCCATCAGGCCGATTTGCTCTTGGCCGTTGGCGGGGGCTCAGTCTGCGATTATTCCAAGGCGGTGAGCGTCTCGGTCCACTGCGATGAGGACCCATGGGACAAATATTTCATCCGCTTTGAGGAACCAAGCTGCGAGATTGTGCCTGTCGGCTGTGTGCTCACGATGGTTGGCACCGGTTCTGAAATGAACGCCGGCGCCGTCATCACCAACACCGAGACCAAGCAAAAAATCGGCCACGTTTTTGCCGACGAAGCCATCATGCCACGCTTTTCCATCCTCAATCCTGTCTACACGATGACGCTCCCATACAAGCAGATGGTGTCGGGAATTTACGATATTTTCAACCACATTTGCGAGCAGTACTTTTCCGGCGACGACGACAACACCAGCGATTACATTAGCGAAGGGCTGATGCGATCCTTGCTCCATTCCAGCCGCATCGCCATCAAGAACCCAGAGGATTACGAAGCCCGCAGCAACATTATGTGGACCGCCACCTGGGCCCTCAACACCCTCGTGGCCAAGGGCAAATCCACCGACTGGATGGTGCACATGCTCGGCCAAGCCGTCGGCGGCTACACCAACGCCACCCACGGCATGACCTTG
>JAUNGU010000044.1 GCA_030524315.1 Peptococcaceae bacterium
TCCTGACCCACGGCTTCCTCGTTGACGAAAAGGGCAACAAGATGAGCAAGTCCAAAGGCAATGGCGTCGATCCAAAGGACGTCATCCGTCAGCACGGAGCCGACATCCTGCGACTGTGGGTATCGTCTTCCGACTATCGCGGCGACGTTTCCGTCAGCGATGGCATCATCAAGCAGGTGTCGGATTCCTATCGCAAGATCCGCAACACCTTCCGCTTCATGCTCGGCAACATCAGCGATTTTGACGTTCAAAAGGACCGCGTCGCCTACAAGGATCTCACCGAACTCGACCGCTGGATGATGCAGCGCTTTGTAGAGCTGGTCAACAAAACCAAGGACAATTACAACGCCTACGATTTCCACGTCATCTATCGCGCCATCCACAATTTCTGCAATCTGGATCTGAGCGCTGTGTATTTCAGCATCATCAAGGATCGTCTCTATTCCAGCAAGGCCGATGATCCTGCCCGTCGCAGTTGCCAGACTGTGCTCTATGACATGTGCCTGGGGCTCGATATCATTCTCTCGCCAATTTTGGCCTTCACCACCGAAGAAGTCTTCCGCTACATCGATGTGGCCGACAAGCCAGCGTCCGTCCAGCTTTGCAGCTGGCCAACCTACGACATTGGCGATGTGGATGAGGCCCTCGACAAGAAGTGGCAGACCCTCATGAACTTCCGCGCCGAAGTCACCAAGCCACTGGAAACCGCCCGCAAGGACAAAAAAATCGGCAACTCCCTCGATGCCAAGGTCACTCTCTACCTCGGTGACGGCCTCGAGGACGTCAAGGCCGCCTTGGCAAATCTCGACATGCCAGTCGAAGATTTCTTCATCGTCAGCCAGCTGGCAGTCGAAGATGCCGCGAATGTCCCAGACGATGCCGTCAAGAGCGACGCCATCGACAACCTCTACATCAAAATTGAACAAGCCAGCGGCGAAAAATGCGCCCGCTGCTGGAAATATTCCGAAACCGTCGGCCAGGACCCAGCCCACCCAGACGTCTGCGAACGCTGCGCCCACGTGCTCGACTAATCGCCAGATCTGCGCATATCACAACGCCGCCCATCCTTTCAACTAGAAAAGATGGGCGGCGTTTTTTGAATGGGCGAGAAGGAAGAAAAATCTGCCATAACACTTCCACAGATGCAAACTTTATGGCATAATGGGTGGTGAAAAAATAAAAGAAGGAGAGATTCACTATGACAACACCACGCAAACTCGCAGCGCTTGTTTTGGCAGGCGCGCTTGCAGCGTCCTCCATTGTGCCAACGGCAGCCGATGCAAAAACCTACAGCGACGTGCCGTCTAACCATTGGGCGTATAAGGTCATCGACCAAATCTCCAATCAGAAGATCATGGTCGGCTTTAGCGACACCATTTTCTCGCCAAGCACAAAGCTGACTCGCGCAGAGTACACCGCCATCCTCTACAATATGACCGACGATAAATCCCTGGGCAAGACTACCATTACCTTTACTGACGTACCGGCCAACGCCTGGTATGCCCAAGTCGCCAAATGGGGCATCTCTAACGACATCCTGCAAAATGGCGCAGCCAATAAATTTGATGGCAGTAGCCCTGTCACTCGAGAATACATGGCATACATGACCTACTCATACATTCATCGCTATGCGCCAAACGCCATCGACATCTCCAAAGATAGCAGTGCTGGGTATACTGACCAATCTTCCATTGCATCTGGTTCGGTGTGGTATGTAAACGTCCTCTCTAACAATGGTCTGCTCGCTGGTATGAAGGATGGCTCCTTCCAGCCAAAGGCTACTGTGACGAGAGCAGAAGCAGCGGCTATTGCATCGCGTATTCAGAAGGTCTTAAAGGATGGAACGACTGATCCTGATGGTAATAAACCAGTAGATCCACCTACACCGGTAGATCCTGACGATAATAACAAACCAGATCCAGAGCAAAAGCCTGATCCTAATGAGAACGAGAATAAACCAGGTACAGATGATAAACCTTCTGTAGACTCTCGTATCCCTAGCTGGTTTGTGCATAAGGACAAACCTAATGGTGTCACCCAGGAGCATTGGGACGCAGTGTTAGACTTCTACAAGGACAAAGAGAAACCATCCTGGTATCCTTCCTCTATTCCTAGCACTGTGACGAACCTGGATGGATATCTGTCTAATAATGTCAATCAGCTGTATGACCAGATTGGAAACTACAGCAAACCTACCGATCCTAATGAGAATAAGCCAACTGATCCAGATGAAAACAATAAGCCGGATCCAGAGGAACAGGAAAAACCTTCTGTCGATTCTCGTATCCCTAGCTGGATGCTGACGGATCATCGCCCACCAATGGTTGATGCTGATCAGTGGGAATGGATTTTGGACTTTTGGCAAGACAGAGAGCGTCCCGACTTCTACCCTACTTCTATTGATCCTAAATATAAGAATCAGCCAGACAACTATCTAAAGGCGTATGTTCAACAGCTGTATATCCAGGGACAGGAAATTGATAAGGAAGAAAAAACCATTCTTGCTCTGGAATCCGGGGACGCTAATCTGACGGCAGAGGAGCAAAAGATGGTGGATTTGGTTAATAAGGCTCGCAGAGAAGCTGGGATTCCTGAACTCAAAGTGTCGCCTGCGTTGTGTAGGGCCGCGGATATTAGAGCAAAAGAGATATTGATTCTTTTTAGTCATGATAGACCAGATGGTAGTGAGAAGGACTCTGTATTAGAGGACCCAGAAGTAAATTTATATCCTTATGTTACTTCTATTGGGGAAAATGCCACAATGGATCGCGATAGCACTAGATATCCTTACAATGAGGCGTTCGAAAGTTTTTGGAATTCAAAGATAGGGCACAGGGAAAATATGCTTGATAAGAAATATAAATACATTGGAGTGGGAAAATACTCTAGTTCAACACAAACAGGATGGGTACAAGTTTTCAGCAGCGCGCAAGGGTAAAGTATGTTTTAAGAGACTATCTAAAAATGATAGTCTCTTTCTTTTTTGCTGTAACACTACTAAATCTAGTATGCACTTACGTTCAACAAATATCAAGGATCACAACGATATATTCCAGTCTTAAATCAGACAAGTTACCCAGTAATTATCCCTTGACCTGTAAATTATATCCAAGCCCGCGCTTCCCCACCTTAATCTTGTACTCTGTCACATTGCATGAACTAAAAAAGGCGCTAACCTCTTTCGAGATTAGCGCCTTTCGCGTTATTGCTATATTGCTATCTGATTATTATAGCTTTGTAGACAATGACCTTAAACAGCTATTAATATAATGGTAGATAGTGTATTGTCAAGCTGGCCATTTATAAAGGTAAGAAGTTATAAAAATCATGTGGATTATTGCCCTAAGCGGGAGAAATAGTCCGCGTTAAGCTCAGGCCATGTGGAGACGGTATGCTTGTTGTCCAAACTCAATACAAAACAGCACATTGAAGTTGAGATAAAGATGGATGAGTTGGATGTAACAGCTGCGGAGAGTAAGGCTACTTATGATGAGATCAAGGTATACATACTGCAAAAATATGGTTTGAAGGTTAGTAACTTATATATTGCACAGGTAAAGCAGAGATGTGGTATAATAGAGCGTGAAAATTATAATAAAGCAAAGTCTGGGGATGCTAAGCAACCTCAGTGCTCACCAGAAAAGGAAGCGGCAATTAAAGAAGTATTAATATATTTCCAGATGCTCTAAGAAACATCGAAAGGGAGTGAAACTATTGGTTACAATTATTACTGGTACAACAAAAAAACCAACATCCAGCGAATTGTTGAAAAAATTTTTTCATAGACACAATGAACTTGATGGATATTTATTTATCGGATATCCAATTATTGGTACGGTAGATGGTGCTTATCCCATTGATGGTCTTTGGATTTCTCCTGATAAAGGACTGGTTATTTTTAATCTTATTGAGGGAAAAAACATCGAGGGATATGAAGAAGCACAAGATGATTGTGCGAATAAAATGGAGGCAAAGCTTAAGGGATATCGGCAACTCGTTAACAAAAGAAAACTTTGTGTTGAGATCAATGTAATCACTTATGCTCCTGCCTTAATGCATAATTTAGAATGTGAGGAAGATTATCCTCTGTGTATTAGGGACAATGATTTGCAGAAGCAAATTGAAACGTTAAAATGGGAAAATAGTGGGTACTATGAACAGTTAGTATCAGTGCTTCAGGCAATCTCTACAATTAGAAAAGGAAAAAAACGTCGAGAGGCAACTAAACCTAAATCAAGGGGATCAAAATTAAAAGTTTTAGAGGATTCCATAGCAAATTTAGACAATCAACAAAGTAGAGCGGTTATTGAAACTGTAGAAGGTGTACAGAGGATTCGTGGGCTTGCAGGCTCAGGAAAAACTGTGGTGTTGGCGCTGAAAGCAGCATACTTACATGCACAACATCCTGAATGGAAGATTGCTGTTACTTTCAATACCCGTTCATTGAAAGGTCAATTGAGAAAATTAATTAACACGTTTTACATTGAACTAACCAGCGATGAACCAGATTGGGATAACATTCATATTATTCATGCGTGGGGTGCACCAGGTGGTGGAGAGCGTAATGGTATGTATTATACCTTTTGTGGAACTCAAAATATAGAATATTTTGATTATATATCCGCCAGAAATCAATTTGGTTCTACTGATCCATTTGGAGAGGTTTGTAACAAAGCACTTAAAGAAGCAAGCTATACGAAGCCTTTGTATGATGCTATTTTAGTAGATGAAGCTCAGGATTTTTCTCCAGCATTTTTAAGACTTTGTTATGAAATGTTACGGGATCCTAAACGATTAGTTTATGCATATGATGAACTTCAGAATCTGCGGTTACAGTCACTCCCTTCGCCTGAAGAAATTTTTGGCGTTGATGATAATGGAGTACCAAAAGTAAAATTCAGACCATCTGAAGATGGTCAACCGGAGCAGGATATTATACTGGAAAAGTGTTATAGGAACTCAAGACCTGCATTGGTTACCGCACATGCATTAGGTTTCGGAATATATAGAGAATCTGATAGTGAGAAGGAATCCGGTCTTGTTCAAATGTTTGATCAAAGTGCTTTGTGGGAAGAGATTGGTTATAATGTAGCAGATGGTTCACTTGAAGATGGAAAACATGTTGTGTTAGAACGAACAAGTAAAAGTAGCCCAGAGTTTCTTGAAAAACATTCCGATATTGATGATTTGATTATGTTCAAAAGTTTTAAATCTAAGGAAGAACAAGATCAATGGGTCGCAAATGAGATTCAAACTAATCTTGAGAAAGATGAATTGCGCCCAGATGATATAATTGTAATCAACCCAAATCCATTGACAACTAAAACAAATGTTGCAACTATTCGAGCACTTCTATATCAGAAAGGTATACAGTCTCATACAGCCGGAGTCGATACTGCCCCCGATATATTCTTTGATGAAGATAATGCTTCTGTAGCATTTACAGGAATCTACAGGGCAAAAGGAAACGAAGCAGCAATGGTTTATATTGTTAATGCACAGGCTTGCTTTGAAGCGTTGTTTGATTTGGCAAAAATTCGCAATCAGTTGTTTACTGCTATCACTCGAAGCAAAGCATGGGTAAGAGTTTTAGGTGTAGGTTCACAAATGGATGGACTTATTGCCGAGTATGAAAGTATAAAAAGGCATAAGTTCACTTTGGATTTTATTTACCCAACAAAGGCTCAGCGAGACCATATGAATATTGTTAATCGTGATATGAGTGAGGTTGAGAAAAATAAGATTAAAAAGAGCAAAGGAAATATTGCAAGTCTAATTGAGGAATTAGAAAGAGGAAATATTTATATTGAGGATTTGGGAGAAGATCAAGTGGAACGCCTTATGTCCCTTCTTAAAGATAAGGGGGAATAAGCATTGGGCCCAAAAAATATCCTAAAGCAAATAAAACAACTGACAGTTGATGTTATTGAAGCCGGCATCTGTGATGCACAGAATTTTCCTTCGCTAACACAGAGTTCGGGGGAGATTAGTGAGATAGGAATTAGTTCTGTTGATAATTCGATTTTTCTAAAAAATATTTCGTATAGTGAAATGTATTCTGAACTCTTAAAAAGAAAATATTACAACTTCAAAATGATAGATGGAGCTTTAATTAGTCTTTTATACAGATTTCAAAACAATGATATAATAGCACACAGATTGTCATTCTTTCCTGCCCCTAATTTAGAGGTGTTTCAAAATGAACCAGAGCTATATTTAGAGGATGAAATATATCTTGAATTCTTAGACAAAAGGATTGTTACTGTTCCATTAAGATTTGATTTTGATTCAGGTGATGCATTTATTCCGGTAGAACACCCTAAATCACATTTAACCTTAGGTCAATACGAAAATTGTCGTATCCCAGTTTCTGCAGCTGTTTCTCCATATCAATTTATGGAATTTATACTAAGAAATTTTTATCATACAGCGCAAAACAAAAGTTGCATTCATCTTACAAAGTATGCTGATAAGTTCGAAAAAAGTATTGTTTCAGAGGAAGAAGCGTTGGTTCATATTTGTACATCTTCATGATTAAATAGTTCCGCAATGATATTGCTCTGCTGGAGCAGCCAGTCCGAAAATTCCTTCGGACTGGCTGTTTTCTTAGGCGCCGGAAGGCATGACAAAACCACCAGCTATGCTGATGGTAGATAAAAAATACTTTAGTGAAAGAACTAAAACCTCCTGTGATAAAATGAAGTTGGTTTGCCAACCACTTACTAAAATTACAAGAGGTTTTTGACATGTAAAACCATGACGTAAAAAGTTTATCTCATTCGAAATGGAGGTGTAAATACCATATAGTATTTGCACCAAAATATCGCAGACAGGTCATATATGGACAGATCAAAGCAGATATCGGAAAAATATTGAGAATTTTATGTGAGCGCAAGAATGTCAATATCATTGCAGCAGAATGTTGCCTTGATCATATTCATATGCTGGTAGAAATACCACCGCATATGAGTGTAGCGAGTTTCGTGGGTTACTTAAAAGGGAAAAGCAGTCTAATGATATTTGACCGACATGCGAACCTGAAATACAAATATAGAAACCGGCATTTTGGTGCAGAGGCTATTATGTAGATACGGTAGGAAAATATGAAAATACGATACGCAATTATATAGACAATCAATTGCAAGAGGACATCATGAATGATCAACTAAGTTTGAAAGAATTTGTAGACCCGTTTACGGGTGAGCCGGTAAAAGGAGGCATAAAAGGGAAGAAGTAAATTGAAAAAGGAAACTGAAATGAAAGCAATTTAGAGTAAAAAGAAAACCGACAAGCCCCCAAGGGGGGGGCTGCCGGTAATAATGGTGTGATTGGCAGACAGATTCTGCGCACTCTTTAGAGTGCAACCACAGGTATTGGGCCCTTATAGGGCCAGATCAAAACCATCCGTTCAACGGGTGGTTTTGATTGCGTCCGGGGAGGACGATCTAGAAAATATCCTGTCTCGCCCGACGGGGAAAGACAAAACGTTGGCGGGAGCAGAGACAGGATTTCCTAACGGCGATCCTGTTTTTTGTTTGACAATTTGCGCGCGTTTCGTGTAAGCTGTGGGTAACTTGTGACGAAGGAGGGCTGGCGATGACGGGTGCAGCGATGAACAGCATTTATCAATCTCTGGCGGCCAATTCTCCGCGCTCGATGGTGGTCGAGATTCCGGAGATGCTGGGGCGCGGGCGTATTACCCAGGTGACGACGAAGCAGGGGGCGGTGCTGTCGGATTGGCAGATGGCGTATTTTTCGGATCTGCATGTGCAGGGAGAAAGCGCCGCCGACTATATCCAGCTGCTGTTTTGCCTGGCCGAGGGCGTCGATTGGCAGATTGCCGGTGAGGGCAAGGCGGTGCATTTGGGCCGCGGCGAATCCTGCATCTATCGCGGCCACGGGAAAATCGAGTCGCTGTGTTACGGTGGCAAGCGAGAATTTCTCTTCAAAAATATCAAGCTGCCGGTGGCGTATTTTTCGCGCATTCTCGCAGAGTATTTCGATGCGCGCGAGGCGGCGATTTATGAGGCGCGGCTTTATTCGGGCATCGAGAAAATCGCGCTGACGCCGTACATGACCCATATTTTTGCGGAGCTTGAGGATTTTTCCCGTTACCAGGGCGGGCTGGGGCATTTGTATCTTGAGAGCAAAATTTTTGAGCTGCTCAGCGTGTATCTGAGCGAGGTTTTGTGCTATCGCATTCTCGACGACAGCGGCGGACATTTGGCGCGTGGCGACCGCGACGCCATTGCCGAGGCCAAGCGGCTCATTGACAGCCAGCTCGCCTACGCGCCGAGCGTGGAAGCGCTGGCTCATCAGGTGGGCATCAGCACCTCCAAGCTCGGCAAGGGCTTTTCGGCGATGTATGGGACGTCGGTCCACGCCTACATTATCGACAAGCGTTTGGCGATGGCGGCGAGTCTGCTCATGGAGGGGCGGCTCAATGTCAGCGAGGTGGCAGCGCTGGTGGGCTATGCCAAGGCGAGCAATTTTTCGGCGGCCTTCAAAAGAAAATATGGCGTCGTGCCAAAAAATTACCGTGCTGAAAAATCCCTGCACTGAACGCTGAAATACCGATTTTGGGTCAAAGGAAACGGGTTTTGGGTAGGAATGAAAAATTTTCAGCGATAAAATTGCGATGTGGTTAGAAAATGCTAACCGCATCGCAATTTTTTTTATTTTGGAGGGATTTTTATGAAGCAATCGTTAAACGCAAAGGATTTGATTTTGATCGGCGTGCTGACGGCGGTGGAATGGATCATCTGCATGATCATCAGCACGGCCATGAGCATTGCCGGGCCGGTGACGAACGTTTTTTATCCGGCGGTGGCGGCGGTGCCCTGCGGCATTGTCATGATGCTGCTTTTGGCCAAGGTGCCAAAACGCGGCGCCTTCGCCATTTGCGGCACGATCCAGGGGCTGCTCTTTTTGCTGGTGGGTGGCTTTTGGCTGATTCCGGTGGCGCTCATCATTGGCGGCGTAATCTGTGATGCGCTGATGCTCGCTGGCGGCCGCGCCACAGCCAAATCCATGACCATCGCCTACACGGTCTTCAACGGGATTTTTGCCTTTGGCGCGATTGTTGGGCCGATGCGATTTTTGCAGGCGGCCTTTGTCGCCGCTATGGAGAAAAACAACATCGCCCAAGCCTACATTGACGGCATGATTCAGATGACCTCCGGCGTGATGCCGTTTGTGATTGTGCTGGCAGGGCTTTTGGGCGGCTGGCTCGGTGCCGTCATCGGTCAGCGGGCGCTGCGCAAGCATTTCATCAAGGCGGGGCTGGTGTCGCTGAAATAATGGGCGGCATGACGAGCTGGACGCGAAGGAGGCGCCAATGGATGAGGAACTGAGAAAACGCATCACCGCCCGCCCCTACCGGCGCACGGCCAATTTGGACCCGCGCTGCAAGCTGGCGCTGCTCCTGATGCTGGGCACGGTGAGCTATTTTCTGAATGGCGAAGTCTCTAGCCTGGCGCTGCTTGTGGGCTTTGCCGCCTTTGTGGCGGCAGGCAGCGGCGCGCGCTGGGCGGCGAAGCTGGTGGTCTTTTATGTGATTGTGGCCAATTTGATGGGGCTCTTGCATTTGCTGACGATTCCGATTCTGAGCGTGGTCATGAGCGTCTTTGGCGTGACCATTCTCAAGCTCACGCCGATTGTCATGGTGGGGATTTGGACGCTGCGCACGATGCCAATGGACGATTTTTTCGTGGCGCTCGAGCGCATGCACCTGCCCCAGTCGGTGACGATTCCGCTGGTGGTCATGTGCCGCTACATTCCCACCCTCGCCAGCGAATACCGCATGATTCGCAACACCATGGACATTCGCGGCCTTAGCGACACGCTGGCCAAGCGCGTGCTGCATCCACTGCAAACGGTGGAATACATTCTCATTCCGCTGCTCATGCGCTGCCTCAAGGTCACCGACGAGCTCGCGGCCTCGGGGGCGACACGCGGTCTCGAGCGCCAGGTCACGCGCCACGCGCTGGATGAGGTGCGTCTAGGCTGGCAGGAGTGGCTGGTGATGGGCGTGGCGGCAGGATTTTTGGCGGGGCTTTGGTATTTGGACCAGGGGGCGCTGGGTGAGGTGATGCTGTGGAGGTTGGGACGATGATCACATTCAAAAATTTTTCCTTTCGCTATGAGGAGGCCGCGACGCCGACGCTGCAAAATCTTTCCTTTGAAATCGCCAGCGGCGAATTTGTGCTTCTGACCGGGCGCAGTGGCTGTGGCAAGACGACCCTCATTCGTGCCTTAAACGGACTGATTCCCCATTTCTATCCGGGGGCGCTCGCGGGCGAAATTCTTCTGGATGGACGCTCGCTTCTGGATTTGGCGCCGGTGGATTTGGCAGGGACGGTGGGGACGATTTTTCAGGACCCACGCTCGCAATTTTTTATGACAGACACCACCCGCGAGCTGGCCTTTGGCTGTGAGAATATGGGCTACGCGCGTGAAGAAACAGTGGCGCGCGTCGCCAAGGCCTGCGAAAAATTGTCCCTGACCGCCTATCTCAACCGCAGCATTTTTGCCCTCTCGGGCGGCGAGAAGCAGCAGATTGCCATCGGCTCAGTCTATGCGCTGGGGCCGAGGGTGTACATTTTTGACGAGCCCTCGGCGAATCTCGACTTTCAGGCGACGCGTCGGCTGGCGGCGCTCATGGCGCGACTCAAGGGCGAGGGCTGTACGATCATTGTCGTGGAGCACCGTTTCTATTATTTGCGCGCCCTGGTGGATCGCGTGCTGCTCTTGGACCAGGGCAGAATTGCCGAGACCATGACGGCGGCAGATTTTGCCGCGCTGGATCGAGAGCGGCGGTTGGCGGCGGGACTGCGGCCAATGTTTCCCGAGCGGGAGATCCGGGATTTTTGCGCGCGGCCAGCGCCGTCGCAACACGCGCGACGTCTATCGGTGCGCCATCTCGCCTATGCCTACAAGAAGGGGGCGGCGATTTTTTCGGATCTCAGCTTTGAGGCGCGCGGCGGCGAGGTCATCGGCATTCTCGGCCACAATGGCAGCGGCAAGACGACGCTGCTGTCGGTTCTGACGGGGCTTTTCAAGGAAACGGGCGGCGCCATTTTCTATGATGGCAAGGCGCTGTCGCCGCGCGGGCGGCGCGCCCAGTCCTATTTGGTGCTCCAGGATACCGACTACCAGCTCTTTGCCGAGAGCGTCGCCGAGGAATTGTCCCTGGGGCTGGCGGAGGACGTGAGCGAGCGCGTCGACGAGATCTTGCGCGCCTTGTCACTAGAGGCGCACCGCGACAAGCATCCGGCGGCCCTCTCGGGTGGGCAGAAGCAGCGTGTCACCATCGGCGCGGCCATGGTCAAGGAAAGTGCGCTCCTCTATTTTGACGAGCCGACCAGCGGCCTGGATTATGATTCGATGGTGCGCGTCAGCGGCTTGATTAAGGAATTGGCCCAGTCGGGGATGATCATCTTTGTGGTGACCCACGATTTTGAATTTATTGCCCGCACCTGCTCGCGGGTGCTGATGCTGGATGCCGCCGGCGCTATGAGGGACCGCGCGCTGTCCCGAGAGGTGTTGGAGGATTTGGCGCGGGATTATTTTGATGGATTGGAGGATTTGTGATGTTTGAAAAGGTTTTGCTATACGCCGGGCCCCACAAGGGAACGCTGTACCGGGCGACCCTCGTGGTGCTCGCAAGCGTCTGTCTGGGCGTCGTGCCCTTTGTGCTGGGCTGTCAGGTGATCACGCCGCTGGTCATGGGCGAGGCGGTGACGGCGGGCTTTGTGGCGACGCGCACAGCGGGCGTGCTGGCTTGTCTCTTGCTTCAGGCGGTGCTCTACGCGCATGGCCTCGAGCTCTCACACAAGGCGGCCTATCACACGCTTTTTGGGCTGCGCACGGCCTTGCAGAAAAAATTTGAGGATCTGCCCCTGGGCGTCGTCCAGGAAAAAGGCACCGGCACCGTCAAAAAGCTCTTCGTCGATGACATGGACAGCCTCGAGGTGCTCCTGGCCCATTCTCTGCCCGAGGGCATCGCCAATCTCATGGTGCCGGTGGCAGTGATTGTGGCCATGTTTTTCGTCGACTGGCGGCTGGCGCTGCTTTCTCTGGCGTCGATTCCGCCGAGCCTGGTGGCGATGATGCTCATGTATCGCGTGGGCATGAAAAAAATGGGCCCCTACTACATGGCGGGGCAAAAAATGAACAACACCATCATCGAATACGTCAACGGTATGGAGGTCGTCAAGGTCTTCAACCGCGACGCCGAATCCTACGCGCGCCTGCGTGAGGACGTGCTCGGCTATCGCGACATGACCCTCGCCTGGTACAAGGCGGCCTGGCCGTCGATGGCCGTCTACAGCGCGCTTTTGCCTTGCACGGTGATTCTCACGCTGCCTGTTGGCGCCTGGCTGGTGCTGGCGGGGCGCGTCGCGCTGGCAGATTTTATCCTCGTGCTCTGCCTGTCGCTGAGCATTGGCACGCCGCTATTGAAATCCCTGGGCTTTTTGCCGACGCTGCCTCAGCTCAATTACAAAATCGGCGCCCTGGAGCAGGTGCTGGACGCGCCAATTCTCAAGCAGCAAGCTATGAATTTTCTCGGCAAGGGACATGAGATTGTCTTTGACCACGTCACCTTTGGCTACGAAAAAATCCAGGGGCAAGAAATAATCGTCGACGAGGTCATTCATGACGTGAGCCTCACCATCCCTGCCGGGAAGAAGACCGCCCTCGTCGGGCCGTCGGGCTCGGGCAAGAGCACCCTGGCCAAGCTCCTCGTGCATTACTACGACGTGCAGTCGGGCCAAATCAGCATCGGCGGCCAGGCGCTCACCGACATGCGCCTGGATGCGCTGAATGCGGAGATTTCCTATGTGGCGCAGGATCAGTATCTTTTTAATACGACGCTTCTGGAAAATATTCGCCTGGGGCGGCCGAGCGCCAGCGATGAGGAGGTGTGGCAGGCGGCGGAGAAGGCCCAGTGCCTGGAATTTTTGCAAAAGCTCCCGGATGGCATCCACACCCTGGCAGGCGACGCAGGCAAGCAGCTTTCCGGCGGCCAGCGTCAGCGCATTTCTCTGGCGCGGGCGATTTTGAAGGATGCGCCGATTGTCGTCCTGGATGAAGCCACCGCCCACGCCGATCCCGAGAATGAGGAAAAAATGGAGGCGGCGATTGCGGCGCTGGTGCGCGACAAGACACTGGTCGTCATCGCCCACAAGCTTGCAGCCGTGACCGACGCCGAGCAGATTGCCGTCGTCGACGGCGGCCGCATCATCGCCACAGGCAACCACGACGATCTGCTGCAACGCTGCGACACCTATCGCCGTCTCTGGCAGGCGTCGGAGGAAAGCGTCGATTGGCAGGTTCGGAGAGAAAAGGAGGACGCCTAAATGCGCACATTGTTTCGGAGAATTTTGACCCTCGCGGGAAAATATCGCGGCCGCATTCAAGCCGCCGTTGTCTGCGCCTTTGTCGAATCGATTTTGTCGAAGCTGCCGATTGTTTTGACCTTTGTCGCCTTGGCAGGCTTCTACAGCCAGACGCTGACGGCTGCGGACTGTCTGCAGCTGGGACTGGCGCTGGTGGGGATTGTGATTGTGCAAATCGCCGTGCATTATTTCTGTGACCGGCTGCAGAGCGCGGCGGGATTCATGATCTTTGCAGAGAAGCGTATCGCGCTCGCCAATCATCTGCGCAAGCTGCCGATGGGCTATTTCACCACCGGTGCCATCGGCAAAATCAGCGCTGTCTTGACCAACGACATGATTTTCGTCGAAGAGGTCGCCATGAGCGTCCTCGGCAATATGATGAGCCACGTGCTTTCGGCGGTCCTGCTCCTCGCCTTCATGAGCTGGCTCGATTGGCGGCTTGGGCTGGTGGCGCTGGCGGTGACGCTCTTGGCGATTGCCATCAGCCGCGGCATGAATCGGCTCTCGCTGCGCGAAGGCGTCGTGCGCCAAAACCAGAGCGAGCAGCTCACCGACGCGGTGCTGTCCTTTGCCGAGGGCATCGGCGTCATCAAAAGCTACAACCTCCTCGGCGCCCAGTCGACGGCGCTGCGTGACAATTTCGCCCGCTCGCGCGATACCCAGCTCGCCTTTGAGCAGAAGCTGACACCGTGGACGCGCGGCCTCAACCTGCTCTACGCCTGCGGCATGGCGGCGATTTTCGCCCTGTCGGTGTGGCTCGGGCAGACGGGGGCGCTGTCGATGGCGTATCTTTTGGGCGTGCTGCTTTTCGTCTTTGACATTTTCGGGCCCCTCAAGGCCTTCTACGGCGAGGCCTCGCGGCTGACGGTTATGAACGCAGCCCTCGACCGCATCGAGGCTGTTCTGGACGAGCCGACGCTTGCGGACACAGGCACGCAAACGCTGCCAGCTGACGAAAATCTCGAGGTGCGCTTTGAAAACGTCTGCTTTTCCTACGGCGCCCAGCGCGTGCTCGATGATGTGAGCTTCACAATGCAGCCCAACACCATGACCGCCCTCGTCGGCCCGTCCGGCGGCGGCAAGTCGACCATCGCCAATGTGTTGGCGCGTTTTTGGGATGTGGACAGCGGGCGCATCACCATCGGCGGCATCGACAGCCGCGCCCTGCCGCTTGAGACGCTGATGGCGCAGATCAGCATGGTTTTCCAGCGCGTCTATCTCTTCCAGGACACGATCTACAACAACATCAGCATGGGCAAGCCGGACGCGGGCGAGGAGGAAGTCATTGCCGCCGCCAAAAAAGCGCGCTGCTACGATTTCATCATGGCGCTGCCTGACGGCTTCCAAACCGTCGTCGGCGAAGGCGGGGCGAGCCTGTCCGGCGGCGAGAAGCAGCGCATCTCCATCGCCCGCTGCATCCTCAAGGATGCACCCATTGTGATTCTCGATGAGGCCACAGCGAGTGTCGACCTCGACAACGAGCGCCACATCCAGGAAGCCATCTCTGAGCTCGTGCGCGGCAAGACCCTCCTCGTCATCGCCCACCGCATGGCGACCATCCGCCACGCCTCGCAAATCCTCGTCATCGATGGCGGCCGCATCACGGAACGCGGCACTCACGAAGAACTCATGGCGCAAAAGGGCATCTACGCGCGCTTTGCCAGTGGCCACGCGCTGCCTGAATAAATCTCCGCGGTCGATTTTCCTCGCCCCTTGCATTTCGCCCGGCGTGCGCTTATGATGATGGTAAACGCTGGCTAACGACAGGGAGGGATGAGGATGACAGAGGTGCGTTTCAATCAGGAGTGGTACGGCGCCCGGGCGAAAATTTTGGCCCAGGGGGAGGACGGCGTTGTCGTCGATTATGGCTGTGCGGGGCGGGGGATCGTCAAAAACCTCGCGCTCTTTGACGGGATTCAGCTCTGCTTTCTCGATTTTGACACGGCGGAGGTCATGAACACTCAGTCCTTCAACCCGGACATTCTCCAGATCACCCACTGTCAGGCGGGCCGCTACGAGTGCGAATTTGCCAATCATCTCGTGACGTATTTGCCGGCGGGCTATTTTAGTGTGGCGACGACGGCCCATTTGCCCGTGTCCTTTTCGTTCCCGCTGGGAAAATACGTCGGCGTGAGTCTGGTCATCGACCGCCAGGCGCTGTCGGAGAGTACGCGGCGGATGATGCAGGGGATTCCCATCGACCTGGACAAAATCGGCACGACCCTGGGGCTGGAAAATCGCTGGTACGTGAGCGAGACGCCGCCGGCTTTGCAGCAGCTGTTTTCGGCGCTGTACGCAGCCGCTGGCAACGAATCCGTGGGTTATTATAGAATTAAGGCCACAGAGCTCTTGTACCATATGGAGCAGCTGACGCTGGTGAGTGGCTGCGATCTGAAATATTTTGACAAGAAGCAGATCCGGGCGACGAAAGCCATCCGCGATCATCTCGTGACCCATCTCGATGAAAAGCTGCCGCTGGCAGCATTGGCGGAGGAGGCGCAGCTACCGCCAGCAATTTTTCACCAGGTGTTTGCGCAGATTTATGGCGACACGCCCTATGCCTATCTCAAAAAATACAAGATGAATCTGGCCGCCCAGTGGCTTTCGGAAAACACGATGAAAATTGGCGATGTGGCCCTTGCTCTCGGCTATAGCAACGCGAGCAAATTTGCCAAGGCCTTTCAATCGGTCTATGGCGTGCTGCCGAAGGATTACCGCAAAAAAGTTTGAGAGAAATGGGCCATTTTTGCCGCTCGCCCAGAGGGATGGAGCAGTAAGGGTGGGCAGAGGCTGATAAAATAATGGTGAGGTTAGAAAACGCTAACCTCGCCATTTTTTATTTGAAGGAGGCGTCGTGGAATGTCAAAAACAACGCACAAGCAGCCAAAGCCCAAAACCGGGCTCGCGCGCTGTATGGAATTGGCCGCCGACAGAAGGGGCCTGATTTTTCTCGCGGCGGTGCTGTCATCGCTGGCAGCCATCGCATCGTTCGTGCCGTATCTGGCTGTGTATTTTATGATTCGCTTGGTGATAGGGGCTTTGCCAAATCTCCAAGGGCTGGAAATGGGCGCGGTCATGCATTGCGGTTGGCTGGCGCTGGCAGGTATCGGAGCAAATATCCTCTTGTATTTTCTGGCTATTTTCTGCTCGCACATGGCGGCCTTTGGCACGCTGTATGATTTGAAGCTGCTCTTTGCCGAGCATCTCACAAAAATTCCCCTGGGCTACCATCTGACCATTGGCAGCGGTCGTCTGCGCAAAATCATGGACGAAAACATTGAGAGCGTCGAGGGCTTCATCGCCCACCAATTTCCCGATTTTGTCGCGTCGGTCACTGCGCCGATTGTGATGATCATCATCCTGCTGGGCGTCGACTGGCGCTTTGGGCTGGCGGCGATGGTCGGCATCATTTTGGCCTTTGTGGCAGAATTCATCGGCTTTGGCAGCGGCGAGATGAAGGAAAACATGGGCCGCTATCAAAGGGCGCTGGAGGAAATGAACAACGCCTCGGTGGAATATGTGCGCGGCATGTCGGTGGTCAAGGCCTTTAACCAGACGGCCGCGTCCTTCACCAAGCTCAAGGCCGCCATCAGCGGCTACACCGAGTGGGTGCTGAAGTTTTCTCTGGGTTGGCAAAATTGCATGCCTGCCTTCACGACCATCATCAACAATATTTACCTGATCCTCGTGCCTGTGGGCATATTGCTGGGATCGCGCGCTGAGAATTTGCGCGAATTTGCCATGACCTTTATTTTCTATCTGCTCTTTGTGCCGGCGATTTCCGGTGTGCTCAACAAAATCATGTACATCTCCGAATCGTTCATGCAAATCAACGGCAATGTAGCGCGTATGGATGAGATTTTGAGCATCCCGGCCCTTCCCGTCGCCAGCCAGCCGAAAACGCCTGAAGGCGATGAAGTCGCCTTCTGCGATGTCAGCTTCTCCTACACCGACGACGATGACGAACTGGCGCTGGAAAATGTATCCTTCATCGCCAAGCAAGGCGAAATTACCGCCATCGTCGGGCCGTCTGGCAGTGGCAAGAGCACCATCGCCAATCTCATTTCGCGGTTTTGGGACGTGCGCGCTGGGGCGATCACCATCGGCGGCATCGACGTCCGCGAGATGGCAGAGGAGGCGCTGGCGCAGCACGTGAGCTTTGTCTTCCAGGATATTTTTCTCTTCAAGCAGAGCATCCTCGACAACATTCGCATGGGCAAGCCTGACGCAAGCCGCAAAGCGGTCATCGCCGCGGCCAAGGCAGCCCGCTGCCACGACTTCATCGAAAGGCTCCCCAACGGTTACGACACCGTCGTCGGTAGCAAGGGTGTGCATCTTTCGGGCGGTGAGCGTCAGCGCATCGCTATTGCTCGCGCCATTATCAAGGACGCGCCGATCGTCGTCCTCGACGAGGCGACGGCGTTCAGCGACCCCGAGACCGAGTATCTGATTCAGAAGGCCTTTGAAAAGCTCA
>JAUNGU010000045.1 GCA_030524315.1 Peptococcaceae bacterium
ATCGTTGCTGCCGAGCGCAGGCAGGCAACTGTACGAGAGATGCTTGGCATACTCAAGCGCCCAGAATTTAGCGATGAGTATCTATCGACGGATGAACAAGCTGGCGCGGTCCTAGCCCTTAGACTAGCAGTTCTCTGCATGCAAATGGCAGATCATAATTATCTAATGGAGGAAAATCACAATGAAGTATGAACTCAAAATCGAATCGGAAAACATGGACGAGCTCTTGTTGCTCTTCCAAAATCTCAAGGACCAGCCTATCCACACCCTGCCTCAAGCAACGAAGGTGACGGTAGAAATGGGTGATGTGGGAACTTCGCAAAATAATTGCGAAGTAGCTGCGAAGCAGTTGCGAAGTAGCAAGGCACCGGAGGAGAAAGCGCCGACCTACACCCTCGAAGATGTGCAGCGGGCGGTGAAGGAAAAGAGTGTCGCTGGTGGCAAGGCCCACATGCGAGAAATCCTTGCCCACTATGGTGCGGCTAAGGTCTCGGCCCTAAAGCCTGAGCAATACGCCGATGTGATGGCAGAAATTGCCCTTGTGGAGGTGTGAGATGGCCGCCCATGCGTTACTGTCGGCATCGAGTGCGGCGCGGTGGCTCCACTGCCCGCCCTCGGTGCGGCTGACAGAAAAGCTCCCGGACACGGCGAGTCGCTATGCTGCCGAAGGCACCTTGGCCCACGCTATGGCCGAAGACATGCTCCGCGCCTTTATCGCTGGCAAGCGCTGGCGGCTGACCAAGCGCTTCAAGAATGATCCCCTCTTTTACGAGGGCATGGCCGAGGACGTGCGCCCCTATGTGGACTACGTTGAGGACGCATTTGCGGCAGCGGGCAAGGGCGCGGCGTTGGATGTTGAGGCGCGACTTGATTTTAGCGAGGTGGTGCCCCAGGGCTTTGGCACGGGCGATGCGGTGATCACGGCGCCGGGACGGCTGGAAATCGTGGATCTCAAATTCGGTAAGGGCGTCGTCGTCGATGCCGAGGACAATCCGCAAATCATGCTCTATGGCCTCGGCGCACTGTTGGCCTACGATTTTATCTACGACATCGGGGAGATCCGCATGACCATCGTGCAGCCACGGCTCGACCACGTCTCTAGCTTTGCAATGAGCGCCGACGCGCTGCGGCGCTGGTCCGAGGATGTCGTGCGGCCGCGGGCCAAGCTAGCCTATGCAGGCGAGGGCGAGCGGGCAGCGGGGGACTGGTGCCGTTGGTGCAAAATCAAGGCCAGCTGTCGCGTGCGCGCCCAGGCGATGCTCGCCGTTGCCGATAAGAGGACTCGCGCCCAGCTCACAGACACCGAGCTCTCGGAGATTCTCGCCCAGCGCGAGGCCATCAAAAACTGGCTCACCGACGTCGAGGGTGGTGTCATGGACCGGCTCTTGCGCGGGGAATCCCTCGCTGGCTGGAAGCTTGTGGAAGGCCGCAGCAACCGCAAGGTGTGCGACGCCGACGGCTTGGCGGAGGCGCTCACGGCGCGTTATTCCGCTGACGAGATCTACAAGCCACGCGAGCTTAAAACCATCACCGCTCTCGAGAAGCTTCACGGCAAAAAGGCCTTCGCCGAAGACTTTGCCGCCTACATCGAAAAGCCGCCGGGCAAGCCGACCATCGCCCCAGAGAGCGACAAACGGCCGGCCATCGGCACCCCAGAAACCCAATTTGAATTTGAAGATCTACAATAGGAGGAAATATCAATGAGTACAAACGTTATTTTGCAAGGTCGCATCAGTTACGCCAATATTTTTGAGCCCCGCGCCATGGAGGGCCAGGACACGCGCAAGTACAGCCTCTCCCTGCTCATTTCCAAGGACGATGAGGAAATGATTGCCGAGGCCAAGGACGCGATCAAGGAAGCGCTGCAAAAGGGCATCGAAGAAACCTGGGGCGGCAAAAAGCCTGCGGGCCTGCGTCTGCCGCTGCGCGATGGCGACGAAGAGCGTCCTGACGACGAGGCCTATGCGGGCTGCTACTTTATCAACTGCAACAGTCCGGAAAAATATCCACCGCAGGTCGTGCTCCGCTACCGTGATCCCGAAACGGGCAAACCAATGCGCGGTGATGAAAACACGGTCTACAGTGGTTGCATCTGCAATGTGGCGATCAACTTCTATCCATACTCCGCGGCGGGGAACAAAGGCGTCGCCGCTGGGCTCGGCAATGTGCAAAAATGGGCCGACGGCGAGCGTCTCGGCGGCGGGCCTCACAGCGCTGAGAAGGATTTTGAATTTGAAGACGCGCCAGAGGCCGATATCGATGACCTCTTATAAGCGCACGCTGGCCATCGATATTGAGACCTTCTCGGACGCGGATCTGGGCGCAGTCGGTGTGTACAAATACACCGACACGCCCGCCTTTGAGATCATGCTCGTCGCCTATGCCTTTGACGATGAACCTGTGGCGCTGGTGGACCTCACGCAAGAGGAAATGCCAGCGGAGTTGCTTGCCGCCCTCACGGATCCGTCTGTGCTCAAGACGGCCTTTAATGCCCAGTTTGAGCGCGTCTGTCTGAATGCCGCCTTTGGCATTGACAGCGGCCCGTGGGAGTGCACGATGATCCGCGCCTGGGAAGCGGGCATCGCTGGGAATCTCGCCACCGTCGGCGCGCGACTGGGCATCTCTGAGGAGGAGCGCAAGCTCGATGGCGGCTACTTGATTCGCCTCTTTTGTCGCCCACGCAAGCCCTCCAAGACCAATCCTGACACGCGCTGGACGGCGGCCACCAAGCCCGAGGAATGGCTGGCCTTCGTCATCTACTGCATGCGCGACGTCGCTGCCGAGCGCGCCATTCGCGAGCGGCTCCTCAAGATTCCGATGCTAGAAGCAGAGCACGCCCTTTATCAGCTCGACCAACGCATCAACGACCGCGGCATCCGCGTGGATGTCGATTTTTGCCGGGCGGCGATTCAGATATCAGACGCCATCACCGAGGCGGCCGAGGAAAAATACGCGCGCCTCACAGGCACGTCGAGCCCGCGCCAGGTGGCCGCCCTCAAGGCTTGGATTTTTGACCAGACCGGCGAGACTGTCGAAAGCATCACCAAGGAGACCCTGCCGGAACTTGTGGCGCAGTTTGGCGATTATCCTGACGTCTGTGAGGCATTGCGGCTGCGGGCATTGTTGGGCAAATCGTCCATCGCCAAGTATAAGAAAATGCTTGAAACAGCGGCGAGCGTCGATCATCGCAGTCGTGGCAACACGCAATTTTTTGGCGCCCACACCGGGCGCTGGGCGGGTAGACTCATCCAGTTGCAAAATCTTAGCCGTAATAACCTGAGTGACCTCGACACAGCGCGTCAGGCGGTGGCAAGTGGCGACAGCGACCTGCTTGCGCTCCTCTATGACGATCCTACGGACATTCTGCGCCAATGTATTCGCACGGCCATTGTTCCAGAGGAAGGCAAGCAATTCATCGTCGCTGATTTTTCAGCGATTGAAGCCCGCGTCATCGCATGGCTCGCAGGCGAGTCCTGGCGGCTGGACACATTTGCCGCCGGTGGCGACATTTACTGCGCCTCGGCCTCGCAAATGTTTGGCGTCCCCGTCGTCAAACACGGCGAAAACGGCCATCTCAGACAGAAGGGCAAAGTCGCCGAGCTCGCCTTGGGCTATGCCGGTAGCACCGGCGCCCTCAAGGCCATGGGTGCTCTGAAAATGGGCATGGAGGAGGCAGAGCTCGCGCCAATCGTTGAGAAGTGGCGCAAGGCCTCGCCGAAAATCGTTGCCCTATGGCACGCCATCGAAGATGCCTGCGTTGGCTGCGTGAGTGATCACCGCCCACGGCGCATCAACAAATTCCTCTCGGTCCTCTGGGAGCACGGATTGCTTTTCGTCGTGCTCCCGTCAGGGCGGCGCATGGGCTATGCCAGACCGAGGCTGTCACCCGACGCCTACGGCCGGCAAAAGCTCTCCTACGAGGATGTGGCCGGTGGTAAGGTCAAGCGCATCGAGACGTACTACGGCAAGCTCACCGAAAACATTGTCCAAGCCACCGCTCGCGACTGCCTCGCCCATGGGATGCTGGCGCTAGAAGCCGCCGGTTATGAAATCGTGTTTCACGTCCACGACGAAGTGATTGTCGAAACCTCGGCGGATGATGACGTCGTCGCCGACGTCTGCCGGATCATGAGTGCAGACATTCCCTGGGCGCCGGGATTGCCGCTCAATGCCGACGGCTACGCGTGCCAATACTACAAGAAGGACTGAGGACCATGCAAAAAATCGATTCGCTGAATCTTATGTGGGGCTTTTTGGAAATGGGCGCCCAGCGCGCCAATTATCCGCGCTTGCACGCCGCCTGTCTGGACCTGCGCCAACTCATGACGCAAAAAACCGCCGGTCAACGCCCCTACGCCAAGGCCCGAGAGGTCAATTTTGACGATTTGGAAATGATCAAGAACACCATTATCATCGAGGCCTTAGCCTTGGTGCTGAGTGGAGAAATGGAGGATAGAAATGACCAATGAAGATTTTGTGCGCCTACTGAAATACAATTTCAAGGGCTTCAAACGCACCTACGGCACCATCGCCTCAAATGCCAGCGCCATGCTCGCTCTCAAGGCCTACGAGCGGACGCTGCGCATGGTGGAAGAGGAGGTGAAAAATGATGCCAAGAAATGATTTGCGCGACGCCCTCAAGGACATCACCCTCTACGTCAAGCAGCCGACAGAATCGCTGAACGGTGCTATCGACCGCGCGCCCTTTGCCGTGGACCTCATGGGTAATCGTGAGCTGGTTGACAGCCTCGAGAGCATCGCTGATTCTCTGCAAAGGATCTTGTGGCTCCTAGAAGACAGGATGTGAGCGATGTGCAGGAATTTGCAATCTCGACAGGTGCCAGCCGCCAGGCGCGCACCTGGAAGACCGAGCAGTGGCAGCTAGAGGATTTCATCAACCGCTTGCGACAGCCGGTGATCACTGCTGAGACGATGGTCGAGTATGCAGGCATGTCCAAGGATGAGAAGGACGGTCGCAAGGACGTCGGCGGCTACGTCGCCGGGGCACTGCGTGACAAAAAACGCGGCAGCGGCCACGTGCAGTGGCGCTCGTTGGTGACGCTGGACCTGGATAACGTCGACGCGAAGGAGGCGGCGGCTCTCGAGACGATTCGCACACGCTGCCCCTATTTTTTCATCGTTCATCCAACCCACAGCCACCGGCCGGAAGCACCCCGTCTCCGACTCATCATCCCGCTGGAAAACACGGTGCCCGAAGAGCAGTACGAGCCCCTTGCGCGGCGCTTGGCGGCGGATATCAACATCGACTGGTTTGATCCCACCACCTTTCAGGCCTCGCGTCTCATGTTTTGGCCGTCAATTCCCCGCGACCTCGATTACGACGTTGTTTTCACGGTGCACGAAGGGCCGTTCTGTGCACCCAATGCTGTGCTCGCGCGCTACACCGATTGGCGCAATATTGGCGAGTGGCCAGGATCTGCCAGCGAGAGCGAGGCCGTCGGTCATCGCGCCAAGCTGCAGCAGAATCCGCGCGAAAAGCACGGACCCGTCGGCGTTTTCTGCCGCGCCTACAGCATCGAGGACGCCATCGCGACCTTTCTGGCGGACGTCTACACGCCGACAGAAAAAGCCGGTCGCTACACCTACGCCCAAGGCTCCACCGTCGGCGGTCTCGTGCTCTATGATGGCCTCTTTGCTTTCGATAACCACGCGACTTCGCCCGCCAGCGGCCAGCTCTGCAACGCCTTTGATTTGGTGCGATTGCACCGCTTTGGCGCGCTGGATGTCGGAAGCCGCGCAAAAATGCCCGACAAGCTGCCGAGCTATGCGGCCATGGTTGAGATGATGGAAAAGGATGCGCGCGTCAAGCGCCAGCAGGCGGAAGATTTACGCGAGCGGCAAGCCGCCGTCGAGACTGAATTTGCCTTCGAGGATGCACCTGCTGAGGGCGATTGGCGGGAAAAGCTCGCTTTTGATAAAAATGGGGTTGTGGCCAAAACCATCAACAACATTGCCCTGATTTTGGAAAATGACGCCGCTCTCAAGGGTAAGATTTTCGAGGATGTTTTCGCCTATCGCCTCGCTGTCGAGGGCGCCCTGCCCTGGGATGGCGAGCAGTCCTACCGCGATTGGTCCGATGTTGACGACGCCTGTCTGCGCGGCTACCTCGAGCGACAATACGCCATCCATCAGAAGGACAAAACCTACGACGCCCTGAGCCTCGTCTCCCACAAGGAAAAGCGCCACCCGATTCGCGAGTATCTGGCAGCGACGCCAGATTGGGACGGCGTGGCGCGGCTTGAGACGTTGCTCATCGATTACCTCGGTGCTGCCGACACGCCCTACGTCCGCGCCGTCACGAAAACCCATCTTGTGGCGGCGGTAGCGCGGGTGATGGTGCCGGGCGTCAAATACGACACCATGATCACCCTCTCAGGGCCTCAGGGCGTCGGCAAATCGACCTTCATCCGCGTGCTCTGTGGCAACAAGTGGTTCAGTGATTCGCTGCGCGATTTCACCGGAAATAAATCCTTTGAGCAGCTCCAGGGAAAGTGGATGATCGAGGTCGCTGAGCTCGCCGCTTACCGCAAGGCCGAGAAGGAAGATTTCAAAGCTTTCATCTCAAAAACCCACGACGACTATCGCCAGGTTTATCTCCGTCGCACGACCCAGTATCCACGACAGTGCATTTTCTGGGGAACGACGAACGATGCGCAGTTTCTCCGGGATGTCACCGGTGAGCGTCGCAGCTGGCCGGTGGCTGTGGGCCTCGTGCCCATGCTCAAAGACGTGCACCGGGACCTTGCCGAGGAGCGCGATCAGATTTGGGCGGAGGCGCTGGCTGCCTGGCGGGCGAAGTGTCCGCTGATTCTTTCAGCCGAGCTTGAGGCCGCCGCCAACGCCGAACGTGCCAATTTCCAGGAAGAAGACGCTCGCGTCATGGCCATCGAGGAATACCTCGAGACGCCGCTGCCGTTGGATTGGAAAAATCTGAGCCTCGAGGAACGCATCGACTGGCTCGATTTTGGTGCCGCCACCAGCCGCCAGGAAACCACCGTTCGCAGCCAGGTCACAGCGCTGGAGGTGTGGTGCGAATGCTTCCACAAGAGCATGAACGACTTCCCAAAGCGCGACAACAGCGAAATCAACAACATCCTGAATAACATGCCGGGATGGTCGCGGGGCGGGCGTGCGCGACCAGGTGAAAAAGCTTACGGACGAAAAAGGCCAGCAGTATCTTTCGTACGCAAATGCTGAATTTTACTGGTCACCTAGCGGTCAATCAGGTGACCACGATGGTGACCAGTAAAAAGAAAAATCATGGCGCAGCTGGTCACCTTGGTCGCCTAAGTGGTCACCATAAATCGCTAGATGGTGACCAGCCCTAAGCCGCGGTGTGAACGTAAAAACTCATGTAGTGGTCACCATGGTCACCATAAAATCATATATTGAAATAAATTATTGTAATTTAATAAAATGAGTTATATCTATAACTGCGCTTATTTTTACGCAAGAGATTTATAGAAATGGAAATTTATGGTGACCAGGCGACCAGTAAAAATTTATTTTTTTGTTATTGCGTAACTTTAGGAGGTGCAAAATTGGAATACCGACAGGAGAAAAAAATCGAACAAGCCCTGTGCGCCAAGGTCAAGGCCAGCGGTGGTGTGGCGCTAAAAATTGTCTCGCCGGGATTTGCTGGCGTGCCTGACCGGCTCGTGCTGCGTAAAGGCCGGGCAAATTTTGTCGAGCTCAAAGCGCCGGGTCAAAAGCCCACGCCGCGTCAGCTGGCGGTGCATCGGCTCTTTGCCAAGTGGGGCTTTCCGGTGCGCATCATCGACAGCCTTGCCGCCGTCGACGCCTTCGTCTGGTGGCTGGAGGAAGGAGACGCTTCATGAAATTCACGCCCCACGATTACCAGCGCTACTGCGTCAAGGAGATCATCGCCAAGCCGCACATCGGTCTCTTCCTCGACATGGGCCTCGGTAAGACAGTCACGACGCTGACGGCGCTGGACCATCTTATCTGCGCCGATCTTGCTGTAGAGCGGGCGCTGGTGGTGGCGCCAAAGCGCGTCGTCACCGATACCTGGGCCCGCGAATGCGAGAAATGGGACCATCTCAGCCACCTGCGTGTAGTGGCCGTCGCTGGCACGCCTGAGGCGCGGCGGCTGGCGCTACAGCGAGAGGCGGATATTTATCTCATCAGCCGCGACAACGTGAAGTGGCTCGTGGAGACACTGGGCCGTCGTTGGCCCTTTGATGCGCTGGTCCTGGATGAACTTTCAAGCTTCAAGAATCCTCAGTCGCAGCGTTTCAAAGCTTTGCGCCGCGTCAGCGGCAAATGCGAGCGGGTCATCGGCCTCACAGGAACGCCAGCGCCCAACGGCTATGTGGATCTCTGGAGCCAGATTTTTCTGTTGGACCGTGGCCAGCGGCTGGGGCGGACCCTGTCAGATTTTCGCCGGACCTACTGCGAGGCGTCGGTACGGCCACACTTCACCATCTATAGCATTAGCCCGGAAAACCAGCGGCGCATCGATGCCAAGCTGCGAGACCTCTGTATCTCCATGCGCGCCGCCGATTATCTCTCGCTGCCGCCGGTGACCCACATCACGCGGGAAATCACCCTGGACGCCAGTGCCCGCAAGGCCTACGAGGCCATGAAGGAAGAGGCTGTGCTGGCGCTGGGCGGCGAGGACATCATCGGGCGGACGGCAGCGGCCATCATGAACAAGCTTCTGCAAATTGCCAGTGGTGCCATCTACGACGAGGACGGCGCGACGCGGGAAATCCACGACGCCAAGCTCGACGCCTTGGAGGACCTCATCGAGGAAGCTCAGGGCCAGCCGCTTCTCGTTTTCTACAGCTACCAATTTGACGCCGCGCGCATCCAGAAGCGCTTTCCCCAAGCGAGGATGCTTGATGGTGATGATGACATCGCC
Organism: Peptococcaceae bacterium; assembly: GCA_030524315.1. Classification (GTDB taxonomy): domain Bacteria; phylum Bacillota; class Peptococcia; order Peptococcales; family Peptococcaceae; genus UMGS1590. The sequence continues at coordinate 8,906 of JAUNGU010000045.1, forward strand.
GCCTGGAACAGCGGCCGTGTGCCCATCATGTTGGCCTATCCGGCGAGCTGCGGCCACGGCCTCAATCTTCAAGAGGGCGGGCATATCATCGTCTGGTTCGGACTCACCTGGTCGCTGGAGCTCTACCAACAAGCCAATGCGCGCCTCGACCGCCAGGGGCAAAAACAACCGGTGATGATTTACCACCTCATCGCCCGAGACACCATCGAAAGCCAAGTGCTGCGTGCCATCGCCGAAAAGGCCACGACCCAGGCCGCCCTCATCGACTGCGTCAAGGCAGAGATTGGCGGTGCATCGTGAGACACGCACAACCCTGCAAGGATTGCGCCGAGCGCGTCAGCGGCTGCCATGCCAGCTGCGAAAAATATTGCGAGTGGAAAACTCATCACGACGCCGCAAGAGACGCCCGCCGCGCCGACACAGATTACAACGCATTTAAGGCGGCCCACAACCGCCGCTACTACCAATGGGAGAGGAAACGACATGGAAAAAGAAAATAATTCAATCGCTGCCTTCGGCGCTTGGGTGCAATCCCGCCATCCGGGATCGACCATCGACCTCACAGAAGGGGCGCTGGGCCTGGCCAGCGAGGCGGGTGAGGTTGCCCAGCTTGTGCGTAAGCACGAATTTGAGGGCGCAGGGCTCAGGCCCGGTACCATCGCCCTAGAGCTGGGGGACGTGATTCACTATCTGGCGCTGGTGGCTGCCGCCTTTGACCTGAGTCTCGAGGATCTTGTTGAGATCAACATCAAAAAGCTTGCCGCCAGCGACCGCGGCTGCCGCGACGATTTTGAGCTCTTCTTTGCCGATTGGCAGCCAGAAAAGCGTGGCATCGCAGGCGAGCTCGCCTTCATCGACCAGGTGATGGCGCTGTTGCCAGCGCTTGATGAAGGGCGGCCGTCATGAGCTGCGGGCGCTGCATTTATTACATGGGCAGGCGCTGCACGCTGACCGACGATGGTCGGTCGCCAGATGGTCGGCGCTGCTACTGGTTCGAAGAAAGAGAGGTGGAAGATGACCGCCAAGGAATTTCTGCGCGGATTGCGCAAAACTCAGGCCGAGATTCGCGCCCTCAGTGAGCAGGTGGCGATGCTGCGGGCGGAGGCCCAGGGGGTGCAGGCGGTGACGCTGAGGGACATGCCCAAGGGTGGAACGGCACGAGATGCGGCGGCTGCCATCGCTGAAGCGCTGGATTTGCAGGCTGCTTGCGCTGCCCAGATGGAAGATCTCATGCGCCGCAGACAGGAGGCGATGGCCGTGATCACAAAAATTGAGCGATCTGAGCTCAGATCGGTGCTGCTGCTTTATTATCTCGGCGGCAAAAGCTGGGATCAGGTGGCTGACGCGCTCAATTATTCTGTGCGGCAAACGCTGCGCCTCCACGGCGAAGCGCTGTTGGCATTTGAAGCAGGATGTCACTAAATGTCACCCACTTCTGTGATAAAGTGTATGTGGGTTAAATCGACAACAAATCTCTCCTCATTCGATCATTGCATAACACCTCTTTTTGACGGCGGCGCTGCTTTTTGGCCACACGAAAGCAGCGTCGTATTATTTTATCCAGGGCGCGCCAGCGGGTGCGTCCTTTTTCATAGGTTTTTCCTCCTAGATTAGGACCGTGCATTTCTGCCAGCGCGGTCCATTATTTTACCCAGAAAGGCGGTGATGGCATGGGAAAATCTGACGCAAAGCCTTGGGAGCAGCGCCCCGACGAGACGGCCAAGGCTTTTGAGGCCTTTTGCCTCTATCGAGATATGGCGCCTGCTGAGCGCTCCCAGGCGAATTTGGTCAAGCGCTACGGCAAATCGGCGCGGTCGGTGGATGTATGGAGCCGTCGCCATGCTTGGGTTAAGCGCTGCGAGGCCTGGGATGGTGAGCAGGATCGGCTGGCCCGAGAGGCGCAGCTGGCGCAGATTGTTGAGATGCGAAAGCGCCACGCCACCCTCGGCGCTGATCTCCTGGAAAAGGCCGCTGCCGCCCTCTCGGCGCTGACCGCTGAGGAGATTCGCCCCGCTGATCTCAGCCGCATGGTGGAAATCGGCTCCAAGCTTGAGCGCATTTCTCGCGGCGATGTGGGTGAGGTTATCGAATCCCGCGATGGCGGTGAGGCGCTGGATGTGGTGCAGTTTTACATGCCGTCCAACCATCGCGACGACGATGAGGATATGTAGAAAAGTTGTAGCAGAGATGTAGGAGGCGAGAGACGTGATCATCAAACCCCAGGCCAAGCAGGAAGCCTTTCTCGCAAATCCTGCCGACATTGTCATCTATGGTGGTGCAGCCGGTGGCGGCAAGACCTGGTCGCTTCTCTACGAGGCGCTGCGCCATGTCGACAACCCCGGCTTTGAGGCCGTCATCTTCCGCAAAAACAGCAACCAAATCACCAACCCCGGCGGCCTCTGGGATGCGAGCTTCGAGCTCTACGGCCACTACCCAGGCGCCCGAGCCATCAAAAGCCCCGCGCCCTACTGGAAGTTTCCCAGCGGCGCAAAGGTCAGCTTTCGCCATCTCGAGCGCGACGAGAACGTCTACAAATGGCAAGGCGCAGAAATTTGCCTCATCGAGTGGGATGAGCTGACCCATTTCAGCGAGAAAATGTTTTTCTACATGCTAAGCCGAAACCGCTCTATCTGCGGCGTCAATCCCTACGTGCGTGCCAGCTGCAACCCTGACGCCGACAGCTGGGTGGCAAATTTTCTCGCCTGGTGGATTGATCCCGACACGGGATATGCCATCGAGGAACGCAGCGGCAAAATCCGCTACATGGCCCGCGTCAATGAGGAAATCCTCTGGGGTGACAGCGCCGAGGCTGTTGTTGCTGCTGCCAACGCGGCTGACTACGACGTCACCATCACCGCCGACGATGTGAAAAGCGTCGCCTTTGTTGCCTCCAACATTTACGACAACGCCGTGCTTCTGAGCACCAACAAGGGCTATCTCTCAAACCTCAAGGCCCTGACCATCGTCGAGCGTGAGCGGCTTCTCTACGGCAACTGGAAGATTAAGGCCGCCAAGGGGCTGTATTTTCCCCGCGCCGCGCTGCCGGAGCTTCTCGATGCGGTGCCCACGGACGTCGTGCGCTGGGTGCGCGGCTGGGACCTGGCAGCCACCGACACGGCAGAGGGCGGCGATCCCGCCTATACAGCGTCGGTGCTCCTCGGCAAGCGCAAAAACGGCCGCTACGTCATCGCCGACGCCACCAACCATCGGCTCAAGGCCGACAAGGTGCGGCAGATGGTCAAGCAATGCGCCGCCCTCGACAAAGCCACCTACAAGCGCGTGCGCATCCGCCTCTCCCAAGACCCCGGCCAGGCCGGCAAGGAACAGGCCGAAAGCTACATCAAAATGCTCGCTGGCTACAACGTTGTCACCGTCAAAGAATCCGGCGACAAGGAAAGCCGCGCCGAGCCCTTTGCCGCCCAGTGGCAGGCAGGCAACGTCGACGTCGTCGCAGGCCCCTGGACAGAAACCCTTCTGGCCCAATACGAAGCCTTTCCCGAATCCAAATTCAAGGACCTCGTCGACAGCGGCGCCAATGCCTTCAATGAGCTCGAAAAGATGCACATCGCAAGCGCCCCACCTGACGCCGTTGCAAACGGTGATGCCAACGCAAAAACGAGCTATTGGTTCAAGTGAGGTGCTGGTATGAAAAGGTTTGATTATTTACAGGAAATTGACTGCCTCTGTGAAATAGAAAAATTCAACCCCTACCATGACCACCTCGGACGCTTTGCGCCAGCGCCTGGCAGTGGTGGCGCGAATCCGCGGCAGACAGATCTGTCGCAAGCGCAGCATTATCGGGCTATTGAGTTTGGTGAAGCGACAACCCGAGAGCGCGGGACGGCGGTCCTGCAGGGGCGAAAAGTTGAGAGCAGCGATTTCGATGTCTGGGTATCCGATAAGGTGACCTTCAGTCGGCGCAGTCAGCATATCCTGAATAAGGAACTCACGACAGCGTTCGAAGCACTACCAAAAATAGACGGCGCGGTGAAACCTGAGGTGCTGGTAATGGACCCGATGGAAATCATGCGTCCAATGGCTGCTGCTTACAATCCCGTGCAAAATACGCTTTATGTGAATGCAGCCATTTTTGAAAAATCAACTCGTGCACAGCTCGATGGCGATTATGTCGGCGGTACGCGACTGGAAACGACATTTTATCATGAAGCCTTGCATTGGCACGACGCCTGGAAATTTAAAGCAGCTGGTGGCACCATCACAAAAGCCAATTATGCTGATTATTTAGAGACGCAAAATCGAAAAGCAAAGAAACGCCTTGACAGTGCAGGCGTTACAGAAGATAATGTAAATAAGATTAGTGACTATGCGCAGGAATCCTATAAAAAGAAAAATTTTGATGAAGTTTACACAGAGTATCGAGTTCTGAAAAGATTTAGAAAGGTGTGAGTTTGTATGAGGATTAAATACCCAAAAGAAATTACGGATATACGTGATGCTATTCCTGAGAAATATTTTACTCATCCTGAAAACGCACCAAAAGAGTATCAAGCGCTCTTTGAACTTTGGAAGAAAAAATCACTCGAATACGACCTTGAAACACGAAAAATCTTATTTGGATTTTAATTGAACCACCCCTCGAGGGTGGTTTTTTGTTGGGCAAAATGAGGTGATGAAGTGACGATCAGACAGAATGAATTGGGCCGTATTGGCCAGAATCGCTATTATGGCAGCTTTGGGCCGTCGGCGTTTTATGAGGAATTTTTGCCGGAGCTTTATGGCAGCCGTGGGGTGGCGGCGTACACGGAGATGGCAGACAACGACGCGACCGTTGGCGCGATTCTTTTTGCCATCGAGATGCTCATGCGCAATGTGGATTTCACCATCGAGCCCGCCGGAAACAGCGACGCCGACAAGGCGGCGGCCGAATTTGTCGAAGAGTGCATGAACGACATGGAGCGGACGTGGGCGGACACCCTCTCAGAGATGCTTTCCTTCCTCACCTATGGCTGGAGCTATCACGAGATCGTCTACAAGCGTCGCGGCGGTCGCAGCGGCTCGGCGGTGACAGCGAGCAAATACGACGACGGCCTCATTGGCTGGCGCAAGCTGCCGATCCGCGCCCAGGATACACTCTATGGCTGGGAGTACAAGGATGACACCGACGAGCTCGTGGGCATGGTGCAAATCGCGCCGCCGAATTTCACCCAGGTGATGATCCCTCTGGAAAAGGCGCTGCATTTTCGCACCCGCTCCAAAAAGGACAACCCCGAGGGCCGCAGCATTCTGCGCACCGCTTACCGCGCCCACTACTTCAAGAAACGCATCGAAGAAATTGAGGGCTACGGCATTGAGCGTGACCTCGCGGGCTTCCCGGTGCTCTATGCGCCCGCTGATTTTCCCATCTGGGACAGCGACGATCCCGAGATGCGTCAGGTCCTGGCCAAAGCTGAGGCGATTGTTTCGTCGGTGCGCCGCGACGCCCGCGAGGGGCTGGTGCTTCCAGGCGGCGAGAATGGCTGGAAGCTTGAGCTCATCACCTCGGGCAGCCGCCGCCAGTTTGACACCAACGCCATCATCGACCGCTACGACAAGCGCATTGCCACCAGCGTCCTCGCCGATTTCGTCATGCTCGGTCAGCAGCAGGTCGGCTCCTTTGCCTTGGCCGACAGCAAGACGAAAATCTTCGCCCTGGCCATCGGTACCTATCTCAACAGCATTTGCGAGGTGTTTAATAATCAGGCGATCCCGCGCCTCATCGACATCAACGGCGACGCTTTCGCAGGCATCAGCGACTATCCGCGCATGGTCCACGGCGATATTGAGACGCCGGACCTCGACCAGTTCACGAACTTTGTCACGTCCATGGTCGGCGCTGGCATTGTCCAGCCAGATGAGCAGCTCGAGGCAGAGGTGCGCCGCGTCGGTGGTCTGCCAGAACGGGTTGAGACGGCCACGCCATCAGTGGACGAGGCAGGGCAGACCCAGCAGGGGGCGACAGACATGAAGCAGGACAAGCTTTACAAAATCACGAGCGTCATCGGCAAATACCAGAATGGTAGCATCACCCGCGACATGGCCGTCGACCTTCTGGAAGAAATCGGCATTGAGCAGAGCCGCATCGATTTCTACCTTCGTGAATCCGACGCCGCCCAGAAAAGCCGCAGGTTGCCTGGGGATACCGTCGACGCAGCCGAGGCGCGCATCGCCAAAGCGGCACTGGGGAGGCAGGACTGATGGCCAGATATTCCACACTCGCTAAGCTCCGCGCTTTCCTTGATATGCGTGAGCCTGAGCTCGTGCAATTTCTCGTCACCCTCTGGCACAATCAAGGCCGCGCCATTACCTACAAGGAGCTGCGGGAGGCCCTCTTGAACGGTGAAATGACTGCCAGCCAGCTCGAGGCTTGGCAGGAGGATTACAGCGCCTTTGTGGTGCAGTATTTGCACCCGCTGTATCTGGCGGCCATTGACGCTGCCGCTGCCGACCTTGACGGCTGGCTTGTAGCGAGCGGTCGCGCCCTGATCCGCGATTGGTTTGATCCTGCCGCTGAGGGCACTCTCGACTGGTGTCGCACGCGGGGTGCCGCCTTTGTCACCAACAGTAGCCAGCTGCAGCTCGATGCCCTGAACGCCGTCATCACCCGCGCAGCGGTGCTGGATGCGCTGGGCGTCGATGAGCTCGCGCGGGTCATTCGCCCGATGGTCGGACTGACCAAGCAGCAAGCCATCGCCAATCTCAACTATTACACAGCCCTGTGCACGCGCGGACGCAAAAAGCAAAACGGCGAGATCGCAAGCGTCGGCCCCAAAAAAGCCCGCGAGCTCTCCATCCGCTACGCCGCCCGCCAGCACCGCTACCGCGGCTACAACATCGCCCGCACTGAGCTCGCCTTTGCCTACAACAAGGGCGCAGACACAGGCATTCGCCAGGCCCAGGGCCTCGGCCTCATGGGCGACTGTGTCAAGGTCTGGTCTGCCGCCCGCGATGAGCGCACCTGCCCCATCTGCGGCGCCCTCGACGGCCAGCGCATCGCCATGGACGAGGATTTTGACTACGAAACCAAACTTGCGGGCCGCGTCAGCACCATCCGCCGCACGCCACCAGCCCACCCATCCTGCCGCTGCGGCATCAAATACGAAGAAATATCCCCACCAGTCATGAGATAGGAGGAAGAGATGATTGATAGCATTGTAGAAATCGAAAAGTTCAACCCCTATCACGGCGCTGACGGCCGCTTTACGAGCCCAAATGCAGCAGCATCTTTCACCTGGAAGCCTGGCGCCAGCGCCGCCCATGATAAGGCGATTGCCAGGGAAAAGGAGCAGAATCAGCCAAAGCCGATGAGCGAAGATGAGTATCTGGGATTACATGGAATGAACAGCGCTGTGAGCGATTATATGGATGACAAGCTTAAAATTCCGCACGGTTTAACGCAGAGGCAGCGCAAGCAATTTGAGCGAGATGCCCTCGCCGCCAACAGGGAATATCATGATGCGCGAGAAGCGAAAATAAAGGAGTACCGGGAAAAAGTGAACAACGGAGAGCTGCGACCAAAGACAAAGGTTGAGAGATTGTTAGAGACTGCAAATGGAAACGAGGACAATGAATCTGTCCGAGCTGCACGACGGGCGCTCGATAAACGTGGTATCGACTGGCAGACTGGCAAAGCCGTCGAAAAATCCTTGCCAACCGTTGAGATTTTCAAAACCGACGACGACCGGCGCCTGGTTTTTGGCTGGGCGTCGGTGGCATTGACAGAGGATGGTGAGCCGATTGAGGATTTGCAGAAGGACGTCATTGACCCTGACGACCTCGAGGAAGCCGCCTATGAGTATGTGCTGCATTTCCGTGACACGGGCGAGGAGCACCAGCCAGGCCTGCGCAAAAAGGGCAAGCTCGTCGAAAGCTGCGTCTTCACCGCCGAAAAACAACGTGCTATGGGTCTGGAACCTGACAGCCTCCCCGTAGGCTGGTGGATCGGCTTCAAAATTGACGACGAGGACACCTGGCAGCGCGTCAAGGATGGCACTTACCAGATGTTTAGCATCGAAGGCCGCGCCGAGCGCGAGCCTCTGGAGAAATCTGCCATCGACGAGATTGAGGAGGTTTAAGCATGACACCTGAATGGCCAGATATTTTATTTGATGAGGCAT
>JAUNGU010000046.1 GCA_030524315.1 Peptococcaceae bacterium
GCGCCCAAGGAAATGTCTAGGCTACAAGACTCCGTATGAAGTATATTATTCAACTGTGTTGCACTTGACTTGACAATTCGCCACACAAAAAAACCTGGCGACAGTCTCACCCCACACGGGGTATGTGGATTGTAAGTGTGTCGCAGTGATCATTTGGAAGGGTGGTGATTTTTGCATAGGGGCTGTGGTATAATAATCGATAAACATGGCGCACAAATAGCAACAAAAAAGGAGGATGTATCATGAAAAAAAGAGGACGAGCGTTGCTTGCTGGGGTTTTGGCGCTGGGATTGGCGCTGCCGCTGGCGGTGCCTGCTGTGGCTGCTGAGGCGGGGCGCAGCGGGGATATCTACAGCAGCTATCAGGCGGTGCTGGATGAGTATGTGGCCGCGCAAAATAGCGATTTTGATTTCAGTGTTGTCGAGCAACTGGATATCAATCAACAGCTGGCGCTGATGAGCGGGGGCGGAACAAAGTTGTCTTTTGCACTGGTCGACATGGCTGGTGACGGTGAGCCAGAGTTATTTATTGGTACCCATAGTGAGGGCCCCGGTGATTATACGCCAGGGGCAACAAATTACTATATGTATGACGCCTTTGGTTATGCTAATGGACGTGTGCAACGTTTATTTGGTGATGGCGTTTGGCTGGGAACAAAGTGGCTAAGAATTAGTATTATGAAAGACAATATCCTGGAGAATGTGTCAAGTTACAGTGCTTTTGAAGGTGGCGTGCTTTATTATGAGATCCCTGCACACAGTGCAACAGCAACGTTAAAGCAATACGTAGAGCACGATTATCGAACATCAGAGGAATATCCATTTTTCTACGAGGGCGCGAACGACCCCAACGTGAAATGGCCGATTTCTGGTGCGCGTTACGAAGCGGTGCAGCGGTTGTATCAATACCGCTATGACATTCCGTGGTATCCGATCACCGATTCGGCGCGGTTGAAGTCGCTGCTCGATGGCTATCGCATTCCGGTGATGCTCAATGGCGAGGCGCTGGCGATGGATCAGTCGCCGATCATCCAGAATGGCCGCACTCTTGTGCCGCTGCGGGCGATTTTTGAAGGCCTCGGCGCGAGTGTCGATTGGGACGGCACGACCCGCACTGTCACGAGTACCCTGGATGGCACCACTGTGCGCCTCAGTGTCGGCGACAATACCCTCTACAAAAACGACGCTCCCGTCGCCCTGGATGTGCCTGCGCAAATCATCGGTGGCCGCACGATGGTGCCGGTTCGCGCCATTTCCGAAGCCTTCGGCGCCCAGGTGAAATGGGACGGCGCGACGCGCACGGTGTATGTGACGCAGTAGACTCGCTGACATGTCTCACCCCCCACACGGGGTGAGTGGATTGCAATAACCCTGACAATTTTACGAACGATTGTGAAGGCGTCTCGCCCCACACGGCGCGAGCGGATCGACATTCGCTGCACGCAAAAAAGCGCGTTATCTCATGCGGATAACGCGCTTTTTGCGTGCGGTGGCTTAATACCAGTCGTGCTTTTCGTTGCGGTCGAGGGCGGTGATGCGCGCCATGTCTTCGTCGCTGAGGCTGAAGCCGTAGAGGTCGAGGTTTTCGTGGATGTGGTCGGGGTTGCTAGAGCCGGGGATGACGCTGATGCCGCGCTGGAGGTTCCAACGGAGGATGACCTGGGCGGCGGTGACGCCGTGGCGCTGGGCAATGTCGGTGATGGTTTCATCGCCCAAGAGGGCGGCGGTGTGGCCGCGGCCGCCGAAGGGGTACCAGCCCTGGACGACGATGCCGTGCTCCTGGATGTAGGGCACGACGTCTTGCTCCTGATAGTAAGGGTGGATTTCGTTTTGCACGACGGCGGGGATGATGCTGACCTGCGGCAAAAAGTCATCGAGCTCCTCGATGTACCAGTTGGAGAGGCCGATGGAGCGAATTTTGCCGTCGCGGACGGCCTGCTCCATGGCACGGTAGGCGCTGACGTCGCCGTCGCCGGGATGGTGCAGGAGCATGAGGTCGATATAGCCAATGTCCATGGTTTCCAGCGCGGCGTCGATGGCTGCTTCGGCGTCGTCAAATTGGCTCGGATAGAGCTTGGTGGTGACAAAAATATCCTCGCGCGGCACATCTGAATCGCGCACGGCACGGCCGACGGCGGCTTCGTTGTGATACATGTAGGCGGTGTCAATGAGGCGACCGCCGGCGTCAAGCAGCGTGGTAACGGCGGCGTAGCATTCTTCGTCGGACAGGCTGTAGGTGCCAAGGCCCATGAGGGGCATGTCGTAGCCGCTGTTCAGACGGACGGTGTGGGTGGAAAAATCAAAGCTGGCGGGTGTGTTCATGACGGATGCTCCTTGGTGGATTTTTTCTGATGGGGTGGCGCTGGTTGCGCCGGTAGAATTTGCCTGGGGTTGGCTGGCGCCGCAGGCGCTTGCGAGCAGCACGAGCGTCAGGCCGAGCAATAATACAAGGCGTCGTTTCATGGCTGAGCCTCCTCGGTGGATGATTTTGACTCCAGTATAAGAGGCGCGCGTAGAAATATCAAATACCTATCGCAAATGCGCTGTCATATGAAAAAAGCATGCCATAGCGATTGCTCAGAGACTTTCGTTCCCGAACGGGCGATTGTTTTGCGCGCGGCGGTGTGATATAATAGCCAAAGAAACCAGCGTTCCGAAATAATTGGCGTCTGAAAGGAGGGGTGGACGGTGGTGCGGTGGTATATTGCGATTGATCTGAAATCCTTTTACGCGTCGGTGGAGTGTGTGGCGCGGGGGCTGGACCCGCTGGCGACCCATTTGGTGGTGGCCGATGGCGCGCGCACCAACAAGACGATTTGTCTGGCGGTGACGCCGGCCCTCAAGGCAGAGGGCGTCGGCGGCAGGCCGCGGCTGTTTGAGGTGGAGCAGGCGGTGGAAAAAATCAACGCCTGGCGGCGCACCTTGGCAGGCGCGCCCCTGGAGGGAGCGTCAAGCGATGCGCCCACGTTGGCGGCGCATCCTGAGATGGCGTTGGATTACATTGTGGCGCGGCCGCGCATGGCCCTCTATATGAAAATGAGCGCAACGATTTACAGCATCTACCTGCGCTACATTGCGCCCGAGGACATCTATGCCTATTCGGTGGACGAGGTCTTTATCGACGCGACGCCGTATCTCCGGACCTACCGCACCGATGCCGAGGGGCTCGCGCGGATGCTCATGCAGGCTGTGTTTGAGGCGACGGGCATCACGGCGACGGCGGGCGTCGGCACCAATCTCTACCTGGCCAAGGTGGCGATGGACATTCGCGCCAAGCACATGGCGCCGGATGCGCGTGGGGCGCGCCTGGCGGTGCTTGACGAGGCACGCTACCGGCGCGAGCTCTGGGCGCACGAGCCGATCACCGATTTTTGGCGTGTCGGCCGCGGCACCGCCAAGCGTTTGGCCAAGATGGGCATCCGCACCATGGGCGACGTGGCGCGCTGCTCCTTGGGCGGCGACGGCGATTATTACAACGAAGAGCTGCTCTACAAGGCCTTCGGCGTCAACGCCGAGCTCCTCATCGACCACGCCTGGGGCTGGGAGCCCTGCACCCTGGCCGATATCAAATCCTACGTCCCCGAAAACAACAGCCTGAGCAGCGGCCAGGTCCTCCACGAGCCCTACACCGCCGTCAAGGCGCGGCGGGTGCTCCTGGAAATGGCCGAGGCCATGTCGCTGGACCTGCTCAAAAAGGGCCTCGTCTGCGACCAGATCACCCTCACTGTGGGCTATGACATCGAAAATCTCAACCCGGCCCGCGGCGAGAAAATGTACCGCGGCGAGGTCCACATCGACCACTACGGTCGTCAGGTGCCCAAGCACGCCCACGGCACGGCGAATTTTGCCAAGATGACGTCCTCTTCCGAGCGCTTTTTAGAGCGCTTTGGCGCGCTCTTTGACGAGATTGTCGATGCCGACCTCTTGATCCGCCGCCTAACCTTGGGCGCCAATCACGTCGTCGGTGAGGCCCAGGCGGCGCGGGCGCGCCAGCAGAGTCTCTTTGATGCGACGCCGCCCGAGGAAGCCGAAAAGGAGCAAAAGGCGCGTCGCCGTCAGGAGGCCGTGCTCGCCATCAAGGAGCGCTTCGGCAAAAACGCCATCCTCCGCGCCACGAGCCTGGAGGAAGGGGCCACCGCCATCGATCGCAACAACCAGATAGGAGGACACCGCGCATGAACATCGATCCCGAAACCCTCATCCACATGCCCCGGCCCGCCTCGCGTCGCCATCCGCCGATGCCGCGCCACAAGCGCAGCGCCCAGTTTGCCGCCTTTGCTGCTCTGGGCGGCTACGAGCGCCTCATCGCCCGCGCCGAGGCAGAAAATGCGGCGCGCTACAAATAAGCACAAAAAAATCCAAGCATTCATCACGAGTGCTTGGATTTTTTTGTGGGATCATTCCTTGACGACGCGCATGAGATAGTCGTAGTGGTCGTCGAGGGCGGCGCGGGCGGCGTCAAAATCGTAGCTGCAAATCCCCTCGACAAGGTTGATGTGCGCCCGCTCCAACCCCTGGAAGGCCTCGGTGCCGAGCTCGCCGACCTCGTCGCGAACGCCGCGGATGACCGTGGACAAGAGGGTGTTGAGCGCCTTGTAGCGGGCGATGACGAGGCGATTTTTGCTCGCCTCGACAATGATCTGGTGCAGCATCTGGTCGTGGTAGGTCTGCTCGCTCTTGTCGGTGGCAGTGAGGAGCCCCTGGAGATGGGCGCGCAGCTGGGCGATTTGCGAGGCGTCAATATTTTGCGGCGCCAAGAGAATCGCCTCGCGCTCCGCCGAATAGCGAAAGCCAAACACCTCGCGCTCGTCCATGTCGTCTAGGGCGTACATCATGGTCATGATCTGGGTGAGCTTGTGATCATAGGCGCCGTTGATGTAATTGCCGCTGCCCTGCTTGCTGCAAACCACGCCAATGGCCACGAGCACCGCCATGCCAAAGCGCACCGACCCGCGGCTGATCTCAAGCATCGCCGAGAGCTCGCGCTCCGCCGGCAAGCGGTCGCCGATTTTGAGTGCCCCGGCGAGAAGCTGCTGCTCAATGTAGCTGATGAGTTTTTCGTAGTTGTTATCCTGTTGAACCATGGCTGTCGCCCCCTTTTTACCTATCATAGCATAGATTTCGATAACGTTCGCCGAATTTAATACATTCATCTATAAAGCATGCTTATCGAAATTGGTTAACCATTTTTCGTCATTCCATTGACAATATTCTGAAATTAAAGTTTAATAGTGTTGTAAGAAAAATTGGTCACGACGACACCGCAAAAGATCAGCGGGGAATCGTTTTGCGAGGCTCGCGTCGTGAACGCTCCAAAAGAAAAGAGGGATTTGTTATGTTTCTAGAATTTATTCTTGCGCTTCTGCCGATTATCTGGTTGTTCATCGCTTTTCTCGTGCTCAAGCTGCCAGGCCACATCGGTTGCGCATCCGCACTCGTTATTTCTATTATCGAAAGCATCATCTTCAAGTCCATCAACTTTGGCGATACGCTCAAAGGCCTGACGGTCAGCGAATCGCTCACCGCTTCTGTTGAAGGGCTCATCGGTGCCATCTGGCCAATCGGCTTCATCATCATCGCAGCCATGTTTACTTACAACCTCTGCGTTGAAACCAAAGCCATGGAACTCATCAAAAACATGCTGACCTCCGTAACCAACGACAAGCGCGTGCTCGTACTCATTCTCGCTTGGGGCTTCGGTGGCTTCATGGAAGGTGTCGCCGGCTTTGGTACCGCCGTTGCTATTCCTGCTGCAATGATGGTCGCTCTTGGCTTCAACCCACTGTTCTCCGCTGTGGCCTGCTTGATTGCCAACGCCACCCCTCCAACCTTCGGCTCCATCGGTATTCCTACCACCACCGCCGCTGGCTTGGCTGGCATGGACGCGCTGCAAATTTCCGGCCCTGCCATGAATATGCTGGTAATTCCTTCCTTGCTCAGCCCATTCCTCATTATTGCACTGATGGGCAGCACCGAAAAATCCAAGAACGCCTTCAAAGACATGGTCGGCTTCACCCTGATCGCCGGTGTGTCCTACGTGGTTCCTGCACTGCTCGTTGCTCACTTTGTTGGCGCTGAAACCGTCGACCTCATTGGTAACACCTTTAGCTTGATCGTCATGGTTCTCTTGGCTGCCAAGCGCAAACCAACCGAAGACCCTGACTTCATCATGACCATGTCCGCTGACGAAAAAGAACACCTCAAGAGCATTCCTTTTGGCAATCTCGCTGCGTGGTCGCCATACGTCATCATGCTGATTCTCCTCATCGGGACATCCAAGCTCGTTGCACCAATCAACGCTTGGGTCAACAGCTACAAGCTCGTCTTTAGCGTCTACTCCGGTGAAGGGGCGGCAGAATTGTCCCTTGTCATTCTGAACTCTGCGGTCATGCTGCTGCTCGCTGGGATCATCGGCGGCTTCATCCAAAAAGCCTCCGTCGGCACCATGTGCAAAGTCATGGGCCAGACCCTCAAGGGCATGTGGAAGGCCATTGCCACCATCATCTTCATCATCGCCATGGCCAAGGTCATGGGCTACAGCGGCATGACATCTGCCATCGCTGTGCTCCTGGCTGAGCTCACTGGCAGCTTCTACCCAGCACTGGCGCCACTCGTTGGGATCCTCGGGACCTTCGTTACCGGTTCCACCACCTCCGCCGGCGTTCTCTTTGCACAGATGCAGGTTCAGGTGGCTGGGCTCCTCGGCGCAGATCCTGTACAGCTCGTTGCAGCCAACATGGCTGGCGGCGCCATCGGCAAGCTCATCTCTCCACAGAGTATCGCCATCGCCGTGGCCGCCATCGGCACCATTGAAGGGGTCAAGAGTACCGACTCCCTGATCATGTCCAAGTCTGTCAAGTACTGCGTGCTCTACGGCGCCATCGTCTGCGCATTCTCCTATGTCGCAGCGGTCATGCTGTAAAACCAAATACATCGTGCGAGGTGTTTTCCTCTCACAGCGCACGTTCACTCTTTAATTTTTCCACGCTAAAAGGCGGGAGGCTCAGCCTTCCGTCTTTTAATTTATAGAAATATGCGCATGTTGAATGCGTGAAGTGAATAGGCCATACACAAAAACACGCCTTCCAGGATAATGTAAGTGTTCAGATTACATTGTCATATGGAGGCGTGTTTTTGTGCGTGATGGATTGCTTTGGGGAGCGTTCGAGCGGATTAATTTTTATTGAGATTGGCAGGTAGTGTGATGGTGAATTGAGTGATATGATCATTACTTTCGGCAGTAATGGTTCCACTATGCAAGGTGAGAATTTCTTTAGCGATTGCAAGTCCAAGTCCGGCACCACCAGTTTCTGTAGATCTGGCGCTATCAAGACGATAGAATTTCTCGAAAAGCAAAGGGAGCTTATCGGATGGAATCGTCGGGCCGTGGTTGATAAAGCTGATCTGTACATGTTCGTCGAGCTGCCTTGCTTTAATGAGAATATCGGTATCTGAATAGCTATAGGCGATGGCATTTTTCAAAACATTGGTGAAGACGCGAGCCAGATTTTCTGCATCGCCGAACATGATCAGTTCCTCTGGCTTATCGAGTTGGAGCTGATTGTTATGCTTGTGGGCCAAAGGCAGTAATTCATCTGTCAGTTGCATCAATAGGTAGGAGAGGTCAAAGGTCTCGGCATTCATATGTACCTGTTGTAAATTAAAGCGTGTGATATCGAAAAATTCATTGATCAAACGCTCCAAACGCAGCGCTTTTTGAAACGCAACATTGATATATTTTTCCCGTATATTTGCTGGCATATCCGGCGCCTCGCGTAATAGACTTAGAAAACCGATCACAGAAGTGAGAGGGGTTTTCAAATCGTGCGCCAGATAGGTAATCAGATCATTCTTTTTTGCGGTTTCCTCTTGCAATCTCTTTTCATGATTTTTGAGGGTTTCTTTTACTTCTCGCATTTCTATGGCAAGGTAATCGTATTTTTCTGGAAAGACCTCGGCGGCATCCTTATCAGAAATGATATATTGGTGGATCAGTGCGGAAAAGATTTTTAGGCGTCTCTTTACGATGAAAGAAGCGTATATTTTTGTTGCGAACAACGTCAGAATACCAATGATTAACAGAATTGAGGCAGTGGCAAAAAAGAACAATTCCTTTACCTTTGACCAGTCTGGACGATAGATGGTCACCTGACGCTGGGTATTTTCGTCGTAATGGGTGCTCATAACAGAATAATTTTTTTCGAACCAGTCCACAAGCATACCATTAAATACATCGTCAAAAACAATGGCGCAACCCAGGCATAATACAACAACTAAAGCAAAAATAGTGATAAATCGCCAGGGAATTTTGGACTTTAACATGGATGTGCTAATCAATTTTATACCCCCGTCCCCAAACTGTTTTTATAAAATCTCTTCCCTCTAGGTGGATGTTCATTTTTTCTCGTAGCCGTCGTATATGAACAGCAATCGTATTATTATTTTTGTTGAAATATTCCTCGCCCCAAATCTCCTTGAAAAGGGTTTCGGCGCTTACCACGGAACCTTTATGTTCACACAAAATTCTTAAAATGGCAAATTCTGTGCGTGTAAGAGAAAGTGGTTTTTCGCCTAGCGTGCATTCTTGGGTATCCAGATCCATGATCAGTCCGCTGTGGATGATGGTTTTGTGCGGGGCGTTATCTGTGGGTGTATTGTATTCCTTATATCGGCGTAGCTGTGCTTTGACGCGGGCGACTAATTCCAAAGGCAAAAAGGGTTTTGTTATATAATCATCGGCACCAATGGTTAGTCCAGTCACCTTATCGATGGCGTCGACTTTCGCTGTAAGCATGATCACTGGGTATTGAAACCGTTCGCGAATTTTCTTGCATAGCGAAAAGCCACTTTCATCTGGCAACATAATATCTAAAATAGCAAGATCAAAGGGTGTGCTGTTGATGAGCTTCAAAGCGTCAGTGGCGTTGTAAGCGCAGATAATGTCATAGCCTTCCTTGCTGAGAAAATAATTAATGAGCTCAGTAATATCCTTTTCATCATCTACCACTAAAATTTTTTCAGCCATATGTTCACCTCCTAATAGGTTTCCTTAGTACCAATTATAACCGCTTTCAGAGCGGAATTGATTTCTTATTTATGAAGAAAATGACATAAACGTGACATTTCTCTAAATAAATTATTAATAATGCGTTATTTTGATGAAAAGGGTAATTTTATGTGCTATTCTGAAAATGAAGAAAACAGAAGGGAGGTGCCAATTCAAAAGTAGGTTGGTCGTTGCGGAGGTGATTGCATAATGGATTTTGTTAGAAGGTGAGTGCGATGAAAAAGTTGGGCATAATGGTGCTGGTCCTGTTATTGCTTTTTCCAAATGCGATATTGGCAAATGAAAATGATACAACGAACTATATAAAGCTGGCAATCACAGAAAAAGGCTTGCATGCCTATGACTACCAAGTGAGTGATGGAAGCTATGCGCTTTTTGGGAATGATGAGAGTCGTGATACATTTTCAAAAGAAAACATGAAGCTTGATTGTTCGCTGGGGGTTCAAGCACAAGTCGTTGATTTTTTACTGCAAAATGACGAGACAGAACAAATCACAAATGTGGTATATGGTTATATCCAAACTTATCTATCCTCGCTGTTTTCCGGGGTTTATCAGATTGAACCCCGTTCACAGTTCTACTCTGAGGCCATCTATCAGGAAGCAAATGCCAGGAACCTGTATGAAATGTTTAATAAGCGTGACGCTGGAGTGGGCGTCCGCAATTACAATTTCGCTGTTCATATTGATCAGCTCAAGATTCGCAGAGACCTGGCAAAGGTCATCGTCTCGCTTGAGGCTGATACCCTCTATCCTAACGAAGAGGTTGCAAACGTATCCTATGGTATTAGAGAAGGGTATCTGCTGAAAAAAGTGGATGATCAATGGACAATTGAAAACATCATCTTTCAAACAAATTTTCCGAATGATACATTCATAGATTTTCGTAACGCAGTGCGTGCTGATAACTGGGAGTCGCGGTTCTCTTTTGAAAATTGCCAGAGAAAAAATTATGAGTCGAATATAAACTTTAGCGACTATTTGCTTGGCAGTATCGATAAACCTTCATTTAATATTGAAGAAATGCACCTCGGTTTCTAGCCACTGATAATAAAGATGGGCATATGTCACCATTTTTACACTAACAGAAATATAAGCTTGAATAAGGAGGGGTTAAAATGTTAAAACGTTTGACCGGGCTGGTTGGGATAGTATGTCTTGCATCTGTTTTAATGTTTGTTTCCACAGCGTGGGCTGACACTTCAAATAATGAAGATTTGAAGATATATTATTCCGATATTGCAGATTCAATAGTTGAGCATCAAATTGATGACGATTCTTTCGAGATTCGTTCAAGTGACAGAACAATCAGTATGTTTTCAAAAGATAATATGAAGATGAATATAAATAGTAATACTACAATAAAATCAGTTGCTCAACCTGATGCAGGTGCAGAAATCAAGGATGTCATTTATGGTTATAATCAAACCTATCTTTCATCACTGTTTTCTGGCGTGTATCAATTATATCCTAGAGAAAAATTTTCCTCTGAAGGAATCTATCAGGAAGCCAATGCAAGGAATCTTTATGAAATGTTCAATAAACCGATGGCAGGTGAAGGTGTAATGTCCTACGATTTTTCATTGGATTTCCAACAAATAGAAATTGGTGATACCTATGCGAAGGTGGTTGTCAATAGAAATGCAGATGTTGTTTATCCTGAAGCTGAAATACAAGATGTAAGCTATGGCGGTATTGAGGCTTATCTTTTGAAGCAGGAAGATGGACAATGGAAAATTGAAAATGTTATCTTTGCGACAAATTATGTACCAGAAACATTGAAAAAATATATGAATTCAGATGATGAAGATGACTGGATCGAAAATTACACGTTCAATAGCTGTCAAAGAAAGAATTATGAATCAGATACAAATTTTAATGATTACGTAACTGGAAGTGTAGATGCCCCATCTTTTAAACTAAATGCAGTAAATATGGCATATATGCAAGATGAACCGGCTTCCTCCGAAGCCATGCCAATGGTAGACATGTATTCCAAAAATAATGCTGCCTTGTATGCCGGTAGATATGGTAACAATCCAAATTATTCACAGTATATCTTTATCGGTGTATTACAAGGCGGTGATTGTACCAATTTTGCATCTCAATGTATCCGCGCCGGAGGATTATCTGATACAAATGGATGGTACTATAACAGTAGCTCTAGTTATAGTGCAAGCTGGGTGAATGTTGAATTGCTAAGAAACTATCTGATGAATAATGGTCTTGCAAGAGGGTATTATCAATCAGTTCCAAATTATCCTTCTACAGCCGGAGGAGTTAGAGGGACATTGATTCAGTTCTCGGATGGATCTAAATGGCATCATAGCGCGATTATGATGGGACAAAATGCACAGGGCTATGTTATTGCTGAACATACGGGTGCGGAAGGAAATACATCCGGGCGTAATATGGGAAATGACTTAACACAAAAACGTACCTTCTGGATTGGTGCAGGTTGATTCTCAAGGTTTAGTATACGAAACCTCTGTAAGCACGTTGATGAAATAAGGTCATCGTTCAAGAAAACAAATTAATTTGGATAAAAAATCGTAACACAAATGAAAAACCATCTGTGAAACGCTCCCTATAAAGTAGAGCTCGAAATAACAAAAATCGAGACGGTGATATGGGGAGCGTTTATTTTTTGCGGCAAATATCTCAAATTTATCGATGACATCATTTTTTCGTAAGCCGCATTCGTGGACATTTATTTGTTGAGGTGTCATAATATAAGTATTAACCATCGGCGATTGCGCCGTGGAGAAGGATCTATTGCACAAATTTTTTGGAGAAAAGAGGGAGTCCATTGAGTAGATTGGATATCAATACCCCCGACCGCGCCCAATTGGTCGTCGACCAGCTCTATCACGACATGGAGCGTCGCATCATTGCCTCGGGCCCGGGGCTGTGTCCTGTTGATATGTCCCTGAATTTCCTGACCATGTGTCACGCGCAAACCTGTGGCAAATGCTCGCCATGCCGCATTGGCTTGGGCCAGCTGGCCACGATCATGCGCGATATTTTGGATGGAAAGGGCAAGATGCAGGACCTCGACACCTTAGAAAAAACGGCCAACATCATTGTCAACACCGCTTCCTGCACCATCGGCACCCACGCCGCAAGCCTTGTGCTCAGCGGGCTCAAGGGCTTTCGCGAGGATTACGAGGAGCACATCAAGCACCACCGCTGCCTCGGCAATATGGAGCAGCCGGTGCCATGCGTGGCGCTGTGCCCAGCCAAGGTCGACGTGCCCGGCTACATCGCCCTCATTCGCGAAGGCCGCCCTGCCGATGCGGTGCGCCTGATCCGCAAGGACAACCCATTTCCTGTGGCCTGCGGCTACGTCTGCGAGCATCCATGCGAGGCCCGCTGCCGCCGCAACATGCTCGACGACGCCATCAACATCCGCGGCCTCAAGCGCTTTGCCTGCGACACGGCGGGCGAGGTGCCACAACCGGCCTGCGCCCCTGCCACCGGCAAGCAGATTGCCATCGTCGGCGGCGGCCCCGGCGGGCTCTCCTGCGCCTATTACCTGGCGCTCATGGGCCACAAGGTCACCATTTTTGAAAAGCAGAAGCACCTCGGCGGCATGCTGCGCTACGGCATTCCGAGCTACCGCTTCCCGCGCGAGCTCCTCGAGGGCGAGATCAACTCGATTCTTTCGCTCGGCATCGACGTGCATCTGGAAACCACCGTCGGCCAGGATGTGTCCTTTGCCGATCTCAAGCGCGATTACGACTGTCTCTATCTGGCCATCGGCGCCCACACCGACAAGAAAACGGGCATCGACGGCGAGGACAGCCACGGCGTCTATAGCGCGGTGGAGGTGCTGCGCCAAATTGGCGACGACATCTATCCCGATTATCGCGGCAAGAAGGTCGTCATCATCGGTGGCGGTAACGTCGCCATGGACGTCACCCGCTCGGCGATTCGCTACGGCGCCGACAGCGTCACCTGCGTCTATCGCCGCCGCCAGCAGGACATGACCGCCCTGCCTGAGGAGGTCGAAGGGGCCATCGCCGAAGGCGCCGAGCTCCTCACCATGTATGCGCCGGTGCGCATCGAATCCGACGCCGACGGCAACGTCACCGCCCTCATCGCCCAAAAGCAGCTCACCGGTCTCATCAAAAACAACCGCCCATCTCTCATGCCCGACGAGGTCGAGGAAACGCGCATCCCTGCCGACGTCATCGTCGAAGCCATCGGCCAGGGCATCGATTCCCGCGCCTTTGAAGCGGCGGGCGTGCCTGTCTACCATGGTACCATCCAGGCCCTCAGCGACAGCCGCCTCGGCGATGCGCACATGGACGGCGTCTTTGCAGGCGGCGACTGTGTCACCGGCCCGGCCAGCGCCATTCGCGCCATTGCCGCAGGCAAGGTGGCAGCCGCCAATATTGACGAGCATCTGGGCTTCAACCACGAAATCACCGTCGACGTGGATATTCCCGAGCCACGCCTCGACGACCAACCACCGCACGCTCGTGTCAACACCACCGAGCAAGAAGCCAATATCCGCAAGCACAATTTTGACTGCATCGAATGCGGCATGACCGAAAAAGGCGCCATGGCCGAAAGCAGCCGTTGCTTGCGCTGCGATCACTTTGGCTTCGGGATTTTCAAAGGGGGGAGACATACAAAATGGTAACCTTGACAATCAACGACACCGTCATCACTGTGCCCGAAGGGACCACCATTCTCAAGGCTTGCAACATCGCTGGGCATCCGGTGCCTAGCCTCTGCTATTGGGAGGGCCTCAACGAAATCGGCGCCTGCCGCATCTGCATCGTCGAGGTCGAGGGCGTCGACCACCTCGTGCCTGCCTGCATCGACCCGGTCCAAGAGGGCATGGTCGTGCGCACCAACAGCCCACGCGTGCGCGTCGCCCGCCGCACCAATCTGCAGCTCATCCTGAGCCAGCACAACTGCGAATGTCCGACCTGCGTGCGCAACGGCAATTGCATGCTCCAGCGCATCGCCTACGAGCTCAACGTCCACGACAATCCTTTCCCAAAGGATCTGCCCGCCTTTGATTGGGACATGACCTCGCCGCTCATCCGCGACGCCAGCAAGTGCATCAAGTGCATGCGCTGCATCCAGGTCTGCGACAAGATCACCTCCCTCAACATCTGGGACCTCGCCGGTACCGGCAGCCGCGTCACCGTCAACGTCAGCCACAACCGCACCATCGGCGAGGCCGACTGCTCCTATTGCGGCCAGTGCATCACCCACTGCCCAACCGGGGCGCTGCAGGCCCGCGACGACACCAACAAGGTCCTCGACGCCCTCGCCGATCCCGACATTGTCACCGTCGTTCAGGTGGCGCCATCGGTGCGCGTCTCTTGGGCCGAGGAGCTCGGGATGGATGCCGAGGTCTTCTCGACGCCAAAAATGGTCGGCGTCCTCAAGGAAATCGGCTTTGACTATGTTTTCGACACCAACTTCGGCGCCGACCTCACCATCATGGAAGAGGCCACTGAATTTGCCGAGCGCTTCACCCATCGCGACCAATACAAATGGCCGATGTTTACCTCCTGCTGCCCGGGCTGGGTGCGCTTCCTCAAATCCAACTATCCGGAAATGACCGACAACCTCTCCAGCGCCAAATCGCCAATGCAAATGTTTGGCGCCGTTTGCAAATCCTATTTTGCCAAGAAGGCCGGCATCGACCCGCACAAAATCTGCATGATCTCCGTCATGCCGTGCGTCGCCAAAAAGGCCGAGTGCGCCCTGGAGCCAATGCGTGACGCCTGTGGCGATCCCGACGTCGACATCGTCATCACCACCCGCGAATTCACGCGCATGATCCGCGCCGACCACATCCAGATCGACAACATCGAAGACGCCGAATTTGATAGCCCTCTCGGTGAAAGCACCGGCGCTGCCGTCATCTTTGGCACCACCGGCGGCGTCATGGATGCGGCGCTGCGTACCGCCTACTACTTCATCACCGGCGAGAACCCAGACGCCGACGATTTCACCGAGGTTCGCGACACCCAGTTTGGCGAAGGCCGCCAAGCCACCTTCAACATCCCCGGCGCAGGCGAGGTGCGCATCGCCGTCGCCTCGGGCCTGGGACATGCGCGCAAGCTCCTCGACGCCATCAAGGCGGGCAAGGCCTCCTATGACTTCGTCGAAATCATGGCCTGCCCCGGCGGCTGCGTCGGCGGCGGCGGACAGCCAATCGTCGACGGCATCGACCTCAACGTCTACCGCGGCGCGTCCCTGTGGCACATTGACCGCAACATGGACATCCGCTTCAGCCATGAAAACCCCGAGATCCAAGCCCTCTACAAGGACTACCTCGGCAAGCCATGCGGCGACAAAGCCCACCATCTCCTCCACACCAACCACCACGATTGGCAAATGCCGCAACACGTGAGCGACAAATAATCCCCTGTGGAGAGATGCTGGCAAATCCTGCGCAATCAAAAATCCCTGCCTCACAATCGTGAAGCAGGGATTTTTTGCGCGCCGGGAGAATTAGCCCGTCATCGTGTGCTGATTTTGTGGGAAAACTCAAAGCGTGAGGAGATTATTTTAACCTGACATAGCAGGTGCTCCGACCGCTGCCTTCGCGTTTCAATTCACCGGCGGCCACCAATTCGCGCAGGGCGCGCTCGATGGAGCTCGTGCTGAGGGCGGGACACAGTGCGCGAATGTCCTGCTTGGTAAAGCGGCCGATTTTTTCCATGCTGGCGCGGCGCACCGTTTCCAGCGCCGACAGCTTCGTTTCGACGAGAGCAAAGCGCTCGCCAAAATCCTTGTAGGCCGCAAGAATTGTCCCGAGCAGATACTTGATAAAGGGCACCACGTCCTCGCTGCCCTTGTGCCAGCCGCTCTGCGAGCGCCCCAGGGCGTCATAATACAGATCCTTGTGAGCGGCGATTTTTGCCTCCAAGGAAATGTATTTCCCCACATAGAACCCGTTCTGGTAGAGCAAAAGCGTCGTGAGCAGTCGGCTCATTCTGCCGTTGCCATCATTAAAGGGGTGGATGCAGAGAAAATCGTGAATAAACACAGGAATCACAATCAGCGGCTCAACCTCCATATTGCCAATGACGCGGCCATATTCGGCACAAATCTTGTCGAGGGCCTCCGGCGTTTCGTAGGGCGCCAGCGGCGTAAACAGCGTCTCCACATGACCGTCCGGAAAGGTGGCACTGATATAGTTCTGTACGTGCTTGGTACGCCCGGCGAGAGGGTTGTTCATATGGCTGTAGAGGATTTTGTGAAGCTGGAGAATAAAATTCTGGGTGATGGGAATGGTGTCAAAGCTCTCGTGAATGATGCTTAGCACATCGCGATAGCCTGCGATTTCCTGCTCATCGCGGTTCCTTGGCGTCGCCTTGTCCTCGACCAGCTGCCGCATGCGCGTGCTCGTGGTGACAATCCCTTCAATCGCATTGGACGCCTCAGTGCTTTGAATCTTTGCAATTTCGACCAATTTTTCCAGGGCTGCCGGGCGTTGCTTGAGATATAATTCCTGCTTGCCAGCTTCCTTGTAAATGGCGGCAACCAGCCCCAGCATCTCCGAATCCCATTTGGCATCCTTGAGCGCCGAATAATTAAACGCGCGCATCCAATCACCTCCTGACTTTCCCATCAAATATAGCCTAAATAAAGGGAAAAGTCAAAGCGTGAGGGGAAATTCCTAGCGTTTGCACATTCGGCACAATGATTTTCCTCATTGGCAAAATCGTAGACAAACCGCCACTGATGGTGTACAATATTCATAATAAGCAAAATTATTGAACAGCAATCGAAGGGAGGACTTGCAAATGACACGCGCGCACGCCAAAATCAGCCAGCCAGCCAGC
>JAUNGU010000001.1:0-64452 GCA_030524315.1 Peptococcaceae bacterium
TGAGTCTGTCTATTTTTGCGGCGTAAAATATCATCAGCAACACCTTCAGGACGCACAGCGTCTGCGAATGATTCGCAGATGCCGTGCGTCTTTTTGTATGCAGCAACGTTGAAAGAAAGTAGGAGGATAAAAATGACTAGAAAAATCACAGCCATCGTCACCGCATTGGCGATGGTGCTGAGCTTGCTGCCTGTCGGCGCCTTGCCGAGCTGGGCGGCGGAGGGCGAGGTTAAATATTTAGACGCCGACGGCAATCTGCAATCGATCACAGCGACGGAAGTCACCGCAGTCACCGAGAAAGACACCGAGTGGGGCGCGGACGATAGCCAGGAACACTGGTATGTCGTTGAGCCAACAGAAGGTGGCATCACCATCAACCAACGCGTCACCGTCACTGGCGACGTCCACCTCATCCTCGCCGATGGCGCGAGCCTCACCGTCAACGGAGGCATTGGGGTGCGGAATGGCAATAGCTTCACCATCTACGGGCAGAGCGCTGGCAGTGGCGCGCTGACCGCACAAAAAGTTGCCGATAATAATGCTGGCATTGGTGGCACTGGAGAATATGTTAGTGGCGGGCGTATCACCATCAACGGTGGCACAGTGATGGCGTCTGGCGGTAGTAATGGTGCAGGTATTGGTGGAGGATATTTTGCCACTGGTGGCGCCATCAGCATCAATGGTGGCACAGTGACGGCGACTGGCGGTAAGATTGGCGCAGGTATTGGTGGTGGTTATCGGCAAGGGGGTGGCACAATCACGATCACTGGTGGTCGTGTGACAGCCAATGCTGGGTCCAGAGCCGCGGGTATCGGCGGTGGAGGCAATGTAAGTAATTCTTTAGGGGGTATCGGTGGTGATGTTACCATCAGCGGTGGCATTGTCATAGCTAATGGTAGTGCTGGTGGGGCAGGTATTGGTGGTGGAGAGAGATCCGAAAGCCACGGTTCTTTCACTACCACCGCCAGTGGCAAGGCCATCGTCATCGCCAGCGCCATTGGCGCGACAAACGATCAAGCGAACTGGCGCGGTCTGATTTTTAACGGTAGTAGCGGCGCGCTCTATGGCGACAGCATCACAGCGACGAGCGATTTCACCATTCCATCTGGCAAAACGCTGACCCTCACAACCGGACAGACCGTCACCATTCCTGATGGCGTGACTCTCACCAACAACGGCACCATTGATGCACAAGAAGGCACCCTGGATAATCAGGGCACCATCATCAATCATGGCACCATTCTCGGCACCGTTGGCGGCGATGTGCGTGGCACGAGCACGGTGAACGTGCATTTTGAGCAGAATGGCGAGACGGTGAGCACTGCTTACTATGGCGACACAGTGACCGTCGTTGCCACCATGGTAAAGAAGCAGGTGACGACCAACAGCCTTTCGGCAGACCTGGGCACGGTGAATTTCTATTTTGGCGGTACCGATGGCACCAAGCTCAATGCTCAGCCGATTGCCGTCAGCTCTGATGGCGATACCTACACGGCGTCCACGACGTTCACTATCACCGGCACCCAGTGGAAATGGGGGTATAACACCATCACTGCCGATTTTGGCGGTGTGAAAAACAATACCGAAGGGCTCGCAGTCGCTACTGGGAGCGCGCAGCTAACTATGGGGATGGGAAAATCGGCCATTGCCGATGTGACCGTGACAAAGGATGGCCAGGAACCTGATAGATTCACCTACGGAGATACCATCACCATCAGCGGCACAATCACTATTGCAAGCACCGGTGAAGTACATGACATCGGACCTTCGACGGAGCGCGTATTTTTGAAGTCAGGGGATAGGCTCATTTCTGATTTCTTTGACGTGGATGAGAATGGTCATTTTACAGTGACCTACGACACAACGGACAAGGATATTGGGGCGGGAGAGAACACGCTGACCTTGCATTATTATGGCGATGACTATTTGACGGAGTGCGATAGTGCTCCGATTACGGTGAATTTGCAAAAGAAGCAGGTTTCATCGACCTATACAGGTGATGCCCTCACCAAAACCTACGACGGCACCGCTGACATTGCTGAAGCAGTGCTGCTCCAGATTGATGGCCTCTACAATGGCGATGACGTCACCGCGACGGCTGTGGCACATTTTGAACAATCGGCAGTCGGCAACAATCTCGCTGTGGCCTTTGATGCACCGAGCCTCAGCGGAAACGACGCAGGCTTTTACGACGTCTCGGCACCGACAAATGTAACAGGGTCCATCACATCAGCACCATTGGCAGGGTCGCTGACCATCGAAGGGGATGCTGTTTTCGGTAAAGAGTTGACAGCAAACTACAAGCAAACGCTCGACGAATCAGTGACCTATCAGTGGAAACGCGGCGGTGAGGTCATTCAAGGTGCAACAGAGAGCACCTATCAGGTGACGGAAGCTGACATTGGCAAAACCCTCAGCGTCGTCGCTACCGCAAGCGATAGTAATCACACAGGCAGCGTCAGCGCGAGTACTGATACCGCTGTAGCGAAGGCTGAGCAAGACGCGCCAAAACCAGGCGAAGGCTACACCATCAATTACGAGAAGGAAACCATCACCGCTGAGAGTGGCTGTGAATTTGAGAACGGCGCAATCGAGATCTCTGACGCAGCTGGCAAAACCGTGAAAGTGCGCAAGAAAGCTACAACCACCCACGAGGCCTCGGACTGGACAGAGGTGAAGCTTCCTGAACGCCCAGCGCAGCCAGATCTTGCGATTAATAACGCCAGCGAAAGCGTCACCATTCCGGCTGGCCATTCCTACAAGCTGGATGGCGATAAAGACTGGACACCGTGTAAAGCGGAAAAGAGCGTCAAGGTGGATGCTGAGAAAACCATCACCATCCGCAAGAACGCCACCACGGATGCTTTTGCCAGCGCCGAGTTGACATTGACGGCGCCAGCACAAGGCGACACGCCAAATCTCACGATTGACAACGCCAGTGAAAGTGTGACGATTCCGGCGGGTCATTCTTACAAGCTGGACAAGGCAGAGAGTTGGACAAAATGTGACAAAGAAACGCCTGTCAACGTTGAACCAAAGCAAAGTATCACCATCCGCAAGGATGCAACGGGTGAGGCTTATGCCAGCGACGCGCAAACATTAACGGCACCGGCGCGAGGTACGACACCAGATTTTAAGATTGACAATGCTAAGGAAAGCATCACGATTTCGGCGGGCTATTCCTATAAGCTGGACGGCAAAGACTGGATAGCCTGTGATAAGGAAACGGTCGTCCCTGTTGATCCATTGCAAAAGATGACTATTCGCAAGGATGCAACGACAACAGAATACGCCAGCGACCCACAGGAACTCACGGCGCCAAGTCGTCTTGATGCACCAACGTCTGTCGTTGGCAGCATCAACACGCTGAGCGGCTTGGATCCGAACACGATGGAATATAGCCGCGATGGCAAGACCTGGGCGGCTGTCAAGGGCACGAGCATGGACCTGACGGCAGGCGACTACTACGTGCGATTCAAAGCGACGACTGAGAAATTCGCCAGCGACAGCGTCAAGGTGACGGTCAAGCCGTACAATGGCAAGTACAGCTACGAAACGTCCGTGACCCAACCGGAACACGGCAAGATCGTTGTCGATAAATACGTGACCGAGGGTGAAAACGTCACCATCACCGTCACGCCAGACGATGGCTACGTCGTCGATTCTGTGAGTGTCACTGATAAGCGCGGCAAGACTGTCGAGGTCACGAAAAACAGCGACGGTACCTACAGCTTCACGATGCCAAAAGGCAACGTCAGCATCACCGCGACCTTCGTCGAGAGCGACGAGCCGGAACCGGAACCACAGCCGGAACCAAGCGAGCTCCCATTCACTGATGTGAGCGCTGATGCGTGGTACATTGACCCTGTACGCTTCGTCTACAGCGAAGGGCTTATGACCGGTACGACGGCGACGACCTTCTCGCCAAATCTGACGACGACCCGCGGCATGATCGTCGCCATCCTCTACCGCATGGAGGGCGAACCGGATCTCTCGGATGAAAACCTTGGCTATCCATTTGCAGATGTTGACGCATCTGCCTACTATGGCGACGCTGTCTACTGGGCGCGTTTGAATGGCATCGTCAGCGGCTACAGCAGCGAATCCTTCGGCCCAACCGACAGCATCACCCGCGAACAGCTCGCAGCGATTCTCTACAACTACGCCGCCTACAAGGGCGTCGACACCAGTGCTCGCGCCGACCTGTCGAGCTACACCGATGCAGGCACCATCAGCGGCTGGGCGACGGACGCCATGCAGTGGGCGAATGCAGAGGGCATTGTGAACGGCATGAGCGCAAGCGAATTGGCACCAAAGGGCAATGCGACCCGTGCCCAGGTCGCAGCGATGTTGCAGCGGTATGTTGAGAATATCCTGGCGTAACATGATGAGTGGCGACGACGCGGAACGAAGTGGAGCTAGTCCCGTAGGGATGCTACAGAGATACATCGAGAACGTCATTAGCTAAAACTTGCACAAAAAAATGGCTGTGCCACGATCTGATTGATTGTGGCACAGCCATTTATTTATTCGGTTAGTAAATCAAAAAAATGAGCATTTTCTTTCGGTATTGGCCACCTAGCCGGGTTGGGGTTTCGCTGCACAACCCCTCTCGTGGGCTCCACATGGCAAGGCATCCCGGCGCGCTACCATGCTTCATTGCTTGCGTCAGCACTCGTTGTTGCTGACGGACGACGATAATCGTTCATCATATGTTCATTGTACCTGGGCTGGTTACAAAAAGCAAGCGAAGAATCGGTGCCGGCCAACTGCCGCGTTACGCAAAAAGACCATCGCGGCTGCGATGGTCTTTTGTGTGTGGTGGTAAGAATTGTCGATTGGGGTGTATGTGAATGGGCTGTTATTCGATGGCGATGCGGGAGCTTGGGGCTGGGACGGCTTTGTCGGCCTTTGGGATGGACAGCTTCAGGGTGCCGTTTTCGTATTTGGCGCCGATGTCCTCAGGCTTGACGTCGCCGACGTAGAAGCCACGGCTGTAGGAGCCGGTGTAGCGCTCCTGACGAATGAATTTGCCTTCGTCGTTCTTTTCACTTTTATCTTCATTATGGGTAGCGGTGATGGTCAGGGTTTCGTTTTTCAGATCGATGTTGATGTCGTTCTTGTCAAATCCTGGCAGATCGACGGTCAATTCGTAGGTGTTGTCGGTTTCGCGGACGTCGGTTTTCATCATCTGGGCCATTTTCTTGCCGGGATGAGCCTCGCGGAAAGGACGCATCATCATATCATCACCAAAGAAATCATCAAATAAGTTTTCACCAAATAATCTAGGTAACATCAGTCATTCCTCCATTCTTTGAATAAATGCTATTCACTTCTGTTACCGGAGAGATCCTTCTCTGTGTATCTCTCTTTCTTGGTACAACTGTAGTATAGCACTGCGTATTAGCCAATGCAAGGGACGAGTGCTAAAAATCCGGTGATGATTCTGTTATGAAAATGTGTGGATGATCGTGACATTTTAGCTGCCGGAAATTTGCGCGCGGAGGCTGTCGAGGAAAAGCTCGGCGGCGTCTGAGAAGACGGGGTATTTTTTCCAGACGATGGCGAGTCCCGATTCGAGCTGGGGCGCGAGCGGCCGGAAGCAGAGGGCGCTGTCGGGGGCGGTGTTGGCGAGGCCGTCGAGGCCCAGGGCGTAGCCGACGCCAGCCTCGACCATGATGGTGGCGTTGAAGACGAGGTTGAAGGTGCAGACGATGTTGAGCCGGTCGAAATCATTGCCGAACCAATCGGCGAATTCGTTGCCGCTGTGGTGGGGCGCGATGGCCTGGCGCGAGCAGATGAGAGGGAGGTCGAGGAGGTCGGATTTTTCGATGGTCGCTTTGGCGGCCAGGGGGCTGTCCTTGCGCATGATGACGCCCCAGCGGTCGCGGGCGGGGAGGTTGAGATAGTCGTATTTGCTGAGGTCGGCAGGCTGGATGAGGATGCCAAAATCCAACAGCCCCTTGTCGAGGCGCTCGGTGACGTCGGCATCGTTGCCGCTGTAGAGATGGAAGCGAATGTCGGGATAGGCGTCGCGCATGGCGCTGACGACCTCGGCAATCAAGCCGATGGCCTGGGTCTCACCGCCGCCAATGTAAATATCGCCAGCGACGGCCGTCTCCATGGCGGAAAATTCTGCCTCGGTTTTATCGACCATGGCGACGATTTCCTCGGCGCGTTTGCGCAGAATCATGCCCTCGCGGGTGAGGGCCATGGTGCGGCTTTTGCGGATGAAGAGCTGTTGGCCGAGCTCTTCCTCGAGCTCCTTGATCTGGCGCGAGAGGGTGGGCTGGGTGACGTGCAGGCTGCCGGCGGCGCTGGTGATGCTGCCCTCGCGGGCGATGGCGAGAAAATAGCGGAGTACACGAATGTCCATGATGGGGCCTCCTTGTTGGTGGATTTGGTTTTAGTATAGCACGGGAACTCATGCCTGAAAAGCAAAACACGTCTTTTGGCTTAGGTATTTGTAATTTGTGAGCGCGGCGCGTACACTAGAGCCATAGGGAGGTGGTCCGATGAATGAACCATCGAAGCTGGCGCGCTGCCAGCGCAATCTGCGGGATGCAGGCTGTAGCGAGGACGTGGCGCAAAAATATTTGGCCCTCGGCGCGCGCGGCGAGCGGGCAGCCCAGTATCGGCTCTTGGCCAGGCAGCGGCTGGCGCTTTTGGACCAGCTGCACGCCAGCCAGCGCCAGATCGACTGCCTCGATTATCTCGTATACACCATGGAGCAAGAAGACAAATAACATCAGGAGGTTTTCACGATGAACGAACAACTCGAACTCACCCAGGAATGGGACAAGACCTTTGCGCAAAACGACGCCGTGGCCCACTGCAAGGTGACTTTTCACAATCGCTACGGCATCACCCTGGCAGCCGATCTCTACAAGCCAAAGGACGCCACGGGCAAGCTCGCAGCCATTGCCGTGAGCGGGCCCTTTGGCGCGGTCAAGGAGCAGGCGTCGGGGCTTTATGCGCAGACGATGGCGGCGCGCGGCTTTTTGACGCTGGCATTCGACCCATCCTTCACTGGCGAGAGCGGCGGCCAGCCAAGATATGTGGCATCGCCGGACATCAACACCGAGGATTTTCAGGCGGCGGTGGATTTTCTCTCGGTGCGCGACGACGTCGATCCCGACAAAATCGGCATCATCGGCATCTGTGGCTGGGGCGGCATGGCGCTCAATGCGGCGGCCCTGGACACGCGCATCAAGGCGACGGTGGCATCGACCATGTACGACATGACTCGCGTCAACGCCAAGGGCTATTTTGACGCCGAGGACAGCGAGGAGGCGCGCTTTGCCAAAAAGCAGGCGCTCAACGCTCAGCGCACCGTCGATTACAGAAACGGTAGCTATGCCCTCGGCGGTGGCGTTGTCGACCCGTTGCCAGCGGATGCGCCCTTCTTTGTCAAGGACTACTACGATTATTACAAGACGGCGCGCGGCTACCACGCCCGCTCCCTCAATTCCAATGACGGCTGGAATGTCACCGGCTGCATGTCCTTCATGAATCAGCCGATTCTCAAATATAGCAATGAAATTCGCTCGGCGGTGCTCATCGTTCACGGCGAAAAGGCCCATTCCTGCTATTTTAGCAAGGACGCCTACGCCGCCATGATGGACGGCAATCCAAATCCGGATAACAAAGAGCTCCTCATTATCCCCGACGCGGTCCACACCGACCTCTATGACCAACTCGACGTGATCCCATTTGACAAGATGGTCGACTTTTTCAACCAAGCCATGTAGAGCGCTCGCAAAAATAAGAGCGCTCTTATAAGAACACCACGACAACATAACCACGGCCCCGCGCCGTGGTTTTTTCGTGGACGCGGGAAATTTGCGATGCAATTGTATTGCGCATAAAAAACAGATACAATAGAGAAAACGACGGAAGGAAGTGGCCGATCATGTCTGTGAAGAAAGAAAATATGACCCTCCGCATGGAGCCTGATCTCAAGGCGCAGGCGTCAGAATTGTTTAAGTCGTTGGGACTAGATCTCAGTACGGCGACAGGAATTTTTTATCGTCAGGCGCTTCGTTGCCATGGGCTGCCCTTTGAAGTGAAACTCGACGAACCCAACGCAGTGACCTATGCGGCTATGGAAGCAGCAGAAAAGGGCGAGGATATTCACGGCCCTTTTGACAGCGTTGAGGATCTGATGGAGGATTTGCATCGCTCGGAAGATTAATGAAGAATAATTTCACACCACGGCCCCGCGCCGTGGTTTTTTCATGGGTGTGGGAAATTTTATCTGGAGTTTATAATCGGCGCGGGTGGGCTGTGGTATAATTTCATCATTAAATGCCAGGAGGTGCGCCGTGAAGATTCGCAGCCGTTTGCAGATTTCTAATATTTTGATGATCGTGATTCCTGTGGGGATCACGGCGGTGTTTGCGCTCTTGTGCCTGGGAATGATTTGGTTTGCGGCGGTGGGCACGAGTGGCCTGAGCTTTGACGACCAGGAGGAATTTTACGAGGCGAGCCAGGGGATCACGGCGATGGTCGAAAACGCCCTGGCATCGGGCGATACCGACAAGCAGCTGGCGCGGCTGGAGTCGTATAGCCGCATTCTCGATGAGACGTCGCTGGCGCTGACGGTGGTGCGCGATGGCGAGGATTTCTATCGCTACGGCGTGACCAGCCGCATTGACGAGTCGCTGATTGCCTCGGCGCAGGCGTTGGGCGACAACGGCTCGGCGTCGCGGGATGGGCGCAGCGTTTACGCCCGCGCCGTGGAGACAGGCGGGCACAGCTACCACATCTTCCTCTGCGGCAGCGACGCGCGCAGCATCGGCATGGAGCGGCTCAAGGATGTCATCCTCGTGGCGGCGGCGGTGCTGGCAGCAGCGGTGGTGCTGTCGATTCTGGCGACCAACTGGTTTTTGACGCGCTTTGTTTTTCGCAAAATCGCCCGGCCCTTGGACATTCTCGGCGAGGGCGTCCAGGCCATTGCCGCAGGCGATCTGGACTATCGCATCCGCTACAAGGGGCGCGACGAGTTTTCGCCGATTGTCGACGAGTTCAACGAGATGGCGGCGCGGCTGGCGGCGTCGGCTGAGGAAATTCGGCGCCACGAGGAGAGCCGCAAGGAGCTCATGGCAGGGATTTCCCATGATCTGCGCTCGCCGCTGACGTCGATTCAGGCCTATGTCGAGGGCATCCTCGACGGCGTCGCCGCCACGCCGGACAAGCAGCAGCAGTATTTGCGCATGATCAAGACCAAGGCCGAGGATATTGAGCGCATGGTCAGCCAGATCTTCCTCTATTCCAAGATGGACCTGGCGGAATTTCCGGTGCATATGCAGGCGCTGCGGCTGGATGAGGCGGTGCAGGACATTTGCGGTGCGAGCGCTGCCGACTACGCGCGTCGCGGCCTCGACGTGCAGCTTGAGGCGGCTGAGCCGCTGACGGTGATGGCCGATCCCGAGCTGTTGCGGCGGATTCTCGTGAACCTTTTGGACAACAGCCTCAAGTACAAAACGGCGGCGCGTGGTACTGCCACCGTCAGCCTGCGTGCCGAGGGCGACGACGCTGTGCTCACCGCCCGCGACGACGGCCCCGGCGTGCGCCCCGAGGCGGTGGACAAGCTCTTTGACATTTTCTACCGCAGCGATCCCGCGCGCCACAATCCCAACCAGGGCAGCGGCCTGGGATTGGCCATCGTCGCCAAGGCCGTCGGCCGCATGGGTGGCCGTATCAGCGCGCGCAATGTCGCGCCCCACGGGCTTGCCATAGAGATCCGATTTGCGAAAGGAGCAGCCAATGAAAAAACGCATACTGATTGTTGAAGACGACGCCGCGATTGCGGCGATTGAGCGGGATTATCTGGAGATCAATGATTTTGACGTGGAAATCTCAGGTGACGGCGAGAGCGGCCTGGCGCGGGCCGAGAGCGGCGAGTTTGATCTGGTGCTCTTGGACGTGATGCTGCCGGGGATGGACGGCTTTGCCGTCTGCCGCGCCCTGCGCGAGGTGTCAGAGGTGCCGATTCTCATGGTCACGGCGCGCCAGGAGGACATTGACAAGATCCGCGGCCTGGGCCTGGGCGCCGACGACTACATCGAAAAGCCCTTTTCGCCG
The DNA here is from genome assembly GCA_030524315.1 of Peptococcaceae bacterium. Lineage (GTDB taxonomy): Bacteria > Bacillota > Peptococcia > Peptococcales > Peptococcaceae > UMGS1590. Next base: position 10,087 of record JAUNGU010000001.1, read on the forward strand.
AGCGTCCTCGTTGCCCGCGTCAAGGCGCATTTGGCGCGCTACGAGCGGCTGACGGGCGCGGCTGCGCCCAAGGCAGATGAGCTTGGCATCGGCGAGGTGCGACTCAACACCCAGACCCACCGTGTCTATGTGCGCGGCGAGGAGGTCGCCCTCAAGAATAAGGAATACGAGCTCCTGCAATTTTTCATGCAGAATCCAGACGTGGTTTTCAGCCGCGAGACCCTCTACGAGCGCATCTGGGGCATGGACGCCTTGGGCGATAGCGCCACCGTCGCCGTGCACATCAACCGCCTGCGTGAAAAAATCGAGGCGGATCCCGCTAACCCCCGCTACATTCAGACCGTCTGGGGCGCGGGCTACCGGTTTAAGGGCGTGTAAACATCGTTTATCTTTTGTTTAAACATTGGCAAGGGTGTGTTTATCGGTCGTTGCTATACTGAGAGCATCAAATGAGAGGAGCGATGACCGATGAAAGATTATCGCAGTGAGATCATGGCGCTGGATTCCCGGCGTCTGGCGAAACAGTTTATTTTCCTGAGTGCGTGTGTTATGATATTAGGTGGTTGTGTATTGGCGGCGCTCTATTGGCCGCAGATCCAGGCCGCCGCCCAATACGTGCAGCAAGCGGGGATTCATCCCTATCTTTTGGATGACGATTGGTTGGAAGCTGCCGTGGGTACGCCGAGCCTCTTGGCCCAGGCCGTGACGGCAGGATTGGCGGTGATCGCCTGCGCTTGGCTGGGCGCGTACTGGCTCCTGGTCGCCGCAGGGCTCTACCAGGCGGCAGAACGTCGCGCCATGAATGGCCCGCTCTGGCTTGCGCTGGGGCTTTTGGGCAACCTCGCCGCTGTGGCGCTCTTTGCACTTGTGTGCGCGCAAACGCGCACCGCTTGCCCGGCTTGTGGCGCAAGCGTTGGTACGAAGGATGGCTTTTGCGGCCGCTGCGGCGCAAAGCAAGCATAAATAAAAATCGCACAGCGAGCGGTCCTCGTTGTGCGATATTGTGATGATGAAAAAGATGAGGGGACAAGATGATCTGGCAAATTTTTAATGGCGTATGTATGGCGTTGGCAGACAGCGTGCCAGGGGTGTCCGGTGGCACTGTGGCCTATATTCTGGGTTTTTACGAGCGCTTTATCAATGCACTCCACCATTTTTTCAGTGGCTCGCCGCGTGACCGTCGCGATGCCATGAGCTATCTCGGCAAGCTCGGCATTGGCTGGGTGGTTGGCATGGTGGTGTCGATGCTCGTGCTGGCGCAGCTTTTTGAGCGCAATATTTATTTTCTCACGTCCCTCTTTTTGGGGCTGACGCTGGCGGCCTTTCCCTTCGTGGTCAATGAGGAAAAGGACGTCATCAAGGGTCACGGGCGCAATTTTCCCTTCTTGATTCTGGGACTCGCCCTCGTCTGCGGCATGATCGTCTTCCGTGATGTCTCCGGCGACGGCGGCGCGGTCAACTTCCTGGCACTGGCACCCCTCCAATATGTGTATATCTTTATTTCCGGCGCCCTGGCCATTTCCGCCATGGTGCTGCCAGGCGTCAGCGGCTCGACGGTGCTCCTCATCATGGGTGTCTACCTGCCGACGGTCAACGCCATCAATGCCCTGGCCCATCTCGAGCTCGGCGTGCTGCCGGGGATCATCACCCTGGCCGTGGGCATTCTCTGCGGGGCGGCCATCGCCGTGCGCTTCCTGCGCATCGCCCTCAAGCACCACCGCAGCAAAATCGTCTACTTCATCCTCGGCCTCCTGATCGGCTCCCTCTACGCCATCAGCGTCGGCCCAACCACCCTCGGCACCGGCCTCGAGGCCCTGGGCACCGACACCTTCAGCATCCTCGGCTTCGTCCTCGGCGTGCTCATCCTCTTCGGCCTCGAACGCGTCAAAGTCGCCAACAAAAAACGCGAAGCCCTCGCAGAAAAATAATCCACCAGCGCCCGCCCATCGGCGGGCGTTTTTTCGTGGGTGGAGCAGAGATTTGCTTGTCTGTGATGAATAAAACGCGTATAATAAAATTACCAGATAGGTAATTGAAAAAACAAGGAGGCCGTCGTGAAGGTTGAATACGCATCGGATAAACTCAAGAAAAAATGCAGTGATTTGAAATCTGCGCAAAAGCTTTTCAGCGGCGATAAAAGCTTGGCGAGAAGTCTGCTTGCGCGCATCAATGCGCTGGAAAGTGCAGAGACATTGAAGGACATCATTGTGCAGCGTCCATTTCATTTTCATAAGCTCGCGAATAATATGGAGGGCTATTTTGCCATCGATGTCAAAAGCCGTCGAGATCCGTGGCGCATCATTCTCGAGCCATTGGATGCTGCGGGGGAACGCTACGTTCCCTGTCATATTGATGAAATTGTAGAACAGGTAAGAATTGTAGAAATTGCGGAGGTGAGCAAGCATTATGAGTAATTATATTGAATACGCAGACGGCGTTGCCTTTCATCCTGGCTACTACATAGAAGAGCTCATTGACGATGCAGGGCTCACACAGGAAGAATTTGCCAAGCGCTTAGATACGACACCAAAAACGCTGAGCCTCTTGGTTCGTGGTAAGCAGCGGCTTTCGGTGGATATTGCCGCAAAGCTCTCGCGGATGTTGGGCACGAGCATTCAATATTGGCTCAATTTGCAGAGCGCTTTTGATGCGACTGTTGCGGCCCATGAGGGCGCTGCGGAATTGGATCGAGAACGGGAGATTTTTGCCTACCTTGAGTACAAGTATTTCAGAATCCATTTTGGCCTGCCGGATTTGCCTAGACAAAAGGATGCGCAAATGAAGGCTGTGCGCGAATTCCTTGGGATTTCGTCGCTGACGCTGCTGGCCAAGCCTGATTGGGCCGTGCGCTTTCGGAGTGCGACGGCGCATCTTTCAGAGGGCAACATTGTCAAGGCTAATGTGATGGTGCAAATCGCTCTGAATCAAGCCCTTGCGACGGCAACCCACAAATTCAACCAAGATAAATTTGCGCAAGCAGTGGACCGTGCCCTCACACTGACAACGGCCCAGGAAAATTTCTACGACACACTCCAGGCTGATTTTCGAGAAGCGGGCGTCAGCCTGGTGATTTTGCCGAACATTCCCGGCTCGAAAATCAACGGCGCAACCGTGAAAATCGATGGCCATGTGGTGCTCATGGTCAATGACCGTCGCGCAGCAGCCGATACCTTCTGGTTCACGCTTTTTCATGAAATCGGTCACATTATGAATGGCGATTTGGGAATTTCCTTTGAAGGCGAGACGGGTGCGCAGGAAAGTAAGGCCGACGCGTACGCTGCTGACAAGTTGATTCCGCAAGCAGATTATGAAACCTTTGTCAAGCAAGGCAGCTTCACTGTGCAATCCATCACTGGATTCGCTCAGCAGATGGATAGAGACCCCGGCATCGTGCTCGGCAGATTGCAGTGCGATGGCCACGTGCGTTACAACGACCGCAGCCTCAACACCCTGCGCCGTCCATATAAGGCTGCAAAATCCTGATGTTCATACAGCAAAGCCGCAACGCCGATGACCCTCCATCGGCACTGTGGCTTCGTTTTTTCATGCGCGGCAAAAGAAAAAGCCGCTGGCTGGCAGCGGCTGAGTGTGGTGTTAGAAGATGAGGTTGGCGACGGGGAGGCCGATGATGATGTAGGTGAGGATCGAAAAGGCGATGAACACGCTGCCGTATTTTATGATATCATTGGTGGATACATAGTCGCGGCTTGCGTGAAGAATGGCGGCGTAGGGCGAGGCGGCTGGCGTCAGCACCGCGAGGAACATGGCCATGGTGACGGTGACAGCCAGGGGCACGGTGTTGTCGATGCCGAGAGAGGGAGCGATGATGACAATTACCTGCATGAGCAGCGCACCCATGATGGCGTTGTTGGCAAAGTTGGTGATGACAGCCCCGGTGACAATGAGCGCCGCCATGAAAAAGAGAGCGCCTTTGCCGTCAAAGACGGGCATCATAAGGCCCAAAAGCCAATCGCTGATGCCGGTCTCCTCGGCCATCAGGCAGCTGGAAAAATAAATCGCCACCGTTACGAGGACAAAGAGATCCATCATGACATAGTTGCGGATTTTGCTTGGCTCGAGCACGGGCTTGCCATCGATGCGCAAAAACATTAGCAGCGCGATTAAAATAAAGGAAAAGCCAATGAGCCCCATGCGATTGATGACATCTGTCAGCGCACAGTCGGGAATGATGTAAGGCAGCGTTGCCACGAGCATGAAGAGAATGGCGACGAGAATGTAGATTTTTTGCACGATGCTCATCGGTGGCAGGGGTTCTTGCGTGGTGGCGTCAAATTTCAACTCTTTGAGCCTGCGCATATCCGGACGTAGCACAAATTTGATGACAAGTGTTAAAATGAGCATAATAGTCAAGCTCATGACCACGTTGAAAAGCATGTAGAGCCCGTAGTTTAGGCTGATGCCGCTGGCCTCTTGATAAGCGCCCAGAATCACGAGCTGGCCGCCGATGAAGGGCAGGGTGCATTGGCCAAGGGTGGCGGCGATGAAGGTGGCAATGATGAGAATCTTAAAATAGGCATCCTTGGCGGTGTAGCCGACTTGCTTGAGAATGACCACTAGCGTCGGCCAGAGCATGAGCATAACCATCATCGTTTCCACAAAGGATGAAATGAAAAATGCCGCCACCAGCATGACAAAGCTGAATACTGCTGGCCGTCCCTGCATGACGCGTCGCGTTAAAAACCAGCGGGCAATATATTGGGTCAGGCCGCAGTCGCTGATCGCGCCAAAAAGAATCATGCCAAACATCATGAGCAGCGGCACATCTGCCGAAAATGCCTGGAGGACGCTGGACATATCCGCATAATCTGTGAAGCCGAGGGCCACCAGCGCGACCAGGCTCGGCCAGAAAATATCCACCGTTGACCAAAGATAGAGCGCGCCTAAAAATATCCCGCCAATTTGCATACCAATCTCTGTGATTGGCGCCACAGGAGGCAGCAACGGGATGCCAAACATGAGCAAGAGCCCTATGGCGCTATTGATCCAATACATGGAATGTGTTGCTTTCTGAGCCATTTTTATCACCTCGTTGTAATCTTGCAGCGGATGGGGCTGCGGTTCATGCTTATATGTTACAAATGATTGGACGAAAACAACAATAGCATTTGTTATGCACGATAGGATTTTGAGAGGAGGTGTTGTCTATGTGGGATCAAAAATGGTTGGCGCAATTTCCCCAGGTGGCATTTCCGGCAAAGGCGCATATTATTTCTGTGGGCGAGCCGGTGCGCTACAATTATTATTTGATGAGCGGCGTGTGCGCCAAAATATTGCCGCTTTACAATGGCGAGGACTACATTGCCCATTATTATTACGCGGGCAAAATGCTCGGCGTCCATTTGCACCGTTACGGACAGGCGTCGCAGCTCGATTTTCAGGCGCGTACCGCTTGCGTTTGTTACAAAATCCCGCAGCAGGAGGTGGCGCAGCAGATTGCGGCCAACAGCCGTCTCTGCTATGGGCTCTTGCAGGAGCTTGCAGATGAGTTGGACGATCGCGGCGACCTGTCTGCGGCGCAATTTGCCGGTGGTGGGATTTCGATTCTGAGCATGGCGCTCAAATCCCTCGCCGTCATGCAAAAGGACGGTCAGTATCATATTCCGGCGTTTTTTACCAACGTCGAGCTCAGCAATTATTGTGGCATCCATGCGGTGACCATTTCGCGCCTGCTCAGCAAGCTCAAAAGCAGGGGCATCCTCGAACGCACCAAGGATGGCATTGTCGTTTACGATATGGAAAAGCTGTCCGCCTGCATTCGCTCAGAGGAAGCGTGAGACAGCGGCGACACATTTTCTGGCGCCCGCCTATCGGCGGGCGTTTTTTCATGCGCGGCGTCCTTGGCGCTGTCAATTTTTGGCGAAAAAAGGTATAATGGAAGCACCATGACACAGGGGGATGAATGACGATGCTATTAGATATTTCGCGCGAGGAGGATTTGGCGTTTGCGGTGGCGGCGTTGCGCCGGGGCGAGCTGGTGGCGTTTCCGACGGAGACGGTGTACGGGCTGGGTGCCGACGGCTTCAACGAGGATGCTTGCCGCGCCATTTATGCGGCCAAGGGGCGGCCATCGGACAATCCGCTGATTTTGCACATTGCGGATATGAGCGATTTGCGAGACATTGCCGAGGAGATTCCCGAGGCGGCGGTGGATTTGGCTGAGGCGTTTTGGCCGGGGCCGCTGACCCTGGTGCTGAAAAAGCGCAAGGTCGTCTCAAACACCGTCAGCGGCGGTCTCGACACGGTGGCGGTGCGTATGCCCGACAACGATCTGGCGCGTACGTTGATCCGCGCCCTGGGCCATCCCTTGGCGGGCCCGAGCGCCAATGTCAGCGGCCATCCGTCGCCGACGCTGGCGGCCCACGTGGCCCACGATTTTGGCGACCACATTGCCGGGGTCGTCGATGGCGGGCCTTGCCGCGTGGGCGTCGAGTCGACGATTGTCGATTTGACGACGTCGCCCTATGCGATTTTGCGCCCGGGCGGCATTCCGCGCGCGCGCATCGAAGCCCTCATCGGTCCTGTGACCATGGCGGGGCCTACGGCAGCTGATGAAGCGCCAAAGGCGCCGGGCATGAAGTATCGCCACTATGCACCGGAGGCGCCGGCCTATCTGCTCACAGGCGAGAGACGAGCAGAACGGATTTTGGTGCGACTGGCGGACGCACCGCGTCCTGTGGGGATGCTCATTGCTGATGAAACCTTGGCGGGCTTGGGCGAGATCGAGCCGGAGGTTTTTGTCTGGAATATGGGGAGCTTTGCCCATCCAGAGGATGCGGCGCATCGCCTTTTTGAAGGCTTGCGCCGGATGGACGCCATAGGCGTCAAGGAAATTTATATCGACGCTTGGCCAAGGGTAGGCATTGGTGAGGCGCTGATGAATCGCATCGACAAATTGAGCCAGCCATGGTGCTGGAATAAGGAGGACCCATCATGAAAATTATTTTTGTATGCTCATCCAATGTGAGCCGTAGCGTCATTGCCGAAGCCATCGCCAAGGACAAGGTGCAAAAGGACCCTGCCCTGGCTGGGGTGGAGATTGATTCGGCAGGGATTTCGATTTGGGGCGGCGGTGATCCGCGCGACCCTGGCAGCCGCGCCGTTTGCGAGCGTCACGGGCTGGAGACCTTCCCGGACGGACGCGCCAAGCGTCTGAGCGGGCCCGAGGCAGATGCAGCCGATCACATCTATGTGGTCAATCCGCTGCACGCCTACGCCCTCAAGAACATTGTGCCGGAATGCGGCGACAAAATCGAATCCCTCATTCCTGACGAGGAGGTCATCAGCGCCGTCGGCGAAAGCGACGCCATGTATGACCAGTGCTATAGCCAGATTGAAGCGGCCATTGATGCGCGTATTGAAGAATGGAAGAAAGAATTGTAAGGAGGATTATTTATGAAAATTGCACTAGGCTCTGACCACGGCGGCGTCGATCTCAAGGCCGCCATCAAAAAGCATCTCCTGGATGCAGGCCATGAGGTCGTCGACTTTGGCACCGACAGCCACGAATCCTGCGACTATCCGCTGATCGCCGAGCCTGCCGCCAAGGCGGTGGCAGCGGGCGATTGCGAGCGCGGCATTCTCGTCTGCGGCACAGGCATCGGCATCGGCATTGCTGCCAACAAGGTGCCGGGCATTCGCGCCGCCCTCTGCCACGACACCTTCTCGGCGCGCGCCAGCCGCAACCACAACAACGCCAACATTCTCACCATGGGCCAGCGCGTCATTGGCGAGGGCCTGGCGCTGGATATTGTCGATGTGTGGCTTGCCAGCGACTTTGAAGGCGGTCGCCACGAGCGCCGCGTGGGCGAAATTGCCGACATCGAAAAGAAGTATCAATAAAATAACAGGCGCCGCGCGCTGGGGCTTTGTGGGCGACAATCGTGACAAGGCCTCAAAAAATGACCGGATTGGATGACAGAGCATTTACAATCCTGCGGGCGCGCTGATTTATCTGCACTTCCTATGTTATAATTGAATGACATTATAAAACACACCTTAAAAGGAGGGGCATGTGTATGAAGAAAAAATTGACAGCATTGTTGGCGTTGGCCATGATGCTATTGACCCTTTTGCCAAGTGGCGCCTTTGCGGCGTCGGCAGATGACTACGACATCAAGATCACCGTCATCAGCTTCAATAGCAACACCACCGCGCCAAACGACAATGTGATTGTAAACATCAGCGGCAGCGATGCCAGAAAAGGCTATCGCGTCAACGCCATTTTGGACGGCGTGAGCGAACCGCTGCTTTCCGGTACCCTGACGAGCAATGGCGACGATACCTTCTATATTCCAAAATCCAAGATTCCGAATATCGAAGACGCCTTTGCCAACAACACCTTGACCGTCAACGTCTACAACGCCGCCGGCAGCAAGGTCCTCAAATCCGCATCCTTCGACCAGAAAACCGAAGCCAACGCACCGGAAAAGGTCGTCTTCTACCTGGATGACGGCAACGGCACCACCAACCGCGCCTTTAGCGCCAAGTTTGATGCCAAGTACGTGCCTGGCGACAACGACCAAATCCGCCTGACGGCCCTGGATGCCAACGGCAACCGCGTCGGCAGCGTCAACTACACGACCATCACCACCGGCAAGCTCGGCAAGGTCGGCGACGATGAAATGCGCGCGCTGAACAACAAGATCACCGCCAATTTCAATTCCCGCGCCGAAAAAGTCCAGGTTTCCTTCTGGAGCGACGGCACGGAAATGACCGAATTCCGCCAGACCTTTAGCCTGGCCTCCCAGTACGGCACCTACAAGGCGCTGGAGCTCGATTTTGACAAGGACACCGTCGCGCCCGGTGAAAGCGTCGAAGGGACCCTCTACTATGTGAACACCGACAACAAGCGCTACGACATTACCGATAAGGCGACCCGCTACATTTACGGCGGCAGCGAAAATCTCCTGGAAAAGGATGACAACAAGCCAGCCTTCACCGTCAAGTCGAGCGCTGCGGGAGGCGATCAGATCACCGTCACCGCTTACTATGGCTCCTACGTGGCCAAGAAAACCTTGACCATCGTCAATCCTGCCGAAGCCAGTGCGCTGGGCATGAGCGCAACCAGTGGCAAGGCTGGGGAAAACATTTCTGTCACCTTCACCCTCTTGGATGAAAATGGCAAGACGACCACCCTCGACTTCCAGCCAACCAAGGTGAGCGCTCGCTGGACCGATCTGTCGGACGAAAGCGCCAACATCACCTTCACCGCCGGTGCCCTGACGAATCTTGATGACAACGGCACCATGCTTGCCGCCATCAAGAGCGACCGCGCCACAAGCGGCAAGCTCGAGCTGACCTTCACCGACAACGCCGGTCACAGCTACCAGGCTGTCAGCGACACCTTCCGCTTCACGGATCCAAACGCGAGCGAAAGCCACAAGGTCACCATGAACATTGGCTCGACCCAGATGAGCGTTGATGGCACCACCAAGACCATGGACGTGGCACCGCTGGTGTATCAGAACCGCACCTTCGTGCCACTGCGCGCGCTGACCGAAGCCTTTGGCGTGGAGCCAAAGTGGAACGGTGCCGATAGCACCATCACCATCGTCGACGGTGACACGACCATCGTCATGACCGCCGGCAGCAAGAGCTACACCATCAACGGTCAAACCAAGACCATGGATGCAGCGCCATACATTGTCGCCGGTGCCAACCGCACAATGGTGCCTGTGCGCTTCATTGGTGAGGCGCTGGGCTACAAGGTTCAGGCCATCTATCGCGCCGATGGCACCACCTCCGGCGTGGAATTTTCCAACTAATCTCTGACACACAAGCTGCGAGGGCGCGCCTTCGCAGCTTTTTTTGCATGAAAGGAGGGCAGGATGCACGATATTTGGAACCCCTGGCACGGCTGTGTCAAAAAAAGCGAGGGCTGCGACCATTGCTACATGTATTTCCTCGATCGCAAGCGCGGCAAAAACGGCGCCGATATTTATCGCACCGACAAGGGCTTCACCTATCCTCTGGCGCGCGACCAGCAGGGCCGCTACAAAATCCAGAGCGGCGAAATGATCCGCGTCTGCATGACCTCCGATTTCTTCCTCGAGGCGGCCGACGCCTGGCGCGACGAGGCATGGTCGATTATGCGGGCGCGCAGCGACGTCATCTTCATGCTCCTGACCAAGCGGCCGGAGCGGGTGGCTGAGCATCTGCCGCGCGACTGGGGTGAGGGTTGGGAGAACATTTTCTTCAACGTCACCTGCGAAAATCAGCGCCGCGCCGATGAGCGCCTGCCGCTGTTGCTCGAGCTGCCCTTCAAGCACAAGGGCTTCATGGCGGCGCCCTTCATTGGGCCGGTCTCGGCAGCAGCGTATCTCGCCACAGGCCAAATCGAGCAGGTCATCTGCGGCGGCGAAAATTACGACGGCGCCCGGCCCTGCCATTTTGAATGGGTGCAGGCACTGCGCCAGGAGTGCGTGCAGACAGGCACGCGTTTTTGCTTCATCGAGACAGGCACGCGCTTTGTCAAGGACGGGCGCGGCTACCATCTACCCAACAAGCGCCTGCAAAGCGAGATGGCGTGGCGGGCGCAGATGGACGTGGTCGGGCGGCCGATTCACTACGACCTGCGCGATCCTCTGGGCTGGCCCGTCGCCGAGGCGGACCGCTACCAGCCCCACTTTGGCCCCGCGTGCACGCATTGCGCGAGCAGGCTCATTTGCAACGGTTGTAGCGGCTGCAAGCAGTGCCTGTTTGAAAAAGAAAAATGAGCATATGAAAACGGCCCCGTCGGAGAAACCGTCATCTCCGGCAGGGCCGTTTTCAGTTAGCTGTGGTGTAAATAAGAAAGGAATGATGTGCTGCCGTCAAGGGAAGGGAGACGGCAGCAGAAAATGAAAAGAACGAAAAATCAACAGGGGGAGAAAGGAGAATAAAACCCCCTTGCTGGTGATTTAAGTATAGCAGATTTTTGCAGTCAGAATATTTATAAAATGTAACAAATTTCCGAAAAATTGAAAAATGAACACGAGCCGTCCCAGTGTTGAAAATTTTGGGCACAAAAATAGCGCCGTCTGTGGTCGGCGCTATTTTCGTAATGTCTTGTACAAGTCGGCCGTCGACGAGAAAAAAGGGAGAGAAAAAACGTGACGGCCAATTAATGACGGTTTTGGCAGTTGAGGTGATGAAAAGGGGGGAGAAAATCATTTCCCTCAACTGTTGAACACATTATAGCATGGGATCTGACAGAAGTTGTCAGGAAAATGTGTGGATTTGGCGCATAAAATGTGAAGATGCGCGCTAGGCCTCATCCTCGGCCACTAGGTGCGCGTAGCAGCTGGCAATGTCCTTGAAATCGAGGCTCAGTACGCCAGCCTTGATGAGGGGATTGCTCGAGGCGGCGTTGGCGCTGATTTCCAGACGGTGGGCGGGAATCGGCTCGATTTCGCCGATCAGGGCCCAGAGAAAATCCTCCAGGGATTCGAGGCGACTGAAATAGAGGCTCTGCAAAATCACGTCGCTCACCAAAGGCGCCCGCTCCATGAGCATCGCCACCACCGGCGGGATGATGAGCCCGTAGGCCTGGCCCAGTCGCAGATGCGAGGCGTAGGTCAGAGGCGAGGCCAGGGCTTCGAGCATGTTTGCGCCCGACAGCGCAATGGCCAGCCCGGCCTGGTGGGAAGCGAGCATGAATTGCTCGCGGTCCTCGAGGGTGAAGCCCTTGTCGGCGTTGAGCACGGTGCCTGCCAAATCACTGATCGTCCCCAGGGCGGCAATGGCGATGGCGTCGCTGATGGAGTTGGCCGCCTCAGAGGTGATGGCCTCGACGGCGCGGCCCAGGGATTTGATGTAGTTGTTGACGACGGTGGCATCGTCCATAAACTGCACGTAGGCGGGATCGAGAATGGCCAGCTGTGGTGCCGCCAAGGGATTGCGCACCAGCGTTAGCCGCTCCAGCCCCTGCTGGGCGACGTGGATTTCCGGCGTGGCTTCGGTGCCGCTGCCCGGCGAGGTCGGAATGCAGACCACCGGCAGGGGCGTGATGTCCTGGGCGTAGAGGGTCGCCTCCTTGATGTCCTGGGCTGCCAACAGGGCGATGGCCTTGCCAGCCTCCAGCGTCGCGTCGCAGCCGACGGCGATGACGAAATCGGCGCCCACCTCGCGTGCCAGCGCTGCGCCTGCCTCGAGATTGGCGATGGTCGGCGCAATCTTGCGCGTGTGCAAATAGAGGGTGCGGCGCAAGCCCTTGTATTCCAAGCAGAAGAGGGTCTCCTGCTTGGCCGGATGGGCGTCGTCCATGCCTGCGTCGATGACCACCAGCGCGTGCCCCCCAAGCGCGGCGATGCGATCGGCGTTGTCGGCCAAGGCGTCTTTTTTCATAATGACGTGGGTTGGAAATTCATAATCTAAAAGCAACAATGTCGCCTCCCTTTTTCAAATCCCATGATTTCACTATTATCCACCATTATATCAGGATTTGCAATATTTTTCCAGCGTCGGCGGGCATTTGTTTGCAACTAGACATTTTTGCGCCCCTGGTAGGAAAAATCGCCCCAGTCCAGCTCGGCGCGGCCGCTCGTCCAGCTGTTGATGCGTTCGGTGGCAGCGGCTTCGTCCTCGGCAGGGATGAAGAGATGAAAATGGACGCGGTCGTCGTAGGTCGTGTCAGTGAGCAGCCAGTCGGTTTTTTCAAGCTGGTAGCTGATCGTTCCCTGGAAGGTGTAGTCGGCCGAGAGCACCAGCGCCCGGTGGCGCGTCCAGGTGGTGATCTCTGCTGCTTCCAACGCCGTCACCGCGCCCTGGGTGTAGGCGCGCACGAGGCCACCGGCGCCGAGCTTGACGCCGCCAAAATAGCGCACGACGCCGCAGACAATGTCGGTGAGGCCTTCTTTTTTGAGGACCTCGAGGATGGGCACGCCAGCCGTGCCCGAGGGCTCGCCGTCGTCGGAAAAGCGCATGGCAAGGCCGCCAGCACCAATGATCCAGGCCGAGCAGACGTGGGTCGCTTGGGGATGGGCGCTCTTGAGCGCAGCAATGAAGGCGCGGGCCTCCTCCTCGTTTTGCACCGGCGCAGCACAGCCGATGAAGCGGGATTTTTCGATGACAAATTCATCCTCGCCAGGGCGGGCGACGCTCTGAAATTCGGCAGGGGATTTTGGGTCGAGTGGATTCATGATGGTCTCCTTACGAAAAAAAGCCTGCCCGAAGGCAGGCGACGCGTCAATGCTGGGATTCCTCGATGTAGTAGAGGACGTAGGCGCGCTGAGGATCGGTGTTGATTTTTTCCATGTATTCAGGGCTCAGAGAGACCTCGCCAATGAGGTTGAATGGCGACTCAAAATCGAAATCCTCTTCCTCGGTGCATTTGCAGACGTCGAGCTTGGCGTTTGGATCCTCGTCAGGCTTGACGCCGAGGGCGAGATACTGGGCGCGCGCGTCTTCGGCGCTGTCAGCAAAAATAATATGGGTGTTGGTCGTGTGCAGCATGAAAATGCCTCCTTTAATCAGTACGTTCTATAGGAAATTATACCACGCCACAGGCATCGGCGCGAGAAAATTTTCTGCCAGCTGCTTGCGCGCGCGCGCCTGCGGGCGCAAAATTCCTGCGAGGGCTTTGACGCGCGGCCAATCTTTTGTATAATAGGTGGATGTGAATATCCACAGAGGAGGTGCGCAGATGGCGCAGAAAAAATACATCGCCCTCATTGACTACATCAAGGCGTTTGCAATCATCGTCGTGACGACGACCCATTTTTTTGGCGACAACCAGAAAAATTTCCCGCTCTTTTCCTACGTGATCCAAATGGGGATGCCCCTCTTCATGCTCCTGGGCGGCTACAACACAGCCATGAGCAATGTGCGCCACGGCCGCGAGACCCTCTCCGAGCTCTACACGGCGCGGCATTTGCGCGTCCAGTTGGCGACGATTCTGCCGTCCTACACGCTGATGTTTGCCATCGAGGCGGTGGCGACGGGCGCCCTTGGCGAGGGGCTCTCCCTCTGGGATTGGGTCTACGCCTACATCAGCGGCGGGCTCCACGGCGGCCAGCACGGGGGCTATTTCTTTTGCGTGTACTGGCAGTTTTGCTCATCGGGCCGCTGCTCTTTTACCTCGTGAAAAAATATCCGCGGGCAGCCCTTTGGGGGGCGCTGGCGCTCAACATGCTCTATGAATACCTGGTCACAGGCAGCGCTGCCTTGCAATCGGTGCACCGGATTTTGTTCATTCGCTATCTCTTCATCACCGTCTTTGGCATGTATTTTTATCTCTGGCGGGATCGTATCAACTACTGGCTCGTGGCTGCTGGGGCTTGCTTCAGCCTGTGGTATATCACGGCGGTGGATTATTTTGATTTTCACTGGGCGCTCAACGCCTTTTGGCAAAACACCTGCGTCTATGCGAGCTTTTATTTTATCGCGCTCGTGGTGGCGGCCTTCCATTTCTTTGAGACGCGCCGCCTGCCGGATCCCCTGCACCGGGTGGCGACGCGCATTGGCGTGAGCACCTGGCACATTTATCTCGTGCAGATGATGTTTTTCCACGCCGGCGGGCGCCAGTTTTTGCCGATGCTGCCCCTGTGGGGACGGGTGGCCATTGGCGTGAGCCTCTGCTGCGCCTTGGGCATTGGCTGGAATGTGCTTGAGCGACGCTTTCGCAAAAAGCAGCGCAGCGGACGCGCCGAGAAAAAATAAAAAAAGGGCTTGCATCTTTGCCGCCGGTGGGCTATAATAAATCTTGCTTATTGGGGCATCGCCAAGCGGTAAGGCACATGGCTCTGACCCATGCATTCCAAGGTTCGAATCCTTGTGCCCCAGTGACACCTGACGAGCACGTCGGGTGTCTTTTTTTATTTGTCGCGAATGTTAATTTGTTCATATATGGGCATTGACCGCCCCTTCATAAATCGGTATTATAAGAAGTAAGAAGATACGAGGTGATGAGCATGTTTTCCGGTAAAAAAATCGTCTTAAACAAGCCGCAAATTCAAGATGCTGATATTCTCCAGAAATGGTATTTAGATAAAGATTTTCGCCAGCTTTACGATGGCTACACAGGCAACTCCTTGCAAATGATCACCGATGAAATTCGCTCCGGGGCAGATATTTCTGATCCTCAGTGTACCCGACTCAATTTCATCGTCTCGACCAAGCACAAAAAGGAGCCCATCGGTGTGGCCAGCATCATGGACATCGACCGCCAAAACGGCCATGCGCGCATTTCCATGGGCATTGCCGACGCTTCCAAGCGTCTCAATTGGTATGGCATCGATTTGATGATTGTGCTCTGTGATATTGTCTTTTACCAATTTGGCTTCAACCGTTGCTATATGTGCATCAACGACAACAACCAGCTGGGCTTGCGCACAGCGGTCAATTTTGGCTTCCAGGTGGAGGGTCAGCTGCGCAATCATATTTTCACGGGTGCGCAATATGTGGACCGCTGGATTCTCGGTTTGATGAAGGACGAGTACGAAAAAATCTCCGTCGTTTCCCGCTGGAAGGCGCGCGGCGAATAAGGGCGGCAAGTTTTCAGACTTGCATCGAATAAAAGAATTAGATAAAATGAACAGGGTTGATGGCAGTCCAGAGGACGCCATACAACACCTGTTTTTTTATTGCGACGTCATCGGTTGATTTTTGCCACCTGGAGCCATCGCGCCCGGGATGGGATTGCGCCACGCGCGATCCTGGCAAGCTTTTGCTAGGAGGAAAAAAATGAGTGCCATTAAAACAACGCAAGCAAGAAGAAAAGAAAAGAAGCTGACAACTCGAAAAATGGTCATGGCAGGCGTCTTTGGCGCGATTTCTGTCGTGCTCGGGGTGACGGGGCTGGGGATGATTCCCGTGCCCAACCTCGCAGGCTACGCCACGATCATGCATCTGCCGGTCATCATTGCGGCTGTGCTGGAGGGGCCACTGGTGGGCGCCTTCACAGGGCTGATCATGGGCATCTATAGCCTGATGACACCGGCGGGCATCGCCCCGGATCCGATTGTGTGCGTGATTCCGCGGGTGCTGATCGGGGTGGTCAGCGGTTTTGTTTATATGGCTGTCGGCAAGCGCCATCCGCAGATCGGCGCGGCCCTGGCCGGAATTTTGGGCACCTGCACCAACACCGTGGGCTTCATTGGCCTGGCGGTGCTCTTGGGCTATGTACCGGGGGCGATTTGGCTCACGATTGTGCCCCAGGCGATTGTCGAGCTTATTCTGGCGACGGTGCTGACGGTGATCATCGTGCGCATCATCCAGCGCTCGATGCCCCAATATCGCAACAAATAAGCACGGAGAGAAGAGGAGAGTGACAGAAGCATGCTATTAGCCTTCGATACAGGAAACACCAACGTCATGATGGGGCTCTACGACGGCGAACGACTCTTTGCGAGCTGGCGTTTTGCGACGGATGCCCAGCGCACCGCCGATGAGTACGCTGTGCTCTGCCAAAATTTTTTCAAGACGCGAGAGCTGCGCTTTGACGACGTGGATCAGATCATTATTTCTTCTGTCGTTCCCGATTTGACGCGGACCCTGGTGCGCATGTGTGAGGAGTATTTTGAGATTTCGCCGCTTCTGGTCGAGGTCGGCGTCAAGACGGGCCTCAAGCTGCGCTACGAAAATCCCAAGGAGCTCGGCGCCGACCGCATTGTCAACGCTGTCTCGGGCATCGAGCGCTACGGCGCGCCGCTCATCATCGTTGATTTTGGTACGGCGACGACCTTCTGCGCCATCAACGATAAGCGCGAATACCTCGGCGGCGCCATCACTGCAGGCATCGGCATCTCGATGGAGGCTCTTTTTAGCCACGCCGCCAAGTTGCCCAAGGTCGAGCTTATTGCGCCGACGGCTGCCATCGGCCGCACGACGACGAGCGCCATGCAATCGGGGCTGCTCTTTGGCTATGCCGATATGGTCGACGGCATGATCACGCGCTTGGCGCGCGAGCTGGAAAAATCCCCCGACGAGGTCTTTGTCGTCGCCACCGGCGGCCTGGCGGGCGTCGTCTGTGCCAACTGTCAGCACGTCGACAAGGTCGATCCGATGCTGACGTTGGAGGGCTTGCGCCTCATTGCCGAGCGCAACAAAGGGGGCCTGCGTCATGCTTGATGTCTGCCTTTTGGGCTGTGGCGGCATGATGCCGCTGCCAAAGCGATTTTTGACCTCGCTGCTCATTCGTCATGACGGCAGCAACGTGCTCATCGATTGTGGCGAGAGCACCCAGGTGGCGTTGCACATGTCGGGCTTTAGCACGAAAAACATTGACCACATTCTCATTACCCACTTCCATGGCGACCACGTTGGCGGTCTGCCGGGCCTGCTCATGACCATCGCCAACAACCACCGCACCGAGCCCTTGCATATTTGGGGCGGGCAGGGCCTTGCGCGTATCATCCGCGGGCTCACGGTGATTTGTGGGGCGCTGCCCTTTGAGCTTGTGATCCACGAGCTCTCATTTAAGGAGCGCCAGACCTTCCAGACGGGGGCGCTCGAGTGGACGGTGCAGCCTGTCAAGCACCGCGTGCCTTGCCTGGCCTACAGCTGCTATCTGCCGCGCGGCGGGCGCTTTGACCTGGCGCGGGCCGAGGCGGCGGGGATTCCCAAGCAGTATTGGTCCCTTCTGCAAAAGGGCGAAAGCGTCGAGGTTGATGGCCACGTTTTCCAGCCGAGCGATGTCCTCGGTGCGCCACGCCGCGGTCTGCGCGTGAGCTACGCCACCGATTGTCGCCCGGCACCGGCCCTCGTTGAGCTCGTGCGCGACAGCGACCTCTTTGTCGCCGAGGGGCTCTACGGCGATCCCGCCAAGCAGCACGACGCTGCCATCAAGGGGCACATGGTCTACAGCGAGGCCTGCCGCATTGCCGCAGAGGCCAACGTCCGCGAGCTCTGGTTCACCCATTTCAGCCCGGCGATGATCAATCCCAAGGAGCATCTGGAGGCGGCGCGAAAAATTTTCGCCAACTGCCATGTTGGCCACAATCTCAAAATGACCACGTTGCGCTTCGACGATGACGCCTGAGGGCCGGAAAATTTCTTGACAACCCGAGCTGGACATGGGATAATGAATCACACATTAAAATATTTTTATTCCCGTGCAAAGGGGAGTAGCACTGGCGCGAGCCAGAGGCAGAGTCGTCATCGCGTGAATTTCACCGGTTCTGTCATAGAGGAATACCTTGATTGCAAGACCTTTGCCTTCCTTGTGAGTCGCAAGAAAGGCAAAGGCCTTTTCTTGTGTCAAAAAAACCAGAAAAGGAGTATGACTGATGGATCTTATGATGTTTGGTGCAATGGATGCTGGCATGATTGCCAAGTATATCTTTGTCCTCTTTATGCTTGTCGCCATGGAGGGCGTGCTCTCTGCCGATAACGCGCTGGTCATGGCAGTGATGGTGCGTCCGCTGGCGCCTCAGCTGCGACCAAAGGCGCTCTTCTACGGCCTCTTGGGGGCAATGGTGCTGCGCTTTACGGCGCTGTTCTTTATTTCGTTCCTGGCCAATGTCTGGCAGGCCCAGGCCATTGGCGCCGCTTACCTGATTTATATGGGGATCAAAAATCTCCGCGACTATAAGGCCAAGCTCAAGGCTGGCACCCAGGGCAAGAAGGACGAGCTTTCTGATGACAATCAGGAGGCTGGCGGCCATCTCGTGAGCCGCAAGGATTTCTGGAAAACCGTTGCCAAGGTCGAGCTCGCCGACATTGCTTTTGCGGTGGATTCGATTCTCGCTGCCGTGGCCATCGCCATTTCCCTGCCACCAACCAACATTGGCCACATTGGCGGTATGGATACGGGTGAATTCCTCGTCGTCTTCATCGGCGGCATGTGCGGCGTGGTGCTCATGCGTTTTGCAGCGACGGTCTTCGTCAAGCTCCTCGACGAGCGTCCAAAGCTTGAGGAAGCGGCCTTCATGCTCGTCACCTGGGTCGGCATCAAGCTCGCCGTGGTGACACTGTCCCATCCGGCCATTGGTGTGCTGCCGGAAAACTTCCCAGAAACGAACCTCTGGCACTTCGTTTTCTTTGGCACGATGATCGCCATCGCCCTCTGGGGATGGTTCACATCCAAGCCAGCGGCCAAAAATTAACACCCAAAGGAAGGCAACATGCTCAATTTTAACGACAATCCCTATTGCCTCGCGCCCATGGCCGGTGTCACCGACAAGGCCATGCGCCTCATTTGCAGGCGCTTTGGCGCAGGGCTCGAATACACGGAAATGGTCAGCGCCAAGGCGCTCCATTACAACAACAAAAAAAGCTTTGAGCTCTTTGATCTCGCAGACGAAGCTGCACCGATAACGGTGCAGCTTTTCGGCAGTGAGCCGGAAATCATGGCCGAGGGCGCGCGCTTGGCGGTGGAAGCAGGGGCAGCGATGCTCGATGTCAACATGGGCTGCCCGGTGCCCAAGGTCGCCGGTCACGGCGAGGGCTCGGGCCTCTTGCGCACGCCGGAGACGGCCTGGGCGATCATCCGCGCCATGCGAGAAGCGGTGGACGTGCCACTTTCGGCAAAGATGCGCATCGGCTGGGAGGAACGGGATCCTCAGATCGTCGATTTTGCCAAGGGGTTAGCGGATGCGGGCTGCGATTTTATCGCCGTTCACGGCCGCACTCGCGCCCAGTATTACACTGGCAGGGCCGACTGGTCGGTGATCCGCGAGATTGTAGAGGCCGTCGACATTCCCGTCATTGCCAACGGCGACGTCACCGATGTGGCAAGTGCCCGCGCCATTCGCGAGGCGACTGGTGCAGCGGCGGTGATGGTCGGTCGTGGCGCGCTCGGCAGACCTTGGCTCTTTGCCGAGCTCCTCGCAGACTGGCGCGGCGAGCCGCTGCCGGAGGCGCCGAGCCTGGCTGCCCGCGCCGAGGTCATGCTCGAGCACGCGCGGCTGGCCTGCCACTACAAGGGCGAGCGCCAGGCCATGCAGGAAATGCGCAAGCAAATCGGCTGGTACGTCAAGGGCTTGCCCCACGCCGCTGCGCTGCGCCGCGACGCCTCTTATCTCAACATCCTGGAGGACCTCGAGACGCTGCTTACGCGCGAAGGCTTGCGCGATTGACACCACTTTGTTCACCCAAAGATGACAAAATATATTTTTTGCGATAAACTGTCGGCTTATTTCTTGTCATGGACGCTGTTAAATGATAAGATATTAAAATGATAGGAGAATAAAAATTATTATCATAGGAGGTAGGCCATAAAATGGAAATCGAAAAAATTACATTAGATGAATATAATGAGATCATTGCTGAAAAGCAAAAATGCTTTCTCGTGTTTACAAAGGAAAAATGCTCTGTGTGTGCACGTCTGATGCCACGCCTGGATAAAATTTCGGATGAATATGCCGATCATCCAGAGATGCATTTTTATAACATGGAAATCCACGACCCGGATGCACGCGCCATTTTCAAGGGCTGGCAGCTGGCTGGCGTGCCTCAGACCTGCATCATCAACGACGGCGAATTCCAGGAAGCATTGCCTGGTGCCTTAGATGAGCAGATTTATAGAGACGAAATCAACAAGCTCCTCGGCATCAAGAAAAAAGGCTTCGGCGCCAAGCTGAAATCCCTTTTTGGCGGCAACTAAATAGCTCGTCCCCTGCAAGTGCGCAGGGGATTTTTTTATGCGCGCGGGCGGCTAGCGATGGCTATTTGCGGGCGCGTGCATTATAATGGAGGTACAAAACAAAGAAAGAAGGTTGACACATGAGTGATGTGAAAGAATTTTTGGCGCCAGTGGATCCGGAAATCGCTGATGCGATTGACAAGGAGCTCCAGCGCCAGCGTGATAAAATTGAATTGATTGCCTCGGAAAACTTTGCCAGCCGCGCTGTCATGGCGGCTCAGGGCTCCGTGCTCACCAACAAATACGCCGAGGGCTATCCTGGCAAGCGCTATTACGGCGGCTGCGAATATGTGGACATTGTCGAAGAGGTGGCCCGCGAACGCGCCAAGAAGCTCTTTGGCGCTGAGCACGCCAACGTCCAGCCCCACAGCGGCGCCCAGGCCAATTTTGCGGCCTATCAGGCGGTGCTCCAGCCAGGGGACAAGGTCATGGGCATGAACCTCGCCCACGGCGGCCATCTGACCCACGGCTCCCCAGTCAATTTTAGCGGCAAGCTCTACGAATTCTCCGATTACGGCGTCGCCCCTGACACGGAGATGATCGACTACGACGCCTTCGAAGAAAAGGCCATGGCCGTGCGTCCAAAGCTCATCGTCTCCGGTGCCAGCGCCTATCCGCGCATCATCGATTTCAAGCGCATTCGCGAAATCTGCGACCGCTGTGGCGCGCTGATGATGGTCGACATGGCACACATTGCCGGGATTGTCGCCGCCGGTCGCCATCCAAACCCAGTGGAATACGCCGACATTGTCACCACCACCACCCACAAAACCCTGCGCGGCCCTCGCGGCGGCATGATTCTCTGCCGCAGTGAGCTCGCCAAGGCCGTCGACAAGTCGGTCTTCCCTGGCGCCCAGGGTGGCCCACTGATGCACGTCATCGCTGCCAAGGCTGTGGCGCTCGGCGAAGCCCTCCAGCCATCCTTCAAGGATTACATCGACCAGGTCCTCAAAAATGCCCAGGCCTTTGCCGAAGCCCTCTCGGCCAGCGGCTTCCGCCTTGTCAGCGGCGGCACCGACAACCATCTCCTGCTCGTCGATACGAAATCCATGGGCATCACCGGCGTCGACGCCGAAACGGCCCTCGATGCCTGCAACATCACCTGCAACAAAAACGGCATCCCATTTGACACCGAAAAGCCAACCGTCACCTCCGGCATCCGCCTCGGCACGCCAGCTGCCACCACCCGCGGCCTGGTGGAAGACGACTTCCGCAAAATCGCCGAGATCATGCACGTCATCCTCATTGACAAGGACGCCGAAAAGGGCAAGGCCATGGTCAAGGAAATCACCGATCGCTACCCACTCTACGAGGACTGAGCCATGGACAAGGTGCGCATCCTAGACCACCCGCTCCTTCATCACAAGCTCTCGTTTCTCCGTGACAAGGATTCTGCGCCTGCCGTCTTTCGCGCCAATGCCGAGGCGGCGACGGTGCTACTGGCCAGCGAGGTGACGCGGCTCCTTCCGACCGAGACCGTCGCCGTCGAGACGCCGCTGGCGACAGCTCAGTGCCAGCGCGTGCGCGAGGAGGACGTGACGATTGTGCCAATCCTGCGCGCGGGGCTCGGCATGGTGCAGGGCTTTCTCGACCTCATGCCAGGGGCGCGGGTCGGCCACGTGGGCCTGGCGCGCAACGAAGAGACCCACGAGCCCGAGGCATATTATTTCAAGATGCCACCGGGCTTTGGGCGCGGCCTGACCATTGTCGTCGACCCGATGCTCGCTACCGGCGGCTCGGCCTGTGACGCCATCGCCACCCTGAAACGCCACGGCGCGGCGCGCATCGTCTTTGTCTGCCTCATCGCCTCCGAGCAGGGCATCGCGCGACTCACCGCTGAGCATCCCGACGTCGACGTCTTCGTCGGCGAATGCGACGCCGTCCTCAACGACCGCGCCTACATTGTGCCCGGCGTTGGCGACGCGGGCGACCGCATCTTTGGCACCGAAAATTAAATTTGAACGCAAAAAAGCGTGATACAGAAAATCTCCTGTATCACGCTTTTTTGATGCTCTTTTACCGATCGACGGTGATGGTGCGAGTTGCGCCATTCCATTCGACATCAGCGCCGAGGGCTTCGGAAATCACGCGCACCGGCACCATGGTGCGGCCGCCGATGGACATTGGCGCCACGTCGATTTGGCTCGTCGTGCTCTGAACGAAATTAATCGCCTCCGGAGAGGTTGGATTGCTTTCGTACTTTTGCCAATCGCTATAATTGGCCTTCCACATGTTCTTGGAATCAAGGATGAGACTCAAGATGGTGTTGGTCTGAGGATCATAGCCCACAATCGTGCGGGTTTCCTTGTACCATTCCACATTAGCGCCCAAGGCTGTAAAAATCGAGCGCAGCGGCACCAGCGTGCGCCCCTGATAGCTCACGGCAGGTTGGTCGGTGACCAGCAACTGGCCGTTGACGTAGATGGTAATATCATCCGCCGCCTGGGCTTCCTGGCTGAATGTCGGCAAGAGCGCTGCAAAAGCCAGGGCGAAAATCAAAATTATACTCGTAAATCGTCTGCAATGAGACATGCCGTCATCTCCTTTTAATCGATGCGTTGCTATTATTTTAACAAAAACCATCCGCGATTAAAGGACAAGACAGTAACAATTTTGCACGCAAAAACGCCACGGCGTTCGCTGCCGTGGCGTTGAAAAGATATGATTAGACGTCGATGTCCGCGAGGGAGCTTGGCGATTGGTCGCCGGTCAGCGCGCTCATGCTGTGGAGGCTGACGCCGAGGGTCGAGAAGTTGTGCAATGCTGCCGAGGTGGCAGGGGTGATGATGCCCATGACACCGAGGGCGATGAGGCTGCCGTTGAAGCCGATGACAAAACGGTAGTTGTTGTCGATGCGCTTCATCAGCGCCATGGCGATCTGACGCAGCTCGACCAATTCCCAGAGGGTGTCTGCAGAAATGGTGATGTCGGCGATTTCGCGGGCGATGGCGGCGCCGTCGCTGATGGCGATACCGGCGTCGGCTTCCGAGAGGGCCGGAGAATCGTTGATGCCGTCGCCAACCATGAGGACCGTGTGGCCCGCTTTGCGCATGTCGGCAATGTACTGGGCCTTGTCCGCAGGCAGGACCCCGGCGCGGAAGTCGTTGACGCCGACCTGGGCGGCAATGGCGCGGGCGGTGCGCTCGCTGTCGCCGGTGAGCATGACGGTGTTGGTCACGCCGAGCATGTTCAGGGCCTTGAGCACGTCCTTGGCCTCGTCACGCAGTGGATCGGAGATGCAGATGACAGCGGCCAATTCCTTGCCGATGGCCAAATAGAGGTGAGAATATTCCGGTGGTAGATTGTCGAAAAGGGCCTGATCCCCTTCTGGCACCGAGCAGCCTTCGTCGTCAAAGACAAAGTGCGCGCTGCCGATGAGGACCCGTTCACCTTCCACCGCGCTCACAATCCCGTGGGCGACGATGTATTCCACCTTGGAATGGAATTCCTCGTGCTTGAGGTCGCGCTTCTTGGCTTCACGCACAACGGCGTTGGCCATGGAGTGAGGGAAATGCTCTTCGAGGCAGGCAGCCAGGCGCAGCATTTCGTTTTCGGTGTGGCCGGCAAATGGGATGACCTTGGCCACCTGTGGGCAAGCATGGGTGAGGGTGCCGGTCTTGTCAAAGACAATCGTGTCGGCATGAGCCACAGCTTCCATAAACTTGCCGCCCTTGACGGTGATGTGGCGCTTGCTGGCTTCGCGCATGGCAGAAAGCACAGCCAGTGGCATGGCCAGCTTGAGGGCGCAGGAGAAGTCGACCATGAGCACCGAGAGGGCGCGGGTCGTGTTGCGCGTCAGGGCGTAGGCGAGGATGCTGCCTGCAAAGGTGTATGGCACGAGCTTGTCGGCCAGGTTGGCAGCCTTGTTTTCGCTGGCAGACTTGAGCTGCTCAGATTTTTCGATCATGGCCACAACCTGGTCGTAGCGGCTCTGGCCGGAAACGCTCTTGACTTTGAGGATGCATTCGCCTTCGTCGACGACGGTTCCGGCGTAGACGGCGCTTTCTGGGCGCTTGGCCACAGGAATCGATTCGCCGGTGAGGGAGGCCTGGTTGACGCTCGATTCCCCTTCGACGACAATGCCGTCCATTGGGATGACGCCACCGGCACGAACGACAACCACATCGCCAGCGCTGATTTGCGCGATTGGCGTGAGGACGTCGCCCTCTTCGGTGCGCTTCCAGACGCGGTCAACGTTCAGCGACATGCTGCGCGCCAAATCGGCGACGGATTTCTTGTGGGTCCATTCTTCCAGGAGATCGCCGATCTCAAGGAGGAAGATGACCATCCCGGCTGTGCCAAAATCACGACGCGCCACCGAGACGCTGATGGAAATCGCATCCAAGAGCTCCACCTTCATCTCGCGATGCCAGAGGCAAGAGAGGCCGCGCTTGACAAATGGAATCATGTGCCAAACGGTGCGGGCTGCACACAGCCAGCATGGCAAAAAGAGGGTGGTGCCGATTTTTGTGGCAACCTTGCCCACGAGCTTTTCCTTGAACTCGCGGTTCAGGGCGCGGCTAGAATGCACAGGCTCCGGCAATTCTGCCTCGGCCTTGGCAAAGGAAAAATGCGCAATCGCTTCGAGCACGGCGCTGCGGGTGCCGTTGTAGCGCACAATGGCGCAGCAGGTGCGCTCGTGCACAACGACCTCATCGGCCCAGGATTGGCCGCTGAGCCACGCTTCGAGGAGATCTGCCTCCTCCAGGGTCATGCGCTTGACGTTACATTGAAAACGGATGCGACCTTTACTTTCATGTAAAATTTTAGCTTTCATTAGAACTGTGCTCCTTTTATGAAAAAAGAGCCGAAATTTCCGGCTCCTTTTTTTGACAGTGGATTATTCTGCGTCTTCGACTTCAGCGTCTTCAACGACAGCTTCTGCTTCTTCAGCAGCTCTGGTTTCGTTGAGTTCCTTAGCGGAAGCAACGATATCGTCGACGTTTTCTTGTACACTGTCAACCGTTTCCATGACGCAATCCTTAGCGCGGAGACCAGTTGCAGTCACCTTGGTGTAGAGATCCTTTGCTTCTCTGCTGGAGAGAACCTTGAAACCTACGGAACCAAATACAGTACCACCAACAAATAATGCTAATTTGTTCAAATTAAACATAATCGATCGTCCTTTCTATTCAATTACTTTCTGTTGTAGCCGGTGATGAGAACCATAACCATACAAGCGATGGCGCTCCATGCCCAAAAACGATGCTGCTTCATGAAGATTCCTCCTTCTCACTGACTCTTATCTACAGGAAATGATATTATCAAAAACAACCCGCCATAGCTTTCCGAATCAGTCAGAATTAGACGGAATCGGACATTTTTCTATATTGACTTGGCGTGCAGCGATAAAAACGCTTGAAAATCGTGTTGAATTGACTCGTGCTGCTGTATCCGCACTCCTGGGCAATGCGCGTCACCGTCATCGCTGTGTGATCCAAGAGATAGGCCGCGCGCACCATGCGCTGTTGCACCAGCCAGCTGCGCACCGGCTTGCCGTAGAGACGGCGGAACTCGGTCTTGAGGGCCGTCTGAGAAATGCCGAACTGGCGGCTGAGACTGGCGATGGTCAAGGGCTCGTCGAGATGCTGCTTCATATAAATGCCAATCTCCACAATGATCAGCGACAGCTGATCGTGGGGCTTGACATTGGGCGTGACCGGCTCCAAGAGATGGCTGTGATTGCA
Source organism: Peptococcaceae bacterium (assembly GCA_030524315.1). Taxonomy (GTDB): domain Bacteria; phylum Bacillota; class Peptococcia; order Peptococcales; family Peptococcaceae; genus UMGS1590. The sequence goes on from JAUNGU010000001.1 coordinate 36,355, forward strand.
CAGCAAAAACAAGAGCTCCACCGATTTCCACAGGCAGAAGCTCCCCTGCTCTTCGCGCGTCAGCTCCGCCAGAATGCTAAACACCGAGCCGATCCACAAGGATTTCTGCAAAAGGGCGCAGCCTTCATGCTCCTCCATGCGTTGCTTGAGTAGCCGCATATCAATACGCATGCTGCCAATCATACCAAAGAGATTTTGCAAATTTTCCTGGCCGATCAGGGTATTGACCGTCACCAGCACACCCTCCAGCGGCCCTTCTATATGGGCCTCGAGAATCGACGTGGCATCATCCACAAGAAAAATCTCCTGCCCGCGCACCGTCAGATGACGATCTCGCGACCGCGACAGTGTCAGCATCCCGCTGTAACAATAGAACACCTCAAAATGAAAAGGCTCCAGACTCGGCACAAGCGCCGCCACCTCGCCCTCCTCAGAAGGCGCATACGAAAAACGCGACACCTCAATACCCGGCACAAATTGGGTGCGGATACTTTGCGCGTCGCTGAGCTGATCACAAAATTCTGTCAGCATGGCCTTCCCTCTTTCTGAAAAAATTTTCCATTGTTAGCATTAAGCAACCTGATATTACCATAGACTAACGGTTAAAGTCAATCGTTACGCTAGGACTGGCGAGAATTTTTCCGGCGAGTACGCTGGCGCGAAAAAAACTGGCACGGCGACAGAGATTGTCGCTGTGCCAGCTGCTGAAAAATTTTCTTACGCCATCTGTGCTTCGATGAAGCGCTGGAGGATGGCGGCGACTTGGGCGCGGGTGGCTTGGCCCTGTGGCGCGAGGGTGGTGGCAGTCATGCCGGAGATGATGCCCTCCTCGACGGCCCAGGTCATGGCGTCGTGTGCAAAGCCGCTGACCTTGTCGCTGTCGGCGTAGCCGCTCAAACCATCGCCCACGGCAGGACTCCCGGCGTAGCGATAGAGGATGGTCACGAGCTGCTCGCGGCTGACGTTGCCGTTCATCTCGGTGCCATCGGAAATGCCGTTCTCGATGGCCCAGCGGCGCGCGCCCTCGTACCAGGCTTCGCCCGTGGCTGGCGCCGTCGCATCGCCAGCGTAGCGCTGGAGCACGGCGACGATCATGGCGCGGGTCATGGTCTGCTCTGGGCTGAAGGTGCCGTCGCTTGTGCCGACAAAGAGGCCGCGGCTCGTAACGAAATCAATGTTGTCCTTGGCCCAGTGGCTTGCGCTCACATCGCCGAAGTGCTGGCTGTTGTTCACGAGCTTCACCGTCTCGCCATCCTTGAGCTTGAGAATCAGGCCCTTTTCGCCGAGGATGCTGTCCTGGACGATGGTTTCCTTGCCGCTCTTGTCCACGAGGACGGCGACGGTGCCAGGGGTCAATTCTGTCAGCGGAATCTCGACCTTGACGGCAGCCTTGCCAGGGAGCGACACAGTCACCTCTGGTGCCTTGCTGCGGCTTGAGGTGGCGGTGACGGCGTTCATTGGCAGAAGCACGGCCGTGTCGTTCTTTTCGGCGGCGCGCACGGCGTCAGCGGTGACGGTCGCCTCTGTGGCGCTCTTGCCAGACTTGTCGACGACGGTGGTGCTGCTGGAGCCGGTCTTGTCGGTGATGGTCGTCACCGTCGAGCCATCCGGACGGGTCTCGGTGTCGGTGGATGGCTTGTCTGGTTTTGGCGATGGCGATGGCGAAGGAGATGGGGAAGGAGAAGGCGTTGGCTTTTCTTCCTCCTCACCACCACGCACGACCACCGGATTGCCTCGGAGCAACCCCTTGATATCCACAGCGCCCGCCTTGTCGCGGATGATGGTGCCGTTGTTGGTCAAAACAACATCCTTGTCGATGGTCAAGGTCTGCTTGGCGTCGACCTCGAGGGTTTTGCCCTCCGGTACGGTGAAATCGTCTGTCGGCGTCACAGCGTCGCCGTAGATTTTGCCCTTGCCCTGGTTGAGGTTGTCGACAAAGAACACACCCTGCCAGATTTCGCGGTTGTTGAGGTCGCTGATGCTGTTGGTGAAAATCACCGGCGCGCCGTCTCCCGTCGAGAAGGTGCCACCGACGCCACCCTTGCCAGCGCCAATGCCATAGGCACCGGCACCGCCATAGGCCTCCACCGTCCCACCGCTGATTTCGATGTTGCCGACGCTGGAAATATCGTCGTTTGTTGTTTGGCCGCCGCCAATCGCCGCAGCGCCATCGCCCCCCTTTGCGACGACGTGACCACCGGTAATGGTGATGTTTTCTATGTTATAGCCAGCATTAGAGCCAATCGCTGCCCCTGCATAATATCCCGCAGTAGTTTCAGCCGTAATATTACCGCCATTGATGGTGATGCTGGAACCATTGCCGATGGCAGCTGCAGGACCGGTGCTTTTAGCGACAATATTTCCGCCATCTATAATAATTCGACTTTCCTGATCTCCATAGTCGTCTTCTGAGCAAAATCCAATCGCAGGATAGGTACCTCCACGGGCTTGGATATTACCACCGCTGATATGAATGGTGGATCTAAGACCGCCACCAATCCCCAACGCATCTTCTAAATATCCATCTCCGGTTCCGTCGACAACAATATTACCGCCGGAAATATCGATGTTGACTAGACTAGTGGTGCTCCCGATGCCAACTTGATTCCAGCCTATATGAGTAGTAATATCGCCATCTTCAATCGCGATGTTTACAGGTCCATAACCATCATTACTAGCACCAATCGCAGCGTACGTGGCTTGAGGCTCTAATTGTAGTGCGCCTTTCCCGCGGATTTTTATTGACGACTCGTCTTTCCCGGCAATGAGGGCGTCATCACTGCAGGCGTCTTTCAAATTATTCACACTGCCATCCTTTAATACGATGGTTAGCGAGGAGTACGCGCCTACTGAAATGGCAGCCTCCGCGCCCTTGAAATCAACGCCATCCAAGGTCAGTGTCGCCTGAGCACGATGGTCGTAGTCGCCAGGCAAATAAATCTGGTCGGCCACCTGATCCGTTGATGAGACGGTGACATTGGCACCATCCTCAAGGGTGAGTCTGCGCCCTTCATAGTGGTAGCCACTGCCACTCACATCGTAGTGGGGCACCTGGTCAACATCGACAAGGGTAAATTCGGTCCTATCAGCCTTTTCTACGTAGTTCAGTACCTTGCCATCAGCGATTGGGCAGCCATATATCGTATTCTCAGCCGTATTGCCAGCATCCGCGCCACTTAAAAAGATCCCGCCATCTATAACATAGCTATTGGCGAGAAAGAGTGGATAGTCCTCCCACCCGGAAACTGAACGACGAAGAAATTCAAAGGTGCCGCCATGAATGACAAGCTTGTCTGGATAGGCAAGATTCTCACCATTAAAGTAACCACCAAAGTAACCATCATTGATCGTTAAAATCTCAGTCTTCAAACAGTGAGGGCTAAAAGAATACCAACCGCCATTGATAATGATTTCTTTTGCCTGAATTTTATTTGTAAGAGAGAGGCCGTGAGAATCATCAGCATCTAACGTGATGGTGCCGTTGCTGTAGATTCGTTCATAGTCATTATTATCTCCTTCAAAATAAAAGGACACCTGAGAGTCTTGACGCGCGTTTACATTTAGATGCGAAGCTTCACACACCAGTTTTACATTGGCGTTTTCTTCTATTATAAGGTTGCCATCGGAAGAGAACTTCGCTTCCTTTAGATTGAGGTTGACCGTGGCATTTTCATCCACCCAAATTCTTTTCTGATTGTCGGCAAAATTCCCCGAGATGGTCAGGTCGGCACCATCGTGGATACGCAATGAATTCCCATTCCATTCATAATCCACGCCCTCGGTGCCGCCGCGCACTATTGGTTCGCCTTCCAGCACATCGCTATTCGCGACGGCCGCCGCTGCGTCATCCTCTGCCGCCACTGTCTCTTCGGCCAGCGCCGGTGGGGCGGTGGTGCAGATCAGGCTGAGGGCGAGGAGGCCGCTGAGTAGTTTGCTTTTTTTCATATGGATCTCCCTTTCTTTCTTTTGAGATTTGACATTCTGTGAATGTCATGCTGTATATTATTTCATTCTACACTATGCACTGGAATATATTGACAAGCACTGAATGTCATCTAGGATGACAGCGCGGTATATTTGGGGGAGTGCGTGTGTACAAGAACAGGGCATCGAATGGGAGCAATAATATCTGTGGCAGGCGGGTGCGGGCGCTGCGGCTGGCGCTCGTGCCAAGGGTGTCGCAGCGGGCGTTGGCGGATCTCATGCAGCTGCGCGGCATCGATCTGGACAAGAACGCCATCCAGCGCATCGAGTGTGGCAAGCGCTTTGTCACCGACATTGAGCTCAAGGCCTTTGCGCAAATTTTTCGCACGACGACAGACGATCTGTTGAGCGAGGAGGAGGGGTGAGCGTTCGCACGGCGCAATTTGTCGCGCGCAAAAAAACGTGCCGCTGCGAGAATGGTTGTGTTCTCGCGGCGGCACGTTGCGTTTACAGCAGATGATAATAATCCAGCACGTAATCTCGAAAGAGGCGGTTGTATTTGGTGAAGTAGCGGTGGTCGGCCCACTGAAGGTAGAATTCGTAGCGGGTGTTGGTGCCGAGAATTTCCAGGGAAGCGTAATTTTCCGGCGGCATTTGCATGTATTGGCGCTTGTCGTGGGCGCAGGTGATGATGCCGCCGATGCCGGCGTGGAAGAGCTCGGCCATGATGTTTTGCGAGCCTTCAAAGACAATGTCGGGGTGAAAATTGAGCTCGCGGCTGAGAATGTCGACCATGCGCTCCTTTTGGGAGGACGGCGACAGGGAGATGAGGGGCTGCTTTTCGAGCAGTTCTGCGCTGATGGTGGTGCGGTCGGCCAGGGGATGGTCGGCGAGGACAAAGAGCTCAAAGGGCTGGCTCGTGAGCAGGCGCCGGTTCAGCGTCGGTCGGATGCCGGAGCCGGAGATGATGCCAAAATCCAGCGTGCCGTTGATGAGGCTGTCTTGGATTTGCTCTTGGGACATTTGCAGAATGTGCAGGCGCATGTCGGGATAATCGTCGTAAATGTCGGTGAGCCAGTCGGCGTAATACTGGGTGTCGCTGATGCCGAGAAAGACTTCCTTTTCGTCGAAGATGCCCTTGCTCTCTTGGAATTCTGAGTGGATGTCTTCGACCTCATGGGTGACGATCATGCAAAAATTAAGGAAGATTTCGCCATAGGGCGTGAGAATGACGCGGCGCTTGCGGTGTTCGAGTAGGGTTTGCCCGAGCTCCTTTTCCAGCTTGGAATGGGACAGGGACAGCGCCGCCTGGGAAACGCCCAGGGCTTCTGCCGCCTTGGAAAAGGATTCGTGGCGGGCGATTTCGATGAAATATTGGAGTTGCAAGAAATTCATAGTGGCCTCCCGCTGTGGTTATTGTTGAATGCTGGCATCCTGGCTGTAGGTTTCAAGGAGCGCGGTGCGTAGGGTCTGCGCCATGATTGATGGCGTGTGGTCCTTTTTCCAGCAGATAGAGAGCTGAAAATCCGTGTCCAGATCGGTGATGGGCAGCATCACGGTGGTTTGCTCGGCGAGCTCGCCCATCCAGCTTGGCGATGTTGCCCTGAGTTCTTCGTGAATGCGGATGATGTCGCGGCTTGTAAAGAGCAGGGCGCGGCCCGCCAGGACCATGCGCAGGATCAATGTCTGCTCGCCCTCAAAGATGACGTTTGGCGTGGCGTTTTTCTGGGCAAAGAGGAGATGGATCATGCAGTTGATGGACCCCGACGGCAGCGAGACGAAGGCCTCGTTTTGGATGTCGGCAAAAAGGAGCGCGCGGCGATTGGCCAGGTGATGGCTGGGTGCCATCATGACCATGTACTCGTCGCTTGCAAGGACGCGCTTTTCGATTCCTTGCGGTACCTCGCCAAAATCGCCGAGGGCAATGTCCAGATCCTCGTCCATGAGACCTTGGAGCATGTCCTCCTCGCGCATGGTTGACTGGGTCAGACGCAGATCAGGGTGGGCGAGGAGAAAATCGGCAAGCCAGCCGCTCAAAAACATGGGATTATTAATCGCCAAAGACACCCTGTTGGCAAGGTTGAATTCCAGCTGGTGGAAATCCTTGTCCAGGGTGTCGATGCAGGCGAATATGTGGTGGGTGTGATCCAGAAGCCGTTTGCCAGCGGCATTGAGCCGAATGTTGCGGCCGCGTCGGTCAAAGAGGGGCGTGTCGAGCTCTGCCTCCAGGCGCTGAATGGTCGTGCTCAGGGATGGCTGGGAAATGTGCAGCTTTTCGGCTGCGTGACTGATGTGCTCTTCTTCGGCGACGACTTGAAAATATTGCAGCTGCGAAAGATTCATGGAACCCGCCCTTTCTGGTGTGAGTGATTGCGTGGGTTTATTTTACCATATAGCTTTTGTCTCACACAAGAAATCCGCTCAAACGGCTTTTTCGTACAGGGTCTGACCTTCCTTGATGCTGGCCAGGACCTGGATGTCCTTGATGGCTTGCTTGTCGACGGCCAGCGGATTTTTGTCAAGGATGACGAGGTCGGCGAGCTTGCCGGGCGCCAGGGAGCCCTTGCTGTCCTCTTCAAAATAGCTGTAGGCGGCGCCAATGGTGATGGCCTTGAGGGCATCCCAGACGCTCACGCATTGGTCGGCGCCCAAAATTTCGCCGCCGCGGGTCTGGCGATTGACGGCGGTCCAGACGGTGTGCAGCATGTCCGGCGTAACCACCGGCGTGTCGGTGTGGAAATTGACGACGATGCCGCGATCGAGAGCCGCCTTGACCGGGCTGATATGGGCGCCGCGGGTCTCGCCGAGGTTTTTCTTATGGACGTCGCCCCAGTAGTTGACGTGGGCCACAAAAATCGAGGCGAGCATGCCGAGCTTGGCCATGCGGTCGAGCTGGTCGTCGCGGGCGGTCTGGCAGTGAATCATCACGGGACGCAGCTTATGCTGTGGCGCATCCGGCCCAAAGCGGGCGATGGATTTTTCGTAGGCGTCCAGGAGCTGGTCGCCGGAGGCATCGCCGTTGCAATGGGTGAGAAGCTGCATGCCGTCATCGAGGGCGATGTCGACGCATTCCTGTACCTGGGCGTCGGTCAGCCATGGATAGCCGTTTTCGCCGTCGGTATAGGGCTCGCTGAGCCAGGCGGTCTTGCACTGAGGCGAGCCGTCGAGGACGATTTTGTAGCCGCCGATTTTGAAATGGTTCTGGTAGGTGCCGAGACAATCCTCAAAGCCCTTCTTGAGGGCCGCCGGCGTCAGGTCGTCGCCGACGCTCAGGCAAGGATAGCTGACCACGTCGCAAACGAGCTTGTGGGCATCGGCAATGCCGCGCACCAGGGCGTTGGTCTCGGGATTAGAGGCGCCATCCTGGACGGTGAGGACGCCGTTTTCGATATAGAGGGACTGGGCCTTGACGAGGTCCTCCGGCGTCGTCGCAAAGAAATCGCCGAGCTGGGCGAGCACCAGGTGCATCGCCATTTCCTCGAGCAGCCCCGTTGGCTCGCCGGTGGCAGGGTCGCGGGCAATGACGCCGCCGGGAATGTCCGGCGTGTCGCGGTTGATACCGGCCAACGCGAGCATCTTGCTATTGGCCACGCACATGTGCATGCTGGCGTGGAGGGCCACCACAGGAATCTCGGTGCTGACGCGATCGAGGACCTCCTTGGTCGGATGGGCGTCCTCCTTGAGGAAGTTGTGGTCGTAGCCCATGCCTACGAGCCATTTGAAGGTCTCGCCCTGATGGGCGTCGAGATAATCGCGCATCAGCCGCACAATGTCGTCGTAGCTTTCGGCGCTCTGCAAAAACACCGTCTTGAGGAAAAAGCCCGTGTGAGAAAAATGCCCGTGGCCGTCGATGAAGGCGGGCATCAGCGTGCGCCCCGCCAGATCCACGCGCTCGGCATCCGGCGCAATCAGCGCCTCGCCCTCGGCTGCATCGCCGACAAAGAGAATCTTGCCGCCGTCCTCGATGAGCATTTCGGCCTGAGGATGATCGTCCTCCATCGTCACAATCGGTCCGTTAAAATATACTTTCATTGTTGACACCCGCTTTCTATCAAAAAATTGCCTTGTAAATGGTCGTGCGCCTGTGTTGATACTATTAATTTACCGCCCGGTTAAATATAATTCCAATACAAATACAGCGCATCATTGGCGATCTTTTCAAGGCAAATCCTATATACGGAAGCAGCGGCTATTTTGCAAATGAGACGCGCGCGCCAGGAAAAATCAGCGAAATCACGAGAACACAGGGATTTTCCCTGCCTGGATTTTGCGAAAGCACAATAAATTTGCCAGCGCCCGGCAAAAAATCACCCCAGGGAAACCTATAGAAAATAATATAAGCGCGAGGGAAAATTGGCCCCAGGCTATCAGCGGAAAATCCCAGCCCAAAAATATGACGCGCGTCCGCAGCAGTTGGCGGTGAGACATGCCTGGCGGCTATGGCTTGCGACAGCCAGCAGGCATTTGCAAAGGGCGCGGCATCGGCCTATACTATCCTTAGAGAGGAAGTATTATTTGATGGAAAAATCACTTAGCAATAAACGCCAGTTCAATATGCTCGAGGGCAGGCTCTGGAGCAAGCTGCCGATGTTCGCCCTGCCGGTGGCGGCGACGGCGATTTTGGAGCAGCTCTTTAGCGCCTCGGATGTGGCCGTCGTCGGCAATTTTACAGGCGCGGCGAGCACGGCGTCTGTGGCAGCCGTCGGCGCCAACACGCCAATCTCGGGCCTCATTGTCAATCTCTTCATCGGTGTCGCCTTGGGCGCCAACGTCGTCGTGGCGCAAGCCTTGGGCCGCAGGGACCAGGCCACCGTCGACAGGGCTGTGCACACGGCGGTGCTCATGGCGCTGATTGCGGGGCTGATGGTGGCGATCATCGGCGAAATTTTGGCGGCGCCCTTTTTGACGCTGCTCAAGGTGCCGGAGGATGTATTTTCCCTGGCGCTGCTCTATTTACGCATCTATCTCTTGGGGATGCCGGTGATTTTGCTCTACAATTTTGAATCGGCGATTTTCCGCAGCGTCGGCGAGACGCGCATGCCCCTGCTGGCGCTGACCTTTTCCGGCGTCGTCAATGTGCTGCTCAATTTATTTTTCGTCATTGTGCTCCATCGCACCGTCGATGGCGTCGCTATGGCGACGGTCATTGCCAACGGCATCAGCGCGGCGATTCTCTTTCGCAGGCTCACGACGACCCACCTGCCCATCCGCATGACGCCGCGGCGGCTGCGCATCGACTGGCAGGTGCTGGGGCAGATATTGCGCATCGGCCTGCCAGCCGGGGTGCAGGGGGCGATGTTTGGCATTTCCAACCTCGTTGTGCAATCGGCGATCAACGCCCTGGGCGTCGTTGCCATGGCTGCCTCCAGCGCCGCCTTTTACATTGAGGTCATCACCTTTGACATTCTCAACGCCTTCGGGCAGGCCTGCACCACCTTCGTCGGGCAAAACTACGGCGCCGGTCAATACCAGCGTTGCCGTCGCGTGATGCTCCTGTGCATCGCCGAGGCAGCGCTGGCCATCGCCTTTGTGCTGGCGTTGGTGGTCGTCTTTGGCAAGCCGATGCTCTCGATTTTCAACGACACACCGGCGGTCATCGCCTTGGGCTACATACGCCTCATGGTGATCATGCCGGCCCATTTCTTTAGCATGGTCTACGAGGTGCTCTCGGGCTATCTGCGCGGCTTTGGCATTTCCCTGGTGCCGGCGATTCTCACCGTCATCGGTGTCTGCGGGCTGCGTGTCGCCTGGGTGCAGCTCGTGCTGCCCCTTGCGCCAAACTTTACGACGCTGATGATCGTCTATCCCGTGACGCTGTTGACCACGGCGATTTTCCTCATTATTGCAACCTGCGTCTTTCATCCTGTGCGCAAGCTCGAAAAGGCGTGAAAATTTCATACCAACGCAAAAAAGCGGCTACAGATTGTTCGTCTGTAGCCGCTTTTGCGCGTCTAGGGAATGAGCTGGACGGTGTTTTTCTCACAAAACGCCGCGTCATCGGTGAATTTTGGATAGCCGTCGATGAGGCTCTGGATGAAGACATCGGCCATCACCGGCAGCTCGCGATTTTTCTTCCAGCAGATGGAGAAGGGATAGTGGCTTTCCAGATCCGCCACCGGCACCAGCCGCAGCTCAATGCGTTTGTCCAACAGATCCGTTGGACAAAAGAGGCTCGTCTTCATATAGAGCATCTGACGCGAGGCAAAGAGCAGGCAATTTTTCTTCATGAGCACGTCAAACATCATCTGCTTGGTGCCCTCGAAAATAATATTCGGCATCGCCGCCTTTTGCGCAAAAAGATTGTCGACAATGCGGCGAATGCGGTTGGACGACAGCGACACAAAGGGCTCGCTGCGAATGTCCTCAAATTGCAGGATGGGCTTGTCTGCCAGCGGGTGGGTCGTCGGCATGGCGATGACATACTCGTCGTCGCTCAGGGTGTGGTGGCTGATGCTGGCGGGAAATTCCGAAAAATCCCCCATCGCCACATCGATGGTTTCCGCCTCCAGGGCCTCGAGCATCTGGCTCTCGCTCATCAGCGACTGGGTGATGCGCGCCTGGCGGTGGTCGCCAATGAAATGACAGAGCCAGTTATCGAGAAACATGCTGTTGTTGACCGCCAGCTGAAAGCGATTGGCAAAATTAAAGGAAAGGACGTTCATAGTCTCGTCGAGGGCCTCAATTTGCGCAAAAATATAGCGCACATGATTGAGCAGCTTGCGCCCCGCGTCGTTGAGATAAATATTGCGCCCCCGCCGCTCAAACAGCGGCGTCTCCAGCTCCGTCTCCAAACGGCGAATCGTCGTGCTCAGCGACGGCTGCGACACATGCAGCTTCTCCGCCGCCCGACTGATATGCTCCTCCTCAGCAACCACCTGAAAATAATGCATCTGTGATAGATTCATAGGTATCAATTCCTCGCTTGCAAGCAAAGGGAAATACAATCGCGTCTTGTATTTCCCCCTGCGGATGTATTTTATTTTGCCCGGTAAAGCACCTGGCCTTCCTTGATGCTTGCCAGCACCCGGATGTCTTTGATGGCCATCTTGTCGACGGCGAGCGGATTTTTGTCGAGAATGACGAGGTCCGCCAATTTACCGGCTTTGAGGGAGCCCTTGCTGTCCTCCTCAAAATAGCTGTAGGCCGCGTTAATCGTCACCGCCTTGAGGGCGCGCCACACGTCCACGCATTGGTCAGGCCCCAGCACGATGCCGTCTCGGGTCACACGATTGACCGCCGTCCACACCGAATGCAGCATGTATGGCGGGGTGACAGGCGTATCCGTGTGGAAGTTGACGACAATGCCGCGATCCATCGCCGCCTTGACAGGGCTGATAAAGGCGGCACGCTCTGGGCCGAGATTCTTGAGATGGACATCGCCCCAATAATTGACGTGGGCCACGAAAATCGAGGCAATCATGTCGAGGTCCGCCATTTTGTCGAGCTGATCGGCGCGCGCCGTCTGGCAATGGATCATCACCGGACGCAGACTGTGATGGGCGTCGCCCTCTGGATAGCGCGCCATGGCCTTTTCATAGCAGGAAAGGAAGAGGTCGCCGGTGGCATCGCCGTTGCAGTGGGTCAAAAGCTGCAGCTCCTCGTCAACAGCCAAATCGACGTATTTTTGCATGTCCTCCTCGGTGATCCAAGGATAGCCGTTGGAGCCGTCGGTGTATGGCTTGGTCAGCCACGCCGTTTTGCACTGCGGCGAGCCATCGGCGACAATTTTGTAGCCGCCAATCTTGTAATGGTTGACGTATTGATTGAGGCAATCCTTGTTGGCGCGGACCGTTTCCTGGGCGCTTTCGCCCATGGTGCAGCAAGGATAGCTGACGACGTCGACCTTGAGCTGACCGGTAGCCGCGACGCCGCGCACCAGCTTGATGTCGTTGGCACCGGCCGCACCTTCCTGGACGGTGAGGACGCCGTTTTCGATGTATTCCTGCTGCGCCAGCAAAATTCCCTTGAACAAATCCTCCGGCGTCATCGACACCGCGTCGCCGACGAGGGGTGTGAGCAGGTTGAAGAGGGCCGTTTCCTCGAGCACGCCGTTTGGTTCACCCGTTTCCGGATCGCGCATGATCACCCCGCCGGGGATTTCCGGCGTGTCCTTTGTGACGCCGGCCATTTCTAGCGCCTTGCTGTTGACCACGCCCATGTGCCCACTGGTGTGCAGTGCCACAATTGGCATCTCCGTGCTCACACGGTCCAACACCGCCTTGGTGATGTGGGTCTGCTCGACGAGAAAATTGTGGTCGTAACCTGTGGCGATCATCGCCTTGGCATCTGGATGGGCATTTCTGTAGTCGCTTAGAAGGGCGACCAGCTCATCGTTGGTTGACGCATTCAAGACGTTGCACGTCTGGGTAAACAGCGCTGTGTTGGAAAAATGCCCGTGGCCGTCAATAAACGCAGGCATCAGCGTGTGCCCTTGCAAATCCACCTCTTCGGCACCGTCCAAGGCCGGCGCCCCGGCACGATCCCCCACATAGACAATCCTCCCCGCGTCCTCAACGAGAATCTCCGCCTGGCGATTGTCATCCTCCATCGTCAAAATATCGCCATTGTAATAAACCTTCATTGTGTACACCCGCTTTCTTTTTATCGATCTCTCTTTATCATTGCTAACAAATCCTGAAAAAATCATGTCATGCTTTCGGCTTTTGATATTAGTTTAATTTCGTTTCTGATTGATTAAAAATACATTTTTTCCGATTCTTTTCGGAAGATTTTCAAACGAAACCTATAAAAGAATGGCCGATGCACATCATATTAGCCGAGAAAATGTATCGGATTAAACAAATTTATGAAGGCGATTGCGTTAATACCGGGGGATTTGCCAAAATAAATGGCGTTTTTTCGTGGAATGAGAGGGGACGACTTCAAAATAAGCTTTTTGGAAATCTATATAGAATTTAATTAAGAATTATATAAAAATACGCGGAAAATATGTAATTGTTATTGAAAAATATCTATTATATACTCGTTTCAAGTCGAGGGGCCAACAGCCATCGGCGAGAACTATTTTATTATTTATTTTGGGAGTGTGAAAGTGATTCTTTAAGGAGGGAACTGTTATGACTTTAATGGTGAGTATATCCTGGGTTGGCGTCATGTTGTTGGTCGGCGTCGTTTTGCGAGCGTTGATCAAGCCTCTTGGAAACATTTTGATGCCTGCCTGCGTCATTGGTGGGATTGTCGGTTTTATATTGATGAATGTCGGCCTTCTGCCAAAGCTGGGCGTAGACTACACAATGATGTCATCGATCGTCAGTAATTTATTTACCTTATCCTTTATTTCCATGGGCTTGACAGCGACGCCAAAAACAGAAGGCGTCAATTCCGGGAAAGAGACTGTGCGCGGCTCTGCGATGATGGGGCTGGCCTGGAGCGTCCTTTACGGTTTGCAACCAGTTGTGGCCTTTGCCGTATTGATGCTGATCGGTGGATTTTTCTCGATGGCGCCAGAATACGGGCTGCAAATTCCGTTTGCCTTCTGCCAGGGCCCTGGTCAGTCGGCCACCTACGGTGGGATGATTGAAGCTGGCGGCCTCATGCCAGGGGCACAGCAGGTAGGGATTACCTTCGCCGTTTTGGGCTTTATCTGGGCCTTTGCTGTCGGTGTGCCGATGGCCAAGCGCGGCATGAGAAACAACATGGCCACCTATCCTCGTGACATTAGCGACGGGATCAAACGCGGGATTTTGGAACCGGCTGAACAGACCCAGTCCGCTGGGAAAATGACCACCTATAGTGGCAACATCGATGCCTTGGCATTCAATTTTGCTCTCGTCGGTTTGGGTTATGCTATTACCGCCCCTGTTTGTGCGGCGCTTCGTGCCGTACCAAATGCCTTTATTTCGACCTTTGGGGCAATGGAATTCTTCATGGGTCTCTTCGTTGGTTATGCCATCAAATTTATCATGACCAAGGCTGGCGTCAAGAAATATCACGACGACGCCCTGCAAACCCGCATCACCGGTTGGGGCACAGACTTTATGATTTGCGCTGCCTTCATGGCTGTACAGCTTGCCGTCATCGGTCAGTGGCTGGTGCCTATTATCATCACCTGCGCCGTCGTTGGTCTGGTCACCTTCTTTGTTTGCCTGTATTTCTCCTCGCATCTTGGCGGGGCCTACGATTTTGAACGCTTCCTCGGCCTCTACGGGACAGCAACAGGGACCTGCCCAAGTGGCGTCGCCCTCATTCGTATTGTTGACCCAGAGCTCCGAACGACCGCCTCGGCAGAATGCGGCGCTATGAACGCCTTCATGTTCTCCGGCTACATCGCGCCATTTGTCGTCATGTATTGCGTCGGCACCCTAGGTGCCAAAGCCATGATCGGCCTCTACGCCATCGCCATCTTTGCACCAATCGTTGGCCTCTTCGTTTTCAGACTGTGGCACCGCAAGCCATCGTTCAGCTTGCTCAAGAAAGAACGCTACCTCACCCTCGAGGATTTCAAGCAACAAAACGCAGAATAACACGTCATCATCATCTCCTTTCCGCAGCGCCTGTCAATAATGATGGGCGCTATTTTTTGCCACAATTTTTGATGGTTTGTTGTCTTGGGCGAGGGGTGCTCGGCGGGAAATTGGTGAACCAATTTTGGCGGCGAGGTGAAAATAATGGGGACGGGATGCCTATTACGGCTGTTGAATGATTGGATAAGAAAAATTTTTGGCCCACCGACGATGGACGAAAATTATTTGAATGCGTAAAAATAGTGGCTGAGAAAAGCTGGTAACGATTCTGACAAATACCTGACAACTGAACGTCGATATATGCGACAAAAGCCTAAATATAGCGGTTCTCTAGGAAATTAACTGAAGGCTGCGATTGATAAAAATATTCCATGGGTCTGTAAAATAAACGTCTGAGAATTGTATTTAATTAAAAAATAGTGCATAATATAAGGGATATAACGGTATTTTTAATGTTATTGATTTGTCATACTCATAATGACGAAGCACTATCGTATAGGGGAGGTTTTACGGTGAACGATGGATTATGGACGATCATCCTCTTCATTGCTCTGGCATTGGTATTGACCTGCGCTGGTATCGGTGTGAGCTTAATTTTGAGCCCGCATTATTACCATAGCCAAGATCAGCTGGAGACATTTGAATGCGGGGTGGATACGGAAGGGTCCGCGTGGATCAATTTCCGTATCGGGTATTACATGTATGCCCTGGTATTTTTGCTGTTTGACATCGAAACAATTTTCTTCTACCCACTTGCCCTTGCATTCCAGAGTGTGGGATTGTTCCCGGTTTTGAGTGCAACGGTCTTTCTGGTCATTCTCTGTATCGGCTTGTGGTATGAATGGAAGGAGGGTGCACTGGAATGGAAATAGACAAGGTGCGTTTTGATGAGGAGTCGATGCCGACGGCCGAGGGCTGGAGCCCTTCGACGCGCGTCTCTCCGGTAAGCGATTACCTGCGCAACACGGACAAGACCGAGGCGGAGCTTAATCGCAGTGTGATTTTGACGACGGTGGACAAGGTGCTCAACCAGGGCCGTGGCCGTTCCTTCTGGCCGCTGACCTGCGGGCTGGCCTGCTGCGCCATTGAGATGATGGCCTCGGGCGGGGCGCGCTTTGACTTGGCGCGTTTTGGCTATGAGGTGTTCCGTCCATCGCCACGTCATGCGGATCTCTTGATTATTGCGGGTACCATCACCAAAAAGATGGCGCCCCTTCTGAAGCGTATTTATGAGGAAATGCCCGAACCAAAATACGTCATCGCCATGGGCAACTGTGCTGTCAGCGGCGGCCCATTCGCCGGCAGCTATTCGGTGGTCAACGGTGGCGACACCTTCCTGCCGGTGGATGTCTATTTGCCAGGCTGCCCACCACGTCCGGAAGCGCTGTTTGACGCTTGCCTCAAGCTCAAGGATCGCGTCGTCGATCAATCTGTTGTAGAAAGAGAGAGGTGAGTGGGGTGCTAAAGGAACAAATTTTGAATGCGATTCCGTCCCTGTCTGCCGTCGAGGATGCCCACGTCAGTGCCTTTGCGGTGGCCCGCGAGGATCTCGTGCCGGCGATTATGGAGCTGGCCAACAAGTGCCGCTATGATGCGCTCTTGGATCTGTCGGTGGTGGAATATCCAGAGGATATGGTCGGCGTTTACAATCTGATGAATCTGGAGGACATGGACATGATCCGTGTGGAGGTCCATTTTCCAAAGGAGGATCTGTGGTTGCCTTCATTAAATGATGTGTTCAAGGCGTCCTACATTCTCGAGCGAGAAATGTACGACCTCTTTGGGGTGAACTACAAGGGCCATCCAGACCTCAGACGCATCTTCTTGCCGGACGATTTTGTGGGACATCCGCTGCGCAAGGATTACGAGAATCACATCAGACATTAAGGAGGGGAGGAAGCCGATGAGTATTTATGATAAGCAAGGGCGCTATGAGACGCCCGAAGCCCAAACCCTGGAAGAGCTGCAAGCCCAACAGGAGGCGCTCGCGCATTTGGAGGGCAACAACGATCCCTCCCAGCCTTATGTGGTCAACATGGGCCCACAGCATCCATCGACCCACGGGGTTTTTCGCGCGCGTCTGACGATGAACGGCGAAAAGGTGGTGGCCTGTGAAAATGTCTGCGGCTATTTGCACCGCGGCATTGAAAAGCTTTGCGAGGACAAGACCTGGTCCCAGGTCATTCCTTACACGGACCGTTTGGACTATCTCTCGCCGATTCTCAACGAATGGGGCTATTGCATGGCCGTCGAAGAGCTCTTGGGTGTCGAGGTGCCGGAGCGTGGCGAATACGTGCGCGTCATTTTGGGCGAGCTGCAGCGTATCTGTCACCATCTCGTGTATCTGGCGTCGATGGCGCTGGACTTCAACGGCTACACGGCGTGGATGTATATGTTCCGCGAGCGTGAAAAGATTTTTGACATTCTCGAGGCCTACTCGGGCAGCCGCATGAACAACAATGCACTGCGCATCGGTGGCGCCCCAACGCCACTGCCGGAAGGGCTCGAAGCCAAGATCATCAAGTGGCTCGACGAATTCCCGGAAGCCATGCGCGATTTTGAAAACGTCGTCAACGGCAACGAGATCTTCATTGCCCGCGCCAAGGACGTTGGCATCATCGACGCAGAAATGTGCAAAAACTACGGCATCTACGGCGCCAATTTGCGCGCTGCCGGTGTCAAGCTCGATTTGCGCAAGGACAAGCCATACAGCGTCTATGATCGCTTCGATTTTGAGGTGCCGGTGGGCAAGCAGGGCGACAGCCTCGACCGCTACCTGGTGCGTCATGAGGAGATGGCCGAATCGGCTAAGATCATTCGTCAGGCCCTGGAGCAGATGCCAAAGGAAGGCCCAACCATGGGCAAGGTACCAAAGATGATCAAGGTGCCGGCCGGCAGCGCCTACGCCCAAATCGAAGGCGGCATGGGCTGGCTCGGCTACTACGTGGTCAGCGATGGAGGCATGAAGCCTTATCGCGTGCGCATCCATGCACCGAGCATGATGAGCGTCTTTGCCCTGCCAGACCTGGTGGCCGAAAGCGACATGTTCATGCAGGATTTTGTCGCCGCCCTGGCCTCAGTTGATATCGTTCTCGGCGAAGTGGATCGATAGGGGGGAGATTGGTGGATAATTTATTTATTAACATTGGCCACTGGATTGTCAATTTGGTCATGAGCCTTGGCGGGTCAGAAACCCTGGGGATCTGGATCATGCGCATCTGCTGCGCCGTGGGGATTCTCATATTCCTTTTGATCAACGTTATCATTCTCGTTTATTTGGAACGTAAGATTTCCGGTTTCATCCAGGAACGCTTGGGGCCAAACCGCTGCGGGCCTTTCGGGATTTTCCAGCTCTTTATGGACATTCTGAAGCTCGTCAGCAAGAACACCTTCGTGCCAGGGGCAGCCGATTACTGGATCTACTGCCTGGTGCCAATCGTCGTCTTTATTCCAACGATGATGATCTTTGGCATCATGCCGCTGGGTGAAGGGATGACCGTTTACGATTCGCCGGTGGGCTTGCTCTACTACTTTGCGGTCAGCGCCCTGACGACCTTGATTCTCCTGATGAGTGGCTGGGCTGCCAACAACAAGTACAACCTCATGGGTGGTATGCGTGCAGCGGCACAGATGATCAGCTACGAAATCCCGCTGATCTTCTCGATCATCGGCATCGTCATGATGACCGGCAGCCTCAACCTCAACGACATCGTCTACAACCAGGTGGATCACGGCTGGTTTATCTGGCGTCAACCGCTGGCGTTCATCGTCTTTTCGATTGCTGCCACTGCCGAAATCAACCGTAACCCATTCGACCTGCCGGAAGGCGAGCAGGAGCTGACCGCCGGTTACCAAACCGAGTACAGCGGCATGCGCTTTGCCTTCATGTACCTCGGCGAGTATGTGGCCCTCTTTGCCATGTGCTGGCTGGCTGCGGTACTCTTCCTCGGCGGCTGGGACGGACCAATTCTGCCAGGTTGGCTGTGGCTGTTCATTAAATCGTATGTATTTGTGCTCCTGAATATGTGGGTGCGTTGGACCTTCCCTCGTATTCGTGTGGACCACATGATGAAGTTTAATTGGAAAGTGTTGATTCCGTTGGCAATCGCTAATATGGTGGTTACCGGTGTGGTAATCAAGGCTGTTCAATTTCTGGCATAGGGGGTGGATTTATGTTCGGAAGTGGATTAATCAAGGGCCTGAGTGTGACCGGAAAGCACTGGTTCAGAAGGGAATTTACAGAACAGTGGCCGGAACAACGGCCTGACCTTCCTCCTGCCAGCCAGGGATTTTTCGATTATGACCTGAGCAAATGCATCGGTTGCGGGCTGTGCGAACGCGCCTGTCCCAACCATGTCATCAAAATGACCACCGAAAAAAACGACGAAGGCAAGAAGGTGGTCACCTCCTACGTCATGGAGGTGCAATATTGCCTGTTCTGCGGAATGTGTGTAGAGGCGTGCCCACCAAAGGCGCTGACCAATGCCAACAACTTTGAAATCGCCTGCTACCATCGCGAAAACACGAATTTTGACTTTGCCACCGGCGAGCCCCAAAAGCTCAACGAGGCGTTCAACAAAATCCAAGCGGATTATTGGAACAAGAAGCGTCCCGAAGGCAATCCAATCGGCATGCCTGAACCGGTGAAGCCGCCAAGACCGGCACCAAAGCCAAAGCCTGCCGCACCTGCTGAGGGTGCAAAGCCAGCAACAGCACCAGCAAAACCAGCTGCGCCTGCTGAGGCAGCGGCACCTGCTGCCAAGGCGCCGGAAACCGCTGCGGACAAGGAAGGAAAGGGGGCAGATGAATGATTTCTCCAGTGCTATTTTATCTCATGGCCTTTGTCGTGATTTTTGGCGCGCTGATGATGGTCGTCAATAAGAACATTCTCTACAGCGCCATCAGCATGGTCATCTGCTTTTTGGGGGTTGCCGGGATTTTTGCAACCATGCAGCTTTCCTTCTTTGCAGTCGTGCAAATCATGGTCTACGTCGGCGCAATCACGATTCTCATCGTCTTTGCCATCATGCTGACCCGTCACCCAAAGGGCGATTTGGAAACGACCAATCCTTTTTCCAAAAACGTCGTCGGCGCTGGCGTCGTCGCCGTTGGTCTGGCCTTTGCCATGTCGGTGATCATCCGTGGTCTCAACATGCTTGAGCCTCAGCCGATCGCCGAAGACCTGATGCAGCAGGTGGGGATTGCCATGTTTGGCACCTACGTGTTGCCTGTCGAATTGGTCGCTGTGCTTCTCCTGGTGGGGATGCTCGGTGCCATTGTCATCGGGAAGGAGGATGATGGCCAATGATCGGACTGACACATTATCTCTTGTTGGCAGCGCTCTTGTTTGCCATCGGTCTCTTTAATGCCCTGGCAAAACGCAACGTCATCGCTGTGCTCATGGGGGTTGAACTGATGCTCAATGCAGTCAATATCAACCTTCTGGCCTTCAACCGCTTCGTCGGTATCAGTGGTGTTGACGGCTATGCGTTTATGCTGATTGTCCTCGTTGTTGCTGCGACCGAGGTCGCCGTCGGTTTGGCGCTCATCATCAAGCATTTCCGCGAGAGCGGAAACAGCGATGTGACGCACATCGATTGGCTCAAGTGGTAAGGGGGGAATAGAAACAATGACATCATATGCTTGGCTCATGCCACTTTTACCGCTTATCGCTTTTGTTATTACAGGCCTGTTTACCAGCCGCAGTAAAAACTTAACCATCGGCATTGTAATTGGGGCCTTTGTCATCAACTTGGTGATTGCCACAGGTATCGGCATGGAAATGCTCGGTGGCGCGGCAACCATGAATGACCCAATCCAGTACGGCTTTGAATGGCTGAAGATTGGCGATTTCTCTATCGAATGCGGTGTGCTCCTGGACCCACTCACTGCAGTGATGCTCTTTGTGGTCATGGTTGTTGCGACCCTCGTCGCAATCTATTCCATCGGCTACATGCACGGGGACCCGGGAACGCCACGTTTCTTCACGTATCTGAGCTTGTTTGTGGCTTCCATGCTGCTTTTGGTCGTGGCAAACAACTACTTCTTTATTTTCTTTGGTTGGGAATTGGTTGGTCTGTGCTCTTACCTCCTGATCGGCTATTATTACGATACCGACAGCGCGGCGCGCGCCAGCCAGAAAGCCTTTCTCTTCAACCGTCTCGCCGATTTTGGCTTCATGCTCGGTTTCTTCCTGATCTTTGCAGTTTTCGGCACCTTCAATTTTGTCGAGCTGGCAGATCTCATTCCGAAGTATGACAACGCCTTTCTTGTGGCGCTGATGGGGCTCCTCGTTTTCGTTGGGCCTATCGGCAAATCGGCACAATTTCCGCTGCACGTCTGGCTGCCAGACGCCATGGAAGGGCCTACACCAGTCAGCGCACTGATTCATGCGGCAACCATGGTCGCCGCCGGTGTCTATCTCCTGGCGCGTCAGTTTGCCCTCTTCTCAAGCAGCGACATTGTCATGAATGCGATTGCCATTGTCGGTGCCTTCACGGCGATTTTTGCCGCCTCGATGGCGTTGGTCAACAACGACATCAAGCGCGTGCTCGCCTTCTCGACAATGAGCCAGCTCGGCTACATGGTCATGGCCATCGGCCTTGGCACCATCACCGCTGCGACCTTCCACTTGGGCACCCACGCCTTCTTCAAGGCGCTGCTCTTCTTGGGCGCCGGTTCGGTCATCCACTGCGTCGGCTCCAACGACATGGCGCAAATGGGCGGCCTGCGCAAGGTCATGCCAATCACGACGGTGACCTTCATCATCGGTTCTCTGGCGCTGGCGGGGATTTTCCCATTTGCGGGCTTCTGGTCCAAGGATGAGATCATCACCACGGCCTTCACCAGCGGCCACTACGGCTACTTCTTCATCGCTGAACTCGTTGCCTTTATGACGGCGTTCTACATGTTCCGCCTGATTTTCCGCACCTTCTTCGGCGAAAACCACACAGACAAGAGTCGCCACCTTCATGAATCGCCAAAGGTCATGACCGTGCCGCTCATCATTCTCTCTGTGTTTGCAATTTTTGCAGGCTTTGTCGGTGCACCATTCATGCACAACGGCTACGCCTCCTACATTTTCTATGGCGAAGTGCATCATCCGGAAGCCAACTACGTGGTCATCTTCTTGTCCACCTTCCTGGCGCTTGCAGGGATTTTCCTGGCTTACCTGATGTACCAGAAAAAGAGCATCGATCCGGCAGGCATCGCCAAGGCCAGCGGCCCAATCTACGGCATCCTCGCCAACCGCTTCTACATCGACCAGATCTATCAGTGGATCTTTGATGTGGTCGTCATGGGCTTCTCCTATGTGTGCAAGTGGGTCGATACCTACATTATTGACGGCTTCCTCGATTGTGTGGCCACCGTCACCAAATGGTGTGGCGCCAAGCTGCGCAAAACCGAAACCGGTAATATGCAGACCTATGCGCTCGTCATGTTTTTCGCAGTCATCGTTGTGGTGCTGTGGAAAGCCGTGCCAATGTTGGGAGGGATGTAGTCAATGAATAGTCTAGGATTTCCAATTCTGTCGCTGATTACACTGATGCCGATTATCTGCGCGGTTGTGATTTTCTTCATTCCATCTGCGAACGTGGACGCGATGAAAAAAACAGCCATCGGCTTCATGGGGTTGAACCTTTTGCTCACCCTCTTCATGTTTGCCCAATATGATGTGGATGCAGGCGGGATGCAATTTGTCGAAAACGTGACCTGCTCCGATTTCTTAGGAATCAACTATATCATGGCAGTGGATGGGATCAGCGCACCACTGATGCTTTTGACGAGTCTGATCATTTTTGCAGGCTCCTGTATCTCCTTTGATATGAATACGCGCACCAAGGAATTTTTCATCTTCCTGATGATCCTCGTCTGCGGGGTGTACGGCGTATTCGCATCACAGAATCTTTTGTTCTTCTATATTTTCTTCGAGCTGGCGCTGGTGCCAATGTACACCCTCGTTGGTGTCTGGGGATCGGTCCGCAAGGACTATGCAGCGATGAAGCTGGTGCTGTATCTGTTGATCGGCTCGGTGTTTGTGCTCGTGGGAATTATTTCCATGTACCTCTACGGTGGCACGGTCCTCGGTCATCTCTCCCTCAACATGGATGAGCTGGCACAGGTGCCATACACCACCGCCTTCCAGACCTACTGCTACGCCTTCCTGGCGCTGGGCTTTGGCTTCTTGGTCAAAATGTTCCCATTCCACACCTGGTCGCCACTCGGTTATGCAGCAGCGCCAACGGCCGTCTCCATGCTCCATGCCGGCGTCATCGTCAAGCTCGGTGCCTACGGTCTCATCCGTTGCGCCGTGAGTTTCTTCCCTGAAGGGGCCCAATACTGGGCGCCAGTGATTGGCCTGCTCTGTATGGTCAACATCATCTACGGGGCCTTCATCGCCATGGTGCAAAAGGACATGAAGCTTTTCGTTGGTTACGCCTGCGTGAGCCACATGGGCTACATTCTCCTGGGTGTCTCGACGCTGAACCTCATGAGCCTGTCCGGTGCGGTCAGCCAGATGGTGGCCCACGGTCTCATGATGGGGCTCTTCTTTAGCGTCATCGGCTACATCTACCACGAGGCTGGCACCCGCGACATCACCGCCTTTGGCGGCTTGGCCAAGCAAATGCCAAGAGCGGCTGTGCTCTTTTCCCTGGCGGCGCTCGCCTGCCTGGGGCTGCCTGGGATGTTCAACTTTGTTGCTGAATTCCTCATCTTTATGGGGACCTTCACTAGCGACAAGCTGATCCTCGGCTTCATCAGCTACCAATTTATGGCCGTTGTGGCCATCTCTGGGATTGTCATCACCGCCACCTACTGCCTGCGTGCAGTGCGTATCGCCTTCATGGGGCCACGCAATCCAAAATGGGACAAGCTCCACGACATTCATGGGATCTACCTCGTAGGCCCATGTGTCTTGGTCATTGCCCTCTTCATCTTTGGTTGCTACCCACACGGCATTGGTGCGATGATTGAATCCGGCGTTGCGCCACTGGCCAGCGCCATCGAGTCTAATGTGATTGGAGGGATCTTCTAATGCTGACCTTTCAAGCGATTACCATGGAACTGTTGGTGTTTGCACTCGGCTTGATCCTTCTCCTCATTAAGCTCATTGCCAAAAAGGATGCAAACGTGCCATACGGGATGATTGCTATCATCGGTTTTGCCTTTACGGCAGTGGTTGGCGTGATTGCGCCACCGACGATTGCGATTGTCTTTAACGGCATGTATTACACCGATACCTACAGCCTCTTTTTCAAAGAGCTGATTCTCATTTGTGCGATTCTCGTCTCATTGGCAAGCACCGAATACGTCCGCAAAAAAGGCCTGCGCGATGCAGAATATTTCATTCTGCTCTGCTTTGCGGCCCTGGGCATGATGGTCTTTGCCTCGGCAGGGGATCTCATCACCCTCTTTGTGGGGCTTGAGCTCATGACCATGAGCTTCATCGTGCTCATCGGCATTGCGCGTCACAACGCGCTGGCCACCGAAGCCAGCATCAAATACCTGGTGCTCTCGGCGCTGAGCTCGGCGATCATGCTCTATGGCATCAGCCTCATTTATGGCTGCATGGGCACGACGGTTTTTGCGCGCATGGTTGAAAATATCGACATGCTCGCCTCGACGCCGCTGATGGTGCTCGGCTTGGTGCTTTTGGTGGCAGGCTTTGCCTACAAATTTAGCGCCGTGCCGTTCCACATGTGGGCGCCGGACATTTACCAGGGCGCGCCAACGCCTGTCGCCGGCTTCCTCGCCGTCGGGGCGAAGGTCGCCGCGCTGGCAACCTTCAGCCGTCTGCTCTTTAACTACTTCATCAACTACGCCCAAACCTGGCTGCCAGTGGTGCTGGCGCTGGCCATGCTCTCGATCATCTTCGGGAACCTCGTGGCCATTCCCCAGCGCGACGTCAAGCGTATGCTGGCGTACTCATCCATTGCCCAGGTCGGCTATCTGCTCCTGGCGGTCTGCGCCGCCAACGGCATCGGCATCATCGGCATCTGCTTCTACGTGACCGCCTACGCCTTTGCCAACCTTGGCGCCTTCATCGCTGCCACGGATGTGGAAATTTCCACCGGCACCACCGATATGAAGAAATATGCGGGCATGAGCAAGCGCTCGCCACTTGTGGCAGCGGCGCTGTTCATCTTCATGATTTCCCTCGGCGGGCTGCCACCAACCGGCGGCTTCATCGGCAAGTTCCTGATCTTCACCTCGACGATTCAGGCGGGCTATTTGGTGTTCTCGATCATTGCACTGCTCTTTAGCATGGTCTCGGTTTACTACTATCTGCGACTCGTGCGTGAATGCTACTTCGCGCCGGTGGCAGAGGATGCCGACCTCACGGCCATCAAGAGCCCAATCGGCTGCAAGATTTCCCTGGCCGTGTGCATGATCGTCTCCATCGCCATGGGTCTCTTCTTTAGCCCAATGGTCGAATTTGCCCGCGCCGCGCTGGGCACCATGCTCATTTTCTAAGGACGTTTTACCACCTGTTGCAAAGCAGCAGGTGGTTTTCTTTTGCAAAAAAATGCCCTGGGACACCGCAAGGGTGCACCAGGGCATTTGTGCGCTGAGAAATCTCAGGCCTTGAAATTTTTGTAGGCGTTGTGCAGATAGTAGTAAGGAATCGCCAGGAGAATGATGTTCAAAATGATGACGCCGATGCTATCGCCGGTGCTCAGGAACGGAATGGGCTGGCAGATAAAAAGAATGAGACCGAGGACGACGGTGTGCAGTTTTCGGGGTGGCCAAAAAAAATTGTCACCCTTTTGTAACGGAATCGGGCAGAACAAGGGCGGATATGGGCAACTGCCAGCCGTCATCCTTGAAAAACGTGCAGGGGCGGCGGTTAGGGGCGGTTTTGTTTCTGGCTTGTCCCTTGTAATTTCGCGAGCTTCATATTATGATAAGTTTTATGGAACCTGATTGAATGACACTCAAAAAGGACGTGATATGATGAATTTTCGAAAAGCATTAGTTGGCGCTTTGGGCGCAGCCGCCTTTTGTGGCGCGCTGGTGGCATTGCCACAGGCGAGCGACGCGGCTGTTGTCAAAAGCATTGAGCCTCTCAAGGCTGGCGACACGACGTTGGATGTCACCTATACCAATGCGAGCGCCGGCGACGAATACGAAATTTGGAAAAATGGCACAAGAATCAACGCTGGTTCCTTGGATGCAGAGTATGCCACCAGCGGGAATCAGTCCAAACGCTTGGATTTTTGGCTGTACACCAGTGATAAGGACAAGGTCCCTGTCAAGGAAGGTGACAAAATCACCTTTTACTTTGAAAATAACAAGGTTTTCAACAAAACAGAATTGACCGTTGGCGCTGGTAGCACCGATCCCGAGCCGGATCCAGACACCGACGCCAAGCTGCCAACGAGCATGGTTGCCGACAAATCCTCGGTGGCCGCCAGCGACAATGCCAGCGTGTCCTTGACCTTCGACAAAAACTACGTGCCTCATAAGGACGACCGGGTCAAGGTCACCCGCTATGATGCGAACAACAAGGTCCTCGACAGCTACGAGGTGGATCTGCCGGACGCCAACAACGGTGCTGTCACCGTGAGCCTCTCTGAGAGCAAGGAAACGGCCTACTATCTCATCGACTTCGTCCCTGGCCAGGGCACCTCGACCCTCAAGTCGGTGCGTGTCGATGTGACCTCGGGTAGTGGTGGCGACGGCCCAAGCCAGAGCGATCAGGAGCAGATTGCCAACGCCACCGAAATGCGCTTCTCCTACCCATCCAGTAAAGTCTCTCCCGGCGAGTCGGTCACACCAACCATCCAGCTTGTGGATAAGAATGGCAACGCCAAGGATTACACCGGTCCTGTCGTCTTCAGCTATAGCGGTGCTGCCGTCGTCGCAGATTCCTTTGACAGCAACGGCCGTTTCACCGTCAGCTCCGACCAGGGCTTCGCAGGGAATAAGATCTGGGTCACTGCGATGATTGGTAAAAAATTTTCGAAGACCGTCGAGCTGACCGTTCAGGCTGCCGACAAGGGCCTGATCCTCTCGCCAAAGACCGGCGGCATTGGTAAGGCGCGCACCGTCACCTTTGGCCTGACGGACGCCTCCGGCAACCGTCTGCGCCTGAAATGGGAACCAACCATGGCCCAGGTGGTCATCAAATCGGCGGATGGCAACACCAGCGCCAAGTATTCCGGTACCGTCACCGATCTCAGCAAGCTCACCACCAGTGGCGAGGGCAAAATCCTCATCAGCGGTGACACTGCTGGTACGGCAAATATTTATCTGACCTTCAAGGATGGCAGCGGTAGTTACTATGAAACGGGTATCAGCGAATATGAATTCACCGAAACAGCCAATCCGGTTGATATTTATCTGAACATCAACAGCCCATACTACACCGTCAACGGCATCAGCTACACGGCAGATACCAGCCCGGTTGTCTCAAGCAACCGCACCTTCGTGCCACTGCGCCTCCTGGGCGAAACCCTCGGTGCAGATGTCAAGTGGAACGGCACCGACCGCACCATCACCAGCACCTACAAGGCCAACGACAAGACCATCACCGTCGTCATGACCGTAGGCTCGACGACATACACCATCGATGGCGCGAGCAAGACGATGGACGTGGCGCCATATGTCAATAGCGATGGCCGCACAATGATTCCACTGCGCGTTTTGGCCGAAAGCTTTGGCTGTGAGGTCGAAGCCATTTCCTCAAATGACCTGACCACCGGCGTGCAAGTGACGAAAGACTAAGAATAGAAAAAAGCTGCACGAGATTTGTAATCAATCTCGTGCAGCTTTTTTATTGGGCAGCTTGTATCCCGTCTAGGAGCACGTGCAAATAATGGTGGGCCTGCGCCCTAGTGACAGTCACATCCTTAAGATAACACCACTGCCACACGAGCAGGAGGGTGTTGCTGTAATGATTGGCGATGATTTCTTGCGGAATGGACCACTGGTCGGAGACGGTACAGTGGCTAAAAATGCGTCGCATCTGCGCATCCATAAAGGTACGGAAGCTCAAAAACATCTGTCCCGTTTCAGGATTGTGGGCCAAAATGCGCTGGATGAGGTCGCTGTTTTCTGTCGTAAAATCATAGATGCGGTCAAAGTAAATATAGAGGGCTTCGTCATGCGCCAGCGATGCATGCTCCTCCAGATGGATTTGCTGTGACAGCCAGAGCCAACAGTAGTTGAGGAGGTCGTATTTGTCGTCGAAATAATTATAGAAGGTCGCGCGTGGATAGGAGGCGCGTTCACACAGGCTGTTGACGGTGATCGATTCGAAGGACGCTTGCGCGAGAAGGTCGAAAAAAGCTCGCGTAAAATCGCTGGTGGTGCGGGCGGCGCCGCGGCTGAGAGGCTTGGATAAATCGCGTTTCATGGGATGCTCCTTTTGCAGATTGGTGAATCTGTCCAAATTTTGACAGGATATATTTATTGACTCTTGCTGTTATTTTAGAATCACTCTATCATAGACATTGAAATTTGACAAGTGTCTAAAAAAAGACGAACGGAAAATTCTGCTGGAGGTCACAAATGATTTATTATTTTTCGGCGACGGGCAATAGTCGCTACACAGCAGAACGCATTGCGGCAGCCTTGGGCGATCAGGCACAGTCGATGGTGGCGGTGCTTGCAGATGGCGCACCATTTCCGCAGCTGGCAGAGGGCGAGCGGCTGGGGATCGTTTCTCCGACCTATGCTTGGGGGC
>JAUNGU010000001.1:64462-76203 GCA_030524315.1 Peptococcaceae bacterium
GCTGCCGAGCATTGTGGCAGATTTTTTGCAGCAGCTGACAATGGCGCGCGAAGAAAAGCGGCCGTATGTGTATTTTGTGGCGACCTATGGCACCTCACCGGGGCAGACGGGGCGATTTGCTGCAGAGATCCTGCAAAAAAGAGGCTGGCAGCTGACGGCGAGCTACAGCATCAAGTTCCCGGATACCTGGACGCCAATGTTTGACCTGAGCGATCCCGTGCAGGTTGCGCGGCTTAATGACGAGGCAGAGCCGCAGATTGATGCCGTCATCACCCATCTCAAAAATGAGGATGCGGGCAATTATATGACGAGACAGGTTCCGCTATTGGCAGCGCGTGCCTTTTATCGGCTGGAATATGACCGAATACGACAGACCAAGCATTTTTCTGTGAAGGACGATTGCATCGGCTGTGGTCTTTGTGCCAAAGGTTGCCCCGCCGGAGCCCTTGAGATGCGCGCAGGTCGGCCCGCTTGGACGAAGGATGCTTGCGTGATGTGCCTTTCTTGCTTGCATCACTGTCCGAAATTTGCCATCCAATATGGCAAGCGCACCGAAAAACACGGTCAATATCGCCATCCCCTTTATAAAAAATAATGGCTGCTGTCGGATGGCCGCCATTTCTGCTGTCCCCTTGGCGCTTGCAATCGACAGGGCTTTTCGTTAAAATGATACAATAGATAATAATGACGAGTTTAGGAGGCAGCAGATTGTTTACGTTAAAAACCTTTGTGATTTTTGTCATCTATGCTGCTGTATTGTATTTTGGCAGACGGCTGGAAATGCAGCTGGCGGCGCGGACGAGCCCGCGGCCGGGGCTGATTTTGCCGGTGGTGGCCTGGGTGGTGGCGATGCTCTTGAGCATCCGCAATTTTTACATCGCCTTCGATGTGGAATTTAGCCTATTTGCGTTTTTGGCAGCCTTGGTGCTCTTTGTCTTTTATGCGGTGCCGGCAATGTTTTTCAGCCTGCTCTATATCGACGGGCGCAAGGAGGTGCGCGCCAGCACGCTGGCCCGTTCCAAGCGCGTGCGTCAGGCTCGCACCCAACAGCGCGTCCAGTCCAATTTGCAACACCGCAACGATCCCGCCAATGTGCAGCGGGAGCCGATTGTCTACATGCCGGAAAATCGCACGAGCCGTGCGACCAGCGCCAACGCTGCCGCTCGCAAAAGCCGCAGCCGTAGCCGCTCAACGACCACGAGAAAACGTCCCTAATCGCACACGCCCTGCCAAGCCGGCGGGGCTTTTTTGTTGGCCGACTTGTGCGAACTCTACGCTGCGTGGATTGCCCGGGCGCGAGATTTCGGATACACTGAGAATGTCGCAAGGGCCCGCGACAATCCAATGAACAGAAAAGGAGTCTTTCCTATGAACCAATACATCACCGGCACCACCATTCGCACCCTGCGCGAGGGCCGTGGACTGACCCAGGCCCAGCTCGCTGACGCCCTTTTTGTCAGCGCCAAAACCATCTCCAAATGGGAGACGGACCGCGGATTGCCGAGCGTCACCTTAATCGAGCCCTTGGCAAAAGCCCTGGGCGTCTCGGTGGCCGAGCTTTTTGCCGGCGAGCAGATTATCAACGCCAATCGCGGCGCCAATATGATGCGCGCCGGGCTCTACGTCTGCCCGATTTGCGGCAACGTCATCCAGGCCGCAGGCCAGGCGATGGTCTCCTGCTGCGGCGTGACGCTGCCGATGCTCGAGGCAGAGGAGACCGACAGCGCCCACGCCGCCGAGATCAGCGAAATCGAGTACGAATACTACGTCTCGCTGGATCACCCCATGAGCAAAAGCCATCATATTTCCTTCATTGCCTACGCCACCGGCAGCCGCTTTGAGCTCGTCAAGCTCTATCCCGAAGGCAGCGCCGAGGCGCGATTCTTCTGCCGCGGCCACGGCTGGCTCTACTGGTACTGCAACCACCACGGCCTCTTTCGCCAGCGGGTGTGAGCGGCGCTTGCTCGCTCTGAGATTTCCTGTTATGATGAAAATATATTTTCAACGAAGGGGGGCGACCGCCAATGCATCCATATCTTCCAGATGAAGTCTTGCGTGAGATCTGCGCCTTTGCACGGGCGCGCGCGCTTGAGCAGGTCATTCTTTTCGGCTCCCGGGCGAAGGGCACGCATACAGAACGAAGCGATGTGGACCTCGCCGTCTCAGGTGGCGACACGGACGGCTTTTACTGGGACCTCAAGGATGCGGCGCACACCCTATTGACCTTCGATGTGGTGGCGCTGGACGACATGCTTTCAGACGACCTAAAAAAAGAAATCGACAGAGACGGGGTCATGCTCTATGAAAAAACTCGATAATTTCTCCAATTGCTTGCGCGTCCTCGAGGGGGCAGATTTTGCCCTCGCTGAAGGCAACGAGATCTATCGCATGGGCGTCATCGGCCAGTTCAATCTCACCTTTGAGATGGCGTGGAAGGCGCTGCAAGCGGTGCTGCGCGCCCACGGTGCCCAAGGGGCAGAGACCGGCTCGCCTCGGGAAATCCTCCAGCTCGGCTACAAGCTGGGCTTTGTGGACGATGCCGCCGTGTGGCTTGCCATGCTAAAGGCGCGCAATGTGTCGGCCCATATTTATGATGAAGAGAAGGCTGGTGAGCTTGTGCGCCACATTGGCGAGCGCTTCATTCCGGCCTTTGCAGCCCTCGAAAAGACCTTGCGCGAAAAGTGTGCCGAGGTCGAAGACGATTGGCAGTAAGATGGCAGCGCCGTCTCCCGCCTGGGAGCGGCGCTTTTTCCTTGTGAGGGGCAGGGGCTGCGTGTTACACTGGACAAAAGCGCCCGAGGAGGAGAAGCAATGGAAAATAACGAGACCCTACACCCGTCGGAGGACGACTATGCCTACCGCGCCACCGGCAGCGACAAGATGCGCTATCGCCTGGCTCAGGCGGCCAAGGCGTGCATCCTCGCCGATGGCTTTGAGAGCGTGACGGTGACGCAGATTGTGCGCGCCTGTGGTGTGACGCGTCAGACCTTTTACCGCAATTTTGCCGACAAGTACGCCCTCGTCAACTGGTATTTTGACAAGCTCCTGCTCGCGTCTTTCGACCAAATGGGCGAGGGGCGGACGGTGCGCGAGTGCCTCGAGAAAAAATTTGAGTACATCGACAAGGAGCGCGTGTTTTTTGCCATCGCCTTTCGCGTCGACGGGCAAAACGCCCTCAAGGAATACGATTACGAGCTGATTTTGGAGTTCTACACCAACTTCATCCGCCACAAAACCGGTCAGGAGCTCGACGAGGACCTGCTCTTTCCGCTGCGCTTCTATTGCCACGGTTCGGTGAATATGACCCTGGAATGGATTTTCGACGTGCATCCCTGTCCGGGCGATGAGCTGGCAGCGCGAATGGTGGCAGTCATGCCGCCAAAGCTTTCGGCCCTTTTTGCAAGCCTGGGCCTCTTGTAAGAAATGTCATAAAACGACCAAAAAAGTGACAGATAATAGATTCTGTTACTTTTTTTTATGGGTGGACGAGGACTATACTAGAACCATCAAAGGAAAGCAAAATTTTTTCATAAAGGAGTCCTCATATTATGGTCAACAGAATCAACCTCAACGGCACATCCTTCCACGGCGAAGGTGCCATCCAAGAAATTGTCCCAGAAGTCAAAGCCTACGGCTTCAAAAAAGCCCTCGTTTGCTCCGACCCAGACCTGATCAAATTCAACGTCACCTCCAAGGTCACGGCGCTTTTGGATGAGGCTGGCTTGGATTACGAAGTCTATTCCAACATCAAGCCAAACCCAACCATCGACAACGTCAAGGAAGGCGTCGACGCCTTCAAGAAGGCGGGCGCCGACTACATCATCGCCATCGGCGGCGGCTCCTCGATGGACACCTCCAAGGCCATCGGCATCATCATTGCCAATCCGGAATTTGCTGACGTGCGCAGCCTCGAAGGCACCGCCGCCACCAAGAATCCATGCGTGCCAACCATCGCTGTGCCAACGACTGCCGGTACCGCTGCCGAAGTTACCATCAACTACGTCATCACCGACGTTGAACGCAAGCGCAAATTTGTCTGCGTCGACCCACACGATATGCCAATCATCGCCGTCATCGACCCAGATATGATGTCCTCGATGCCAAAGGGCCTGACCGCTTCCACCGGTATGGACGCCCTGACCCACGCCATCGAAGGCTACACCACCAAGGCCGCTTGGGAAATGACCGACATGTTCCATCTCGAAGCCATTCGCCTCATTTCCAAATCTCTGCGCGGTGCTGTCGAAAACACCAAGGAAGGCCGCGAAGGCATGGCCCTTGGCGAATACATTGCCGGGATGGGCTTCTCTAACGTTGGCTTGGGCATCGCCCACTCCATGGCCCACACCCTCGGCGCTGTCTATGACACGCCACACGGTGTCGCCTGCGCCATGATGCTGCCAATCGTCATGGAATACAACGCCGATTGCACCGGCGAAAAATATCGCGAAATCGCGCGCGCCATGGGCGTTAAGGGCGTGGATGACATGGATCAGGCCACCTATCGCCAGGCAGCCATCGACGCTGTGCGCAAGCTCTCTGAGGACGTCGGCATTCCATCCAAGCTCGAAGCCCTCAAGGAAGAGGATCTGCCATTCCTCGCAGAATCGGCCCACGCCGACGCCTGCGCCCCTGGCAATCCAAAGGACGCCAGCATCGAAGACCTCACCGCTCTCTTCCGCAAGCTCATGTAATTCACAGACATCCTCTCACGCACCGTCAGCAATGGCGGTGCGTTTTTGCGTGACAAAATTTTCCTCTCATGCGACAATAGAGGCGAGGTGATAGTATGGTTCATTTTATGCACAACGACTGGGGCGACGTCCTCGCCGACGAATTTGCCAAGCCCTATTATCAGGAGCTGCGGCAATTTCTCATCGACGAATACCAGCACGCCCACGTCTTTCCGCCGATGGAGGATATTTACAATGCGCTGCACGCCACAAGCTACGCCGACACCAAGGTCGTCATCCTCGGCCAGGATCCCTACCACGGGCCGGGACAGGCCCACGGCCTGAGCTTTTCGGTGCGGCCGGGGGTGACGCCGCCGCCGTCTCTGCGCAATATTTTCAAGGAGCTCTCCGCCGACGTTGGCTGCACGCCACCAAATCACGGCTGCCTTCTCGGCTGGGCCAAGCAAGGCGTGCTCCTGCTCAACACGACCCTCACTGTGCGCCAGGGCAAGCCCCAGAGCCACGCCGGTCACGGCTGGGAAATTTTTACCGACGCGATTATTTCCAAGCTCAACGACCGCCAGACGCCCCTCGTTTTCATTCTCTGGGGCGCCCACGCCCGCAGCAAGAAAAAGCTCATCAACACCCAGCACCACCACATCATCGAAAGCGCCCATCCCAGCCCAATGGCTGCCGACCGCGGCTTCTTCGGCTCGCGGCCCTTTTCTGCTGCCAACGCCTACCTCGCCGCCGACGGCCTCGCGCCCATTGATTGGTGCGCCCTCTAAACAAACGCCCGCTTTCTCGCGACGGAGGAAGCGGGCGTTTGCCGTTGACAGAAGAGGGACGCGTGGATTAGAATATCAAGTGAAGCTATAAAATAATATTAAGTCATAGGATAAATCTATAAGAGGTGAGGCGAATGAATGAATTGTGGCAGATGTTTGCGCTCTTTGCGCGCATCGGCGGGTTGACCTTTGGCGGCGGCTACGCGATGCTGCCGATTTTGCAGCGGGAAATCGTCGAAAAGCGCGGCTGGGCGACGGAGGAGGAGCTCATGGATTATTACGCGGTGGGACAGTGCACGCCGGGGATCATCGCCGTCAACACGGCGACCTTCATCGGCAACAAGCGGCGCGGCACCATTGGCGGCATTGTGGCGACCTTGGGCGTGGTTTTTCCGTCGTTGGTGATCATCACGATCATCGCCGCCTTCATCCAGAATTTTGCCCACCTGGCGTGGGTGCAGAACGCCTTTGCGGGGATTCAGGTCTGCGTCTGCGTGCTGATTTTCCGCACGGTGGTCAAGATGGCGCGCAGCGCCGTCATCGACGGGCCGACGCTGGCAATATTCGTGGCAGTGCTTGTGGGCTCGGTGGTGTTTTCGCTGACGCCGATTCTCTTTGTCATCGTCTGCGGAGCGCTGGGTGTGGCCATCCAAGTGCTCCTTAAAAAGGAAGGGGGCGAGGCGTGATGCTGCTCTTGAGACTCTATCTGGAATTTTTCAAAACGGGGCTTTTTGCCGTCGGCGGCGGGCTGGCGACGGTGCCCTTCCTCACAGACATGGCCGACAAGACGGGCTGGTTCAGCCACGCCGAGCTCGCCAATATGATTGCCATCAGCGAATCGACGCCGGGGCCGATGGGCGTCAATATGGCGACCTACGTCGGCTTTACGACGGCGGGCATCCCCGGGGCGATCATTGCCACGCTGGGGCTGATCACCCCGTCGATCATCGTCATCCTACTTGTGGCGCGGGTGCTCGCCGCCTTCCGCACGAACAAAATCGTGGCAGGCGTCTTCTACGGCCTGCGTCCTGCCTCGGTGGGGCTCATTGCCGCCGCCGGTGTGGCGATTGTGGAGCTCGCGCTGGTCAATGTCGATGCCCTGGCTGGCGGCAACTGGATGCAGGCGATCAGCGGCCGCGGCGTCATTCTTGCCATCCTTGTCTGGCTCTGTGCCCGCCGCTTCAAGCCCCATCCGGCGGTGCTCATTGCCGCCTCGGCAGTGGTCGGCGTGGTCTTTCACTTTGCAGGGGTCTAGGAGGGCGCGATGAATAGCAAGCAAATGACGTATTTTCTCGCCGTCGTCGACCACGGCACCATTTCTGCTGCGGCCAAGGCGCTGGGCATCGCCCAGCCCTCGCTGAGCGCCCAGATGCAGGCCCTCGAGGAGGACCTCGGTGTCTCGCTCATGCAGCGCGGCGGCAGGCAGGTGCAGCTCACCGAGGCGGGCCAGCTCCTCTATCGGCGCGCTTGCACGATTCTCTCCCTCACCGATCAGACCGTGCGCGAGGTCCAGGCGGCAGCCGATGGCGCGCGTGGCGTGGTCAGCCTGGGCACGATTTCCTCCTGTAGCACGATTCTCCTTGAGGCGCGGCTGCCTGCCTTTCGCGCCGCCCATCCCCAGGTGAGCTTTGCGCTCGTCGAGGGCAATACCTACCATCTCATGGAAAAGCTGCGCCGCGGCGATATTGAGCTCTCGATGATGCGCACGCCCTTTGTCGAAGAAGGGCTCGACGTCCACATTCTCGCCGAGGAACCGCTGGTGCTGGCGGCGCGTCCGGTATTTTTTGCGGGGCTCGCGCCGGGCGCCGTGGAGATGGCGCAGCTGGCGACGCTGCCCCTCATCTATTACCGCCGCTACGAGCATCTTCTGGCGGCAGCCCTCGAGCGCCGCGGCCTCACGGCAACCACCTATTGCAAAAACGACGACGCCCGCACCTGCCTTCTCTGGGCGCAGGCAGGCCTCGGTGTCGCCCTCGTGCCGCGCTCGGTGGTGGCCATGCTGCCCGCATCCACCCTCGAGCAGCGCGCCATCGCCGCGCCGGAGACGCTGACCCGCGTCGCCCTCGTGCGCGCCAAGGATCGCCAGCTCTCGCATGCCGCCGACACCTTCTGGACGTTCATGACGGCGGGCGGGGAAAATATTAAGAAATAGAAACATTTACCCATTTGTGGTTTATTTTAGAGTAAGATTAAGCTAACTTATATATGCTGACTACAATAACAACAAAAGGGGAAATGTACGAATGAAGCGTCGTCAACGCAAAATGGGCGCAGGGTTCAATCGCCTGCGGCTCACCTATTTATTGATAGCCGTCATGGCTATCGCCTGCGTGGTGCTGGTCAACAACGGCCCCATTAATGGCGAAAAAAAGGAAGCCGCTCAAGAGCAGGCTGCTCAGGCAGAGGCCGACGCCGCTGCCAAAAAAGCTGCTCAAGCCGCCGCTGCCAAAACCATGAGCCAGCTGCAAACCGACGTCAACGCCACACTTGCCAGCACCGACGGCACCTGGAGCGTCTACGTCAAGGATCTCAAAAACGACACCAGCTTCACCATCAATGACCAGCCCCTCTATGCCGCGAGTCTGATCAAGCTCTTCGTCCTCGAAAGCAGCTACAAAAATTACCACCAGCTCCTCGAAAACGCCGGCGGCGACACCGCCTATCTCAACCAAACCCTGAGCAATATGATCACCGTCTCTGACAACGAAGCCTTCAACGAGCTCGTGCGCCTGCACAGCGACAGCTACAGCTTCAACGAAGGCTGCCAGACCATCGAGGATTGGCTGAAATCAAGTGGCGAATATCCAAACACCAACGTCTACCACAGCCTCGAGCCGTCCAACACGCCGCTGAGCTACATCTCTGTTGAATCCAACACCACCAGCGCCGCCGACTGCGGCAAGCTCCTCGAAAAAATCTACAAGGGCACCTGCGTCTCCGAGAACGCCTCCGCCGACATGCTGAGCTTCCTCAAGGCCCAGGAAAAAACCGGCAAAATCCCCGCCGGTCTCCCTGAAGGCACCGTCAGCGCCAACAAAACCGGCGAAACCGACACCGAGCAGCACGACGCCGCCATCGTCTACGGCGACAAAACCGACTACGTCATCTGCATCATGTCCTCCGGCTTTAGCGACGGTGGTGCCGCGGTCAGCACCATCCAAACCATCTCCAGCCAAGTCTACAACGCCCTCGAAGGCACCGGCGCCTAATCCCATAGAAATTTCTCACCGCTCATCCGCTGATGGGCGGTTTTTTTTGCGCCCGAAATTTGCCAGCGAAAAATTCTCGTCGCCCGCGCCGTATGCGTCTGATGTTTTTTGACGAATGAAAAGTATGCGCTGAGTGGAATTTGTAAAGTTCGCGGACGGCAACTTAAAAACTGCATTGCATTTTATAGGGGGGGGTGCATTATAATTTAACTAATAAATTCTGCCAGCGCCTGCTTTTGCACGAATGCTCACACAATCTGCGCATTCTTCAGAGACAGCTGCGCCCGGCGGAAAATTTAAAAAGGAAGGACGATGATGTCCCATGAAGAAAAAAATGTTGCAACTGTCATGGCTTGCGCCGATGACCAACAGACCGACTTTGCCTCAGCCTTTGAAGCGCAACATAACGGAGGTGGACAGTGATGAAGCCTAAACTGCGTCGCATTGTCGCAAGTGTATTGACAGCATGTTTTTTGCTGACAATGACCACCCCTGCGTTTGCTGTTGAAGCAGATAATCAAACCAACGTTGAAGAGCAAGAAGAAGAGTATCGCATTTTTGTGAAGGTAGGAGAGAACAACCTATTTTTTTTCATCAGCTCTCAGCCTACTGACGGACAGCCAGGAACGGTTAGTGTTCAACAACCAATTGTAGATGAAAGTGGCAAGTTCCCAGATATTGCCCCTTACAAAGGGAGTGTGATCATTCCGGACACTATTGAATATGAAGGTAAACAATATACGGTAACAAAAATTGGCGGCGCCGCTTTTTATGGGTCTGAGGTGACGGAAGTCTCTATTCCTGACACTGTAACCGAGATTGGTGGCGAGGCATTTATGAGCTGCGGAAACCTTTCCTCGGTGACCTTTAGAGACAATTCAGCCCTCGAGAGTATTGGCGTTAATGCTTTTTCGGGCTGTCAAAAATTGACCAGCCTGAATCTTCCAGACTCTCTTATTAAAATTGGGGATAGAGCATTTGCATATTGCGTGAACCTGAATGAACTGGATATTCCAGACAATGTCACTGAAATTGGCTCAACCGCATTCGGTAACACTGGCATCGAAAAGCTGGTCATTCCTGCTGGCGTGACCAATGGCGTCGTTGCTGCTCTTCAAAGCTATGACCCAGCGCGCGTCTCCTTTGCCGAAGGCAGTCCATACAAGATTGACGATGGCATTGTGTATAGTGGCACTGTTCTGGAAGGGGCGCTGGATAAAGACATCACCGAAGTAACCGTGTTGGATGGTACAACTGCCATTGCGGAAAACGCATTCGACAGTTGCGCATCCCTGGAAAAAGTCGTCTTTCCAGATTCCCTGAAGGAAATTCGTTATCAAGCTTTTAGTCAATGCACCTCACTTGCCGAGGCAGATTTGCCAAGCGCACTTACAACCATCGGCCAAGAGGCTTTTACTAAAACAAAATTAAGTCGTGTGGTAATTCCAGAGGGCGTTACTGAGATTCCAAGAGGTGCATTTTCAAATGTAAGTAGTTTGAAAACAGTGGTTATTCCTGGCACTGTCACAGATATTGGCGAAAATGCGTTTAGTGGGATAACAGGCGATGCTTCAGGTAAAAACTTTATCATGCAGAATGCCACTGCTACTACCTTTAATGAGTATGCATTTGGTAGTACAGGTAACGGCAAGAAGAAAAAGCCTGTCGTTCCAGATCAGCTGACGGTCATTATTCCGGAAGGATCTGAGGATAGCTACACTGTAGAAAACTACATCCTCAAGAAATATCTGACCGATGAGAGTGGCGCAATTAAAAAAGGCGTGACCTACGGTCTCTCGCTGAAAGACACCAGCATGGCATTGAAGGCGGCTGAGGCGACGACCGGCGGCAGCCTGACCTTGAAAGCCGCCATCCCTATCGACGCGGAGGTTGATTGCAAGTCCGACAATTCAGAAGCTGCTACTGTGGAATATAAGGACGGCAAGATTGTCGTGACTGGCGTGTCCAAAGGCGCGGCAACGATTTCCGTCAAGCTCTCTCTTGATGGCGTGACCCTGGTGGAGGATTCCTGTACCGTCACTGTCACCGATGAGGGTGTGGTTGTTCCAGATGTGAAAGAATCTGTGACCAATACAGATGCCATCACCGATGCTAACGACAAGGCAATTGCAGCGTCTGCCGCAACCTCTGTGACTGCACAGGATACCCTCCGCGAAGCGGCAAACGAAGAAGCAGCAAAGATCACTGATAGCGAACAGCAACAACTTCTTGCAAAAGCGGAGGAACAGGGCTTGACAGGCGACAACGTCAAGCTTTACACTCAGACCTATCTGGATATCGAAGCAAAAGCCGTCGAAAAGAATGAGAGCACCGGCGACGTGACCTCCATCACCTTGGACATCACACCAAAGATGCAGGTCGTCGCTTCTACTGCGACCAATTCGGCGGATATCAAAATAGATGGCACCGATAAAAATGCTGTCGTGGTCAAGACTGCCGAACCTCTCACGATTAGCGGCGATTCTGAGATCACTGTAAAGCTGCCAAGTAATTTCGCTGAAAAGCTAGTCTATATCAAGCACGGCGCCAAAAATGGCACCTACTTCTACAAGTCTACAGCTGATAAAAATGGCACGCTGACCTTTACATCGACCCATGGCTTCAGCCCATTCACCTTCTCCCTGACCAATGAAGCAGTGGCAGAAGTGGGCGATACTGGCTATGCAACCCTTGAAGCGGCGCTCGATGCAGCCAAGGATGGCGATACTGTGACTGTTCTCAAGGATAAGTTGACCGCGACCATGTCCGGTGACAGCCGCACTGTGACATTGAAAAATGGCACCGGCGATGAAATCACCGTGACCATCAATGGCAAGGACTACACGATTGCCGCTGGCGAGACTGTGGACGTGACCTACAGCCAGCCTTCCACCGGCCCGGCTGTCTACGCCATCGCCGTAGATAAGGCCGACCACGGCACCGTCGCTGTCAACCCTACCAAGGCTGCCAAGGGCAAGACTGTGACCATCACGGCGACGCCTGACGCTGGCTATGCGGTCGACGCTGTGAGCGTCACTGACCGCAAGGGCAAGGCCGTCAAGGTCACTGCC
>JAUNGU010000047.1 GCA_030524315.1 Peptococcaceae bacterium
AAAAATTCGACTACAAAAAAGGCTTTAAATTCAGTACCTACGCCACCTGGTGGATCCGACAGGCCATCACCCGCGCCATTGCCGACCAGGCACGTACCATTCGTATCCCTGTCCACATGGTTGAAACCATCAACAAGCTCGTGCGCGTGTCCCGTCAGCTCTTGCAGGAGCTGGGCACTGATCCAACGCCGGAGCAAATTGGTGCCGTCATGGATTTGACACCGGACCGCGTGCGCGAAATTCAAAAGGTCGCACAGGAACCGGTTTCTCTGGAAACGCCAATCGGCGAGGAAGAAGACAGCCACCTTGGCGATTTCATCGAGGACGAGGATGCGCCGGCGCCAGATGAAGCAGCAAGTTACATTCTTCTGAAGGAGCAGCTCGAAGAAGTATTGACCACCTTGACAGACAGAGAGGCCAAGGTTCTGCGTCTGCGTTTTGGGCTGGACGATGGCCGCTCCCGCACTCTGGAAGAAGTTGGCCAGGAATTTGGCGTCACCAGAGAGCGCATTCGCCAGATTGAAGCAAAAGCTTTGCGTAAACTGAGACATCCAAGCAGAAGCCGCAAGCTCAAAGATTATCTTGACTAAGATATTCTAGTGCGCTATACTAGCAGAGATGCTTAGCATCATGGGCCTATAGCTCAGCGGCAGAGCATCCGGCTCATAACCGGACGGTCCTTGGTTCGATGCCAAGTGGGCCCATGATAGGGTGTTTCAGTACTGACTGAAACACCCTTTTTTGTTTATTAGAAAGGAAGCCCTATGGAACGCTTAGAATCCCATCAATGCACCATTGAATTAGGAAAAAAACTTGGCGCGTCGCTCAAACGTGGCGACGTTCTTCTCTTGGAAGGCGATCTCGGCGCTGGCAAGACGACCCTAACCCAAGGCATTGCCGAGGGCTTGGGCGTCACAGAATATGTCAACAGCCCGACCTTTGTCATTATCAGCGAATATTTTTCTGGGCGCATTCCCCTTTACCATATGGATCTCTATCGTATTGAGGAGGAGTCCCAGCTCTACGATTTGGGCATTGAGGACTATTTCTTCGGCAACGGCGTGTGCGTTGTCGAATGGCCGGCGGTGGCGGAAGCTTTTTTGCCAGAGAATGTGGCGCGTTTGACTTTTCGCAAGGATGGCGACGTGCGAGAGATCGCATTGACGATTTCCGGCGAGCTTGATCATATGAGAGAGGCGTACAATGAATATTTTGGCATTTGACACTGCAAGCAGCAGTGGCGCAGTGGCCATTCTCAAGGATGGCGTGATTGTGGCACATACTCAGCTTAATATTGGCTTGACCCATTCGGAGCAGCTCTTGCCGACGGTGGATGCGCTCATGATGATTTCTCGCACAGATGTGAGCACCATTGATGCCATCGCCATCACTTCCGGCCCGGGCTCTTTTACAGGGCTGCGCATCGGCTTTTCGACGGCCAAGGGCATGGCGCTGGGCTTGCACAAGCCGCTCATCCCGATTCCAACGCTAGACGTGCTGGCAGAAAATGGCCGCGGCATCATTGGCCGCATTGTGCCGATCATGAATGCGCGCCGCAACCAGGTGTACACCGCCATCTATGATTCCGACGGACAAATGGTGACGCGCCGAAGCGATTATCAGGCCATTGGCATTGACCATCTCTTGGCAGCCCTCAACGACGTTTCGACAGAGGTGCCGGTGTATTTTACCGGCGATGGCGTGGATGTATTTGCAGACACGATCCGCGCGCAGCTGGCGGCTGCGCCGATTTTTGCCGAAGGCACGCGTCGCTACGTCTGCGCCGATATGCTGGCGCTTTTGGCGGCCGAGCAGGTGGAGGCGTGGCAGGATGGCCACGGCATGCGCGTGGAGCCGCTGTATCTGCGCGATTCTGAAGCGGCCGTCAAATGGCGCGAGGCCCATCCGGGAGAATGCCTTGAAGATTAGAGAAGCCCTTTCGGCGGACATCGTGGCGCTTGTCCAGCTTGAGCAGGCGTGCTTTGCTGGCGCTGCATGGGGCGAGACGGCTGTGGAGGCGGTGATCCAATCGACGTATCGCCACGCTTTCGTGCTTGAGAATGCCGCTGGTCGCGCCGTGGGCTACGTGATTTTACAGGTCGTCCTCGACGAAGGCGAAATCGAGCGCATTGGCATTTTGCCGGACCATCGCGGCCAGGGACTGGGAAAATATCTGCTTGCGACGGTGATGGAACGACGGCAGCTCGCGCGTTGTTTCCTAGAGGTGCGCGAGAACAATCGCGACGCGAAGGCCCTCTACGCGTCGCTGGGCTTTGTCACCTGCGGTCGCCGCAGTGGCTACTACATTGATGGAACAGATGCGATTATGATGCGATGGGAGCGGGATAATAATGAAGAAACTAAATAGCGTCATCATGGCCATTGAATCGAGCTGTGACGAGACCGCCTGCGCCATTATCAAGGATGGCACAGAAATTTGTGCCAACGTGGTATCGACGCAGATCAAAATTCACGAAAAATTTGGCGGCGTGGTGCCAGAAATCGCCTCGCGCAAGCATCTGGAATACATTGACGTGGTCATTGAGGAAGCGCTGGATGAGGCGGGCCTTGGCTTTGCAGATCTGGATGCCATCGCTGTGACCATGGGCCCCGGGCTCATTGGCGCGCTGCTTGTGGGCTTGAGCACGGCTAAGGGCCTGGCCTACAGCATCAAAAAGCCACTTATCGGCGTGCACCACATTGAAGGCCATATTTACGCCAATTTTTTGGCCCATCCGGAAATTGCGCTGCCGTGCATCTGCCTGGTGGTATCCGGTGGCCACACGAATATCGTCAAAATCACCGAGCACGGTCACTATGAGATTCTCGGTCAGACAGTGGATGACGCTGCTGGCGAAGCCTATGACAAGGTGGCACGGGCCATCGGTCTGGGCTATCCTGGCGGGCCAAAGATTGATCGCCTGGCCAAGGAAGGCAATCCAAAAGCCATCGACTTTCCGCGGGCGCAGCTGGATCAGCCCCTCAATTTCAGCTTCAGCGGCTTGAAATCGGCGGTGCTCAATTATCTCAATCAGATGCAGATGAAAAATGCGCCGGTCAACGACGCGGATGTCGCCGCCAGCTTCCAGGAAGCGGTGGTGGATGTGCTCGTCGGTCATACGATTCAGGCGATGGAGGAAAATGGCATCCAGACCTTGCTCTTGGCCGGTGGCGTATCGGCAAATTCGCACCTGCGTGATCGCTTTGATGCCATCTGCAAGGAAAAGGGCTTTGCGATTTATTATCCGCCGTTGTCCCTGTGCACTGACAATGCAGCGATGATTGGTGCGGCTGCCGCTTATAAATTTGATAGAAATGAATTTTCCGACTACAGCCTAAATGCGGTTGCACAGCTGCCATTTTCGGAGTATGTTACTACTATGAAACACTAGAGATTCATTGAAAGGAGGCTGCACGATGAAGATAAAGCAAATCAGTGACAACGAGCTCCAAATCATCATTACCAAAAACGACATGTTTGGCAAAAACATGCGCGGGATTTTCAGAGACATTA
This sequence comes from Peptococcaceae bacterium, assembly GCA_030524315.1. Taxonomy (GTDB): domain Bacteria; phylum Bacillota; class Peptococcia; order Peptococcales; family Peptococcaceae; genus UMGS1590. The sequence goes on from JAUNGU010000047.1 coordinate 3,515, forward strand.
TTGAACAAGCGAGGACTCAATTTGGTTTTGAGGTGGTACATAATACGAGCCTCATGGTTGAAGCCTATCCTCTTTCAGAGGAGAGCATGATTCTGACCCTCACCAAGCTGAATGCAGAGGATATCATCGGCCAAGAATTTTTTGTGGAGCAATCTCAGGTCGATGAGCCATGGGCTGTCTTTGAATTTAAGGATCTGGAGGATGTGATCACCCTTTCTGAGCTGGTCAAGGATGCTTCTCAATGTGCCTCCAGCCTGTACAAATACAAGGGCCAATTTGAGCTCTACGTTGACGATGTCAATAATATTGAAGAGAGCATGCGTGGGCATTTTGTTGAATATGGTGAAATCGCGCCATGGAGCAAGGATTATCTTGATGAGCATGGGGTGTTGATGATCAAAGAGCAGGCGCTAGAGACCCTTGGAAATCTATAAAAATAACTGAACACTGTATACGCAAGCTTGTATACAGTGTTTTTTTGGAGTGTGGAGAGATGGATGCAAATCAGACACAAATTTTGGACATTCTCGATCAAAATTATGGGGATATTGGCAGTGGGCTCAATTTTCACAACCCCTTTGAGCTCTTGGTGGCAACGATTTTGTCGGCTCAGTCGACAGACGTGCGCGTGAATATGGTGACGCCGGGGCTTTTTGCCAAATACCCAACGCCTTTTGAGATGAGTGAACTGACAGAGGAAGCGCTGGCCCAGGAAATCAATTCGATCGGCCTCTATCGCAATAAAAGCAAGAGCATCATCAAGACGTCGAAAAACCTTGTGGAAAAATATCAGGGCGAGGTACCGGCTGATCGCGAGGAGCTTCAGGAGCTTCCCGGCGTTGGCCGAAAAACCGCCAACGTGGTTTTGTGCAACGCCTTTCATGTGCCAGCTTTTGCGGTAGACACCCACGTGTTTCGCGTTTCCCAGCGATTGGGATTTGCCAAGAGCAAAAACGTTGAAGGCGTCGAAAAACAGCTGACGGCGACCATTCCGTCAGAATTGTGGTGTGACGCCCACCATCTATTTATTTGGCACGGACGAAAAATTTGCAAGGCCCAGCGTCCGCTGTGCGATGAATGTTGCGTCAAAGCGCTCTGCCCATTTGCTAATGATGGCAACTATTCAAAATAATGTAAAGAAATCGGAATATTTTCGAGTTTTCCCTATACAATGAAATTTTTTGATGATACAATTGCAATGATGCACGGAGGCTAACTATGGAAAAAAATATTCTGTTCACATTGTTGCATGATGTTTGGGGAGAAGGCACCAACGAAAGCCTGCGGTTGTCCATGTCGCGCCTGGATGGTGAGACGTTGGCCCAGAGCGATGCCGCGGCGCTGTCTAAGCAGGTGCCGGAGGTGCCGCTTGAGCGTTGGCAGGCGTGGTGCAATTATTTTTCGCCGGAGCGCTATGGGCTGCGGGAAAAACTATTGGACGATCTCGGCGTGCGCATTTTGCTTTTTTGCGACGAGGATTATCCGCCGTCCCTGAAAAATATCTATCGCCCGCCTGCCGTCCTCTATGTCAAGGGGCATCTGCCGGAGGTGAGCCGCCTCTCCATTGGCATTGTCGGCAGTCGCAAGGCCACCGCTTATGGCAAAAACGTCGCCTATACCATGGCCAAGGCCCTCTCAGAGGAAGGCTGCTGTATCATCAGCGGCTTGGCCAAGGGCATCGACGGCAACGCCCATCAGGGCGCCATTGAAGCGCGTGGCGGTACCATTGCCGTCCTGGGCTGTGGGATCGACAAGGTCTATCCCCGGGCCAACGAGCAGATTTATGCGGCGATCCTCGCCCATCCCGACGGCGCCATTATTTCCGAGTGGCCGTTGGGGGCCGCTGCCTTGAGCTGGCATTTTCCACAGCGCAATCGCATCATTGCGGGCCTCAGTGAAGGGGTGCTGGTTGTCGAGGCCGCCAAAAAGAGCGGCTCCCTCATCACTGCCTCTCTGGCGCTGGAATTGGGCAAGGAGGTTTTTGCCATTCCGGGCCTCATTACGAGCCCGGAATCGGTGGGCTGCCATCGCCTGATCAAAGACGGCGCCAAGCTCGTGGCGCAGCCGAGCGACATTCTCGACGAATTTGGCCAGCTCAATCTCTTTAACGAGGTCAAGCCCCTTGAGGTCGCAAGTCATCTCACGCCAGAGCAGCGCAAGGTCTATGAAGCGATCACGGGCGTGCCACAGGGTGTAGAGGAAATCTGTTTGCTAACAAAGCTTCCAGTCAATACCGTCAATACGGTGCTGCTGGAATTAGAGCTGGAGGATCTTGTCATCCAGGATTATGGAAGGCAATATTCAAAGGCGTAAAATGATTATGTTTGTAGAGGTATTAGTTTTATGACAAAAACGTTGGTTATTGTCGAATCACCGGCAAAAGCAAAAACAATCAAAAAATACTTAGGAAGAAATTACTCGGTGACTGCATCCATGGGTCACGTGCGAGATCTTCCAAAGAGTCAATTTGCCGTCGATATAGAACATGACTTTGCGGTAAAATACATTAATATTCGCGGTAAGGGTCCGCTGATTAAGGAGCTCAAAAAAGAGGCAAAAAAAGCCGATCGCGTCTTTCTCGCGAGCGACCCGGACCGCGAAGGGGAAGCCATTGCCTGGCATTTGCAGTACATTCTTGGCATCGAGCCGGATAGCAAATGTCGCGTGTCCTTCAATGAAATCACCAAGGATGCCGTCAAAAACGCCATCAAGGAGCCACGCGAAATTAATCTTGACCGCGTCGATGCCCAGCAGGCCAGGCGCGTACTCGACCGTATCGTCGGCTATCAGCTGAGCCCGCTGCTCTGGCGCAAGGTCAAAAAGGGCCTGAGCGCCGGGCGTGTGCAGTCGGTGGCCCTCAGGCTCATTTGTGAGCGCGAGGCAGAAATCCTTGATTTCGTGCCGGAGGAATACTGGACCTTAGAGATCCATCTGAAAACCCGGGATGGCAAAACCTTTGTGGTCAAGCTGAGCAAGAAAAACAAAAGGAAGCTCGACATTCACAATCAGGAGGAGATCAACGCCATTCTCGAGGATCTGAAAAATCAGATCTATACGGTGAGCCAGGTCAAGACGCGGGATCGCAAAAAAAATGCACCACAGCCATTTACCACCAGTATGCTGCAGCAGGAAGCCAACCGTAAGCTCAATTTTACGGCGAAAAAAACCATGCGTCTGGCCCAGGGCCTCTACGAAGGGGTGCAGCTGGGCAAGGATGGCAATATCGGCTTGATCACCTACATGCGTACCGACTCGACACGCATCTCTGACCAGGCCAAGGAGCAGGCCAGCACCTATATTGCCGAAAACTATGGGGATCATTATTTGGGCAGTGCCAAGCGCGCCGGCAAAAAAGCGACTAATCAGAATATCCAGGACGCCCACGAAGCCATTCGCCCAACCTATGTGGCAAGGGATCCAGAAAGCGTCAAAGATTACCTCTCCCGCGATGAATATCGCCTGTACAAGCTCGTCTGGTCGCGCTTCCTCGCCAGCCAGATGGCGCCAGCTGTCTTCGAAGTGACCAACGCAGAAATTACCGCTGGTGATTATCTCTTCACCGCCAGCGGCAGCACCAATAAATTCAAGGGCTACCAGGTCCTCTACGAGGATGCCCAGGATGCGGCGGCCAAGGACGAAAAAGCCTTGCCACCACTGGCCGAGGGCGACACGCTGACACATGTGAAAAACGAGCCAAAGCAGCATTTTACTCAGCCGCCAGCGCGCTATACCGAAGCCTCCCTCATTAAAACCCTCGAGGAAAAGGGCATCGGTCGTCCAAGCACCTATGTGGCGACGATCGAAACGATCATCGCCCGCAACTACGTCTATCGTGAAAAGAAAAGCTTCTTTACGACCGAGGTGGGCGAGCTCGTCAATGACCTCCTCGTGAAGAATTTTGGCGACATTATCAATGTCGACTTCACCGCCAATCTCGAGCATGATCTGGACTTGATCGAGGAGGGGGAGCGCAATTGGAAGGATGTCCTCAAGCAATTCAACGACGTTTTCCAAGAGAAGCTTGCCATCGCCGAGAAAAATATTGGCGAGGTCAAAATCGAAGATGAAATCACCGACATCATGTGTGAAAAATGCGGCCGGCCGATGGCCATCAAAATGGGCCGCTATGGTAAATTCCTCGCCTGCACCGGCTTTCCGGAATGTCGCAACACCAAGCCTCTCTATGAGGAAATCGGCGTCAAGTGTCCAAAATGTGGCAAGGGCAATGTGGTCAAGCGCCGCTCCAAAAAGGGCCGTGTCTTCTATGGCTGTGACCAATTCCCGGAATGCGATTTTGTGACCTGGGAGAAGCCGACGGGTGAAATCTGTCCAAAGTGCAAGGAAGGCTATCTTGTGGAGCACATCACCAAAAATGGTGCCAGTAAGATTTGCTCCAATAAGGAATGCAACTACAAGGAAAAGATGGAGGGTGAAGGCGATGACAAAGAATAATCCGGTCATTGTCATTGGCGCCGGCCTGGCAGGCGCCGAAGCCGCCTGGCAGATTGCTGAGGGCGGTGTCCCCGTTACCCTCTACGAGATGCGCCCACAGGTGCAGACGGCGGTGCACAGAACCGACGGCTTTGCCGAGCTTGTGTGTAGCAATTCTCTGCGCTCTAATCAGCTCGACAGCGCGCCGGGCCTTCTAAAAGAAGAGCTGCGCCGTGCGCATTCCTTGATTATGGCGTCGGCCGATGCCAATGAGGTGCCGGCCGGTGGGGCGCAGGCGGTCAATCGCGAGACTTTTTCACAGGCGATCACCGAAAAAATCAACACCCACCCTTTGATCACTGTGGTTCATGAGGAGGTCAAGGAAATTCCGGCAGACCAGATTGTCGTGTGTGCCTCTGGGCCGCTGACGTCAAATGATCTGTTTGAATACATCAAGACCCTCACAGGTGAGGACACGCTGTATTTTTACGACGCAGCGGCGCCCATCATCACCTTAGAGAGCGTCGACATGAGCAAGGCGTTCTGGCAATCACGCTATGACAAGGGCGATTCGGCAGACTATCTCAACTGTCCAATGAACAGAGAGGAATACAACCATTTCTACAAAACCCTCATGGAAGCAGAGTGGGTGCCAACCCAGGATTATGAGAAGGAAATCTTCTTTGAAGGCTGCATGCCCGTCGAGACGATGGCCAAGCGCGGCGAGAAAACCCTGCTCTTTGGCCCGATGAAGCCGGTGGGCCTCGTTGATCCACACACGGGAGAAACGCCATACGCCGTCGTGCAGCTGCGCAAGGAAGATCTCCAGGGACAGCTCATGAATCTGGTCGGCTTTCAGACGCGCACCAAATGGGGTGACCAGAAAAAAGTCATCCAATCGATTCCGGCCTTGGCCAATGCGGAGATTGTGCGTTATGGTGTCATGCACCGCAACACCTTCATGAATGGCCCGCAGCTCCTTCTGGGGACTGGTCAGCTCAAGAGCCAGCCGCAGATTTTCTTTGCTGGACAGATGACAGGCGTTGAAGGCTACATTGAATCGGCAGCCAGCGGTCTCGTGGCAGGGATCAATGCGGCGCGGTTGGCCAAGGGCGAGACGCCGCTGCTCTTGCCAGCTGAGACGGCCATGGGCGCGCTCATGCACCACATCAGCACCTCGCCGTCCCATCATTTTCAGCCGATGAATATTAATTTCGGCCTGTTCCCAGCGCCTGAAAAGCGCATTCGTTCAAAAAAAGAACGCAACGCTTACTACAGCATGCGCGCCCTTGCCGCCCTCGACCAATGGATGGTGGACAACCATGTATGAGGCCATTCTTGACGACTATGTGCTGTTTTTGCGCTACGAAAAAAAGCTCAGCGAAAACAGCGTGCAGGCGTATGTGAGAGATGTCCGTCAATTTATCGATTGGCTGGATGCTGAAGGGATTGGCTTGCTTGAGGTGGATAAGATTGTGGCGAGATCTTATATTTATCACCTCAACGTCCATCAAAAATTATCGAAAACTTCTCTATCAAGGAAAAATTCGAGCATTACAGGCTTTTATAATTATTTGCTGGAAACCGACCAGCTCCAAACCAATCCTTTTCTCTTGGTGCATTCGCCAAAAAAGGAAAAGGTTCTGCCAAAGGCGGTACAGGAAGTGGACATGGCCCATTTTTTTGAGGCCATCTACAGCAAGCACGATCCCCTGTCTCAGCGAGATCAGGTCCTCTTTGAGCTTTTGTACGGCTCGGGCTTGCGCGTGTCTGAGCTGGTGGCCCTCGATGCCAGGGATGTGCAGAATAAAAGCCATCTTCAGGTCATCGGCAAGGGCAACAAGGCACGCATCGTGCCCCTCAGCGAAAAATCCCAGGAAATTCTGGGGCAGTATCTGGCGCCAGATGGCGGCCGCGCAGCCTTGCAAGACAAGCATGCCGATGCGGACAAGGACGCGTTGCTTTTGAATCATTTGGGCAAGCGGCTCACCAGGCGGGGCGTCATCTATCTCATAGATAAATATGTGGCGCAGGGGGCGATGGCCTACCATGTGTCCCCCCACAGCTTTCGCCACAGCTTTGCGACCCATCTCCTGGACCATGGCGCAGATCTCAAAATGATTCAGGAGCTTTTGGGACACAGCAGTCTGTCAACCACACAGATTTACACAAAAATATCTTCAAAACGACTGCGGGACCTCTACAACCAGGGGCATCCGCGAGCATAAGGAGACATTGATAATGAGTACTTTTCATTCGACAACGATTGTGGCTGTCAAATGCGGCAAGGACATTGCCATGGCAGGCGACGGTCAGGTCACAATGGGTGAAACCACCATTATGAAGGGCACGGCGCGCAAGGTGCGCCGCCTCTACAATGACGAGGTCATTGCAGGCTTTGCCGGATCGGTGGCTGATGCGTTTATTTTATTTGATAAATTCGAGAATCATTTGGAGCAGTGTCACGGCCAACTGGCACGGGCAGCCATCGAGCTGGCCAAGGAATGGCGTAGCGAGAAAATGGCACGCAATCTCGAGGCCTTGCTCCTCTTGGCCGACAAGGACGACCTCTTCCTCGTCAGCGGCAATGGCGAGGTCATCGTCCCCGATGACGGTATTGCCGCCATTGGCTCCGGCGGCAATTATGCGCTGGCGGCAGCCAAGGCTCTCAAAGGCAACACGGAGCTGTCGGCAGCGGAGATTGCCAGAAAATCTCTGGAAATTGCCGCCAGTATCTGTGTCTACACCAATGAAAACATCATCGTAGAGGAAATCAAGGGAGGTGAGGACGATGGACCAACAGAATGAACCGATTCAAATTCCAAACCTCCTGCCAAAGGACATCGTCGCCCACCTAGACCGCTATATCATTGGACAGGATGAGGCCAAGAAAAGCATCGCCATTGCGATCCGTAATCGCTACCGTCGTAGCCAGCTGCCGAAAAATTTGCAGGAGGAAATTTCTCCGAGCAACATCATCATGATGGGGCCAACAGGCGTCGGCAAAACAGAAATTGTGCGTCGCGTCAGCAAAATCCTCGGCACGCCTTTTGTCAAGGTGGAGGCCACCAAATTTACGGAAGTGGGTTATGTCGGCCGCGACGTCGATTCGATGATTCGTGATCTTGTTGAGGCGTCAATTCGCCTGGTGCGTCAGGAAAAAATCAAAAGCGTCCAGGAGGAAGCCCAGGCCCTGGCCACGGAGCGACTCATTGATCTCCTTGTGCCATCCAAGAAAAAACGCCTGACGAATAACAATCCCTTGGAGATGCTCTTTGGCGGGCAGCAAAATACTAACGATGCCGAATCTAGCGAAGAAGAAAAGCATCGCAATGAGCAGAAAATCATTTTCAAAGAAAAGCTGCGTCGCCATGAATTTGACGATCAAACCATCGAAATCGAGGTCGAAGAAAAGCGCATGTCCAACGACATGATGGCAGCAACGGGCATGGACCAGGTTATGGACAACATGAACGATATGATGAAAAACATCATGCCATCCAAAAAGAAGAAGCGTCGTGTCACCGTCCTCGAAGCGCGAGACATTCTCGCCGAGGAAGAAGCCGAAAAACTCATCGACGAGGACCTCGTCAATCAGGAAGCCATCGAGCTGGCTGAAAACCACGGCATTGTCTTCATTGATGAAATCGACAAAATCGCCGAGACGAGTGTTTCCGGCCAAGGTGCCGGTGTATCGCGCGAAGGCGTTCAGCGTGATATTTTGCCGATTGTCGAAGGCTCCGTCGTCAAAACAAAGTACGGCAATATTAAAACCGATCACATTCTCTTTATTGCAGCGGGCGCTTTCCACGTCAGCAAGCCAGAGGATTTGATTCCGGAATTGCAAGGACGATTCCCGTTCAAGGTTCAGCTAGAATCCTTGACGAAGGACGATTTCATAAAGATACTCACAGAAACCGAGCATTCTCTTCCAGAAAAATATCAAGCCCTCCTGGCGGTGGATCAGACCAACCTGACCTTCACAGCCGATGGGATCGAAGCGCTGGCAGCCCATGCCTATGCGCTCAATGAGAATGAAGAAGACCTGGGCGCGCGCCGTCTGGTCTCAGTGATGGAGAAAACCTTGTTGAACATTTTGTATGATGCTGGTGATGGTCAGACAGATGTCGTCATCGACAAGGATTTTGTCAATAAAGTATGCGAAACAAGTTCCACGTCCAATCAAATGAGCAAATATATTTTGTAAGGAGGATGCATCATGAGTTCAGAATTACTTAGAAAAACCAGATTGTTGAATCGCACACTTCAAAGCGGGTCGCCAGAGGACGAAAGCCTCATTGACTTTAACGAAATTTCCAAAAGCCTATCTGAGATGATCGACTGCAACGTCTATATTCTCGGTGAAGAGGGCAAACTCTTGGGCCATCATTTCCTCGATGGCTTCGACTGCGATGTCATGGAAAAAATCGTTGTGAAGGAAGGTAAAATGCCATCCAGCTACAATGAAAATCTGATTGCTACCGATGAAACCCTGGCCAACCTGCCAAACGAAAACCACATCTGCATCTTCCAAGGGCAGGAATGTGGCTTTGGCGACAAGATCACGACCATCATTCCGATTTTTGCCGGGCACAAGAGACAGGGCACCCTCATGCTTGGAAAGTTCAACATCCGCTTCACCGATGAGGACCTGGTGCTCGCTGAATACGGTGCCACCATGGTTGGGATTGAAATTCTTCGCAGCAAAAATAAAATGGAATCCGAGGAAAATCGCGAGCGCATCGCTGTACAGATTGCCCTCGACACTCTGAGCTATTCTGAAATGGAAGCCATTGAGCACATTTTCTCAGAGCTTGAAGGCAACGAAGGCATTCTCGTCGCCTCAAAAATTGCTGACCGCGTGGGGATTACCCGCTCCGTCATTGTCAACGCACTGAGAAAATTTGAATCGGCAGGTGTCATCGAATCCAAATCCCTCGGCATGAAAGGGACCTATATCCGCCTGCTAAACAAATATTTGTTGGATGGCATAAAGAGCAGAACAAAATCTAACAGACTTTAATCTTTACATGATCTGGCCAATCCGCTATAATATGTTTTATGATTCTAAATAAGGAAGGTGCAAAAATGTATTGTAGTAACTGCGGGAAGAAACTGTCAGAGGGCGATTATTTTTGCCCAAACTGTGGCACACCAGTCTCAAGACAGGGGTTATTTGATGATGATCAAAATAACGCCACCAATGACGATGCCATGGAAGAAACCCGTGTTTTTTCGGCGCAAGATCTTGAGCAGTTTTTGAAAGAAGACGAAGAGGCTGCAGCAGCCTTTGAGGAAAAGGAACGATTGGCAAAGGCTGCGCGTCAGAAAGACAAACAACATGCACCGAAGGTAAGTGCTGAAAAAGTTCCGGATAAGGAGCCATCAGCGAAAATCGAAGAAGATGTTAAAAAGGAAGAAGTCACCGCATCCCCGAAAAAATCCATCGACATTGGCGCCAAGGTTGGCGGCGCTGCGGCAGCAGCAGGCGTCCTTGGCAAAAAATGGAAGGATAAGCTCGGCGACGCCAAGGTCAAACGCGACGAAAAGAAGCAGGAAAAGGTCGCAGAAAAAGCCAAAAAGAAAGTCGCTGCTGCCGAAAAAAAACAGGCTGCTGCCCAAGCAGTGCCTGAAACCGCTGAAGATGATGTGAAGCCAGTCTCCTTCGCCAAGGTCGCCATTCCGGTGGTTATTTTCGGCGTCATTATCGGCCTCGTCTTTGGTCTCGTGCTCATTCAGCCATGGAAGAGCAGTGAAGACAATGCCGATGCCGAAGGCGGTGTGATCATCGTGGATCAGATGATGCCTTACGGTGACGCAGAATAATTGCATATGAAAAAATCGCTCGTCAGCAGACGGGCGATTTTTTTAGAGGATTATATGCGAAAAGGATGCAGTAACGAAGCTGCAGAGACCCTTGCAAGCACAAAATTCATGAACATGCGGGCACATTCGGCAGTGTCGGATTTGATGGGTGCCTTTTCAAAGAATCGTGCTGCTGGCTGTGCATTGCATAAAATCGAGTATTGGACATCTAGCAATGTGGTTTGTGAGGAAGCTTTTGCTCATATGTTTGAAGCCCAATTTGACGAAATTCGCTACAATAAAATGAAGCGTTATTTTCCAAGTGCATTGGCATATTTTGAGGAAAAGCTGGAGGTGATTTCTCGTAATTAAGGACTATGATACGATTTTAGCGTATAGAAAACAGTATCCAGAGGATGATTGCGCATGGATGGCGCCTTCTTGTGACAATGTTTTTATTGATAACGGTAAAATAACTCTGCTTAACCCGCTTGAAGAAACAGATGAAATTTTTCTTGACCGCTTAGAACGCAGCAAGGCGGCAGGGCGCAACCTCTTTTACGAGGAATGGACACGCGAGTTTGTTCCAATACCAGGCGCACGCTATTGACGAATATTAACCACCAACCGACTGGCTGGTGGTTTTTTGTTGGGCAAAATTACGAAGTAGATGCGAAGTATTTGCGAAGTAGAATATCGTCCTGGACATGACGTTAAAAGGTCTATTTTTTATTGGGAGGTTTTGCTATGGCGCGATTGGGCTGTCAGACGCCTTCCACGTCTACTGCCGCAGCATCACCGCACCCTATTACGAAGACCTCGCCCACCTCGGCACCCGCGCCGCACGCGACCCCGAGACCGGCAAAACCATTCGCGTGCCAAGGGATATGACATACAAAGAATGGTATGCGAAATTTGTAGAGCCACAGGAAGAGATGGCGTATAATAAGCTTGTAGAGGAAGTTCATGCGAGAATCGCGTCAGACTATCCGCAGAAAATCAAGCAAGGCCTGCAGAACAAACACATTCGCGGGACGAAAGAATTTGATCCGAAAAGAAGCGAGCTGACCGCAGACCCACAGGAATTGATGGAACGCTATTTCAATACAAGCGAGCCAGTCATTCCTAGATCAGGAAAGTGGCGGGAACGATCGCGTTTCGTGCATTCTGAGGAAATAGGCATATGGAGAGATGAAGCGGGAAATGAAGCGCCTACGAAGCGAGGCACGATTCATTATTCTAAAAATGGAATTCATATTATACCGGGGCGACCGCAAGAAGGTGATTAAATGACTATCTTAGAAGAAAGAAGAGATCTTTTCGGCTATCGTGTTAAAGTGATATGCACTGACGGACAGGTAATCAAAGGTCTGTGGGCCGAATGGTGGGATGAGGAAGATAACGAGTGGCTGGCCGAAGAAGGTTTTGAAGTTTGCGAGAGCATCATGGTTGAAACAGATAAATATCCTATAGAAATAACAATACGAGAAATCCAAGACATCCAAGAAGCGTGATAACAAGCCACCCCACGAGGGTGGTTTTTTGATGGGAGGAATGAGGATGGATGATTTCAAAAATATTTACCTGATTCTGCAGCCCTACTATAAAGCGATGGATAATGACAAGTGGGAACCTGTAGAAATTCCAACGCCTGAGGAGCTGGGCATCTCTGCAGCAAGACGGTCGGCGTTGTTGAGGATCATCGCCATGGAAAAGTTTGTCTACAAAGGTCTTCTGACTTTGAAAGGGTTGGAATTTATGTATGAGTACGAGAAAAATCAGAGAATCGAGTAAATTGCGAAGTTCCTGCGAAGTATTTGCGAAGTAGAAAGGAGGGCGTATGGTGAAGAAAAAGCAGTGGTTGGCAGAGGATGTGAAGTGTATCACTATTGAGACGGATGAGGAGGAGCCGGTGGTGCTTGCGCGCATCGACGAGTTCCTCACGCCATCAGATGGCGTACAGATTCGCATCACCTTTGTGGATAGGAGGTGAGCCATGCACCAAAAGAAACGCGCTGTGAAGGGCGAGAGCTTCTTCTTCACGGACAAGGACCACACCCAGACGGTGCCCTGCTATTATGAGCGGGTGCAACTGGTGACAAGTGCTGGCACTGTGGAGGGTTATCGCCCGATTTACCTGTCGCTGCCTTCCGGCGATGCCGTTGTGGTCGGCGAAAAATTAGAGAGCATCAACGAAGAATTGACCTGAGCATGTCATTAAAAGGCTCGTTTTTCATGCACAAAATTCGCTCGCCCGGCGTCACAGGGCAACGTGCCCGCCAAGGAATAGGCGTAAACAACCGTAGGCACGAAGGAGGATCATCATGAAACGAGAATTTTTGGCCAATCTTGGCCTGGAAAAAGACGCCATCGACCAGATCATGGCCGAAAATCAGATCGTCAAGGTGACAAACAGCATGATGGCGAATATTGTATCATCGGCCTGGGTAGGTGCAGCGAATTATCAGGGGCGACCGTGGACGCAGAATTTCAAGCGTTCACAGAAGATGCTGGATACGCTGATGCGGGTGCTGATTGCTAGGTATAGCGTGCAGCGCGTGTCGCGGTACTTGGCGCATGAGCTGGGCGTTGCATATAAAGAAGTCGAGCTCACGGTGCTGACGGAGACGGCGCGCGTCAAGACAGAAGAAGACGTGAAGACGCAGGCATTGACCGGGCAGAGTGGAGTGCGCTGGGCATGATGTCAAAAAGTCTGTTATTTGGTCAACATGAGCGCAAAAATTCAGATTCTTCTATTAATCTTTAGGGCGATTTGTTAGAATAGATTTATGTAAAGATGCGCGAACGGTTAGAAATAGGAGGGAGATTATGGACGCGCAAAAATTTTTTCTGCAAGGCATGGTGATGTGTTTATTTGTAATACTGCTGGGATTTGTGGCTGTTGATGCCCCGCTGGCGGCGGCTGAGGAGACTGTGAGCAGCGAGAAAGAGGATGTGATAGTGACGATTGCATTGGACCGGGAGACCATTGCCTTTGGGGAGTCGGTGTTTGTATCTGTGAAGGTGACAAAAGAAAGTGGCGAGCCGATTGGGGATGAGGACAATAAATATGTGACGGTGTTTATGATGAATGGTGCTTCTCAATAT
>JAUNGU010000048.1 GCA_030524315.1 Peptococcaceae bacterium
TCATAGGACGCCATGCCTTCAAAAATCGCCGCCAGCGATGTCAGCGTGCCACCCACGCCAACGAGGGTGATGCCGTCGCCCTTGGGTGCGTGCTGAGTCAGGGGTTTCAGCGCCACCGACAAGGGGCCGATGGTCTCAGCCGATTCTTTGAGGCGCACGGCGCCCACAGGCACCGACGCCGCCTGCCCGGCCCCCGTGCCCCAGCAGAGCTCGGTCGAGCCGCCGCCCACGTCGAGCACCACCCGCGTGCGCCCGGCGCTCGGCAGGCCATAGATCGCGCCCTCGTAGCTGTAGCGCGCCTCTTCCTCAGGCGCGAGCAAGCGAATCTCGCTATCCAGCGCCGCCTCCATCTCGGCCTTGACGGCGTCTTTGTTGGCGGCCTCGCGCAGGGCCGAAGTGGCGCTGATGCGGGCGATGCGCACGTCATTTTCGCGCGCTTCATCCATCAGCGAGCACACGGCATCAATCGTCCGCGCCACCGCCGCCTCACTCAGGCGACCTGTGGCCGTCTCATTTTCGGCAAAACGGCTGTAGCGCAAGCGCTCCTCGGGCAGGCTTGCAAAATGAGGCGTCTCCTCCAGCCACGCCATGCGCACGCTGTTGGAGCCAATATCGATGAGTCCAGTTTTCATAGGTCTTCTCCTTTTCCATATATAGAAAGAGAGCCGTTGCTTGGCAACGGCTCTGCTTGTGCATCAATTAATAGCGATTGCCACTACGGCGCTTCGCATTCATATTCTTGTTGTAGGATGCCAGCTTTTCATCGCTGTCCTTCATGAAACGCGCAATTTTGTCTTCAAAGCTTGGCGACGGACGCTGCGGTTTTTTGCGTTCCTTGGCCTGCTTGATGGACAAGCCAATTTTGCCATTCTCGTTGACATTCAGCACCTTGACCTTGACCTCGTCGTTGACGGTCAGATGGTCGTGAATGTCCTTGACAAAGGTGTCAGCCACCTCCGAGATGTGTACCAACCCGGTTTCACCAGTTTCTAATTCTACAAATGCGCCAAAATTGGTAATGCCTGTGACCTTACCTTTCAAAATTTGCCCGACAATATTGGACATGCGATTGCTAGCCTCCCGTTATTTCTAAAATTATGATAATATAAGTATATTATATCTTTGGGCAGAATCGTCTGTCAAGTGAAAAATCCTCACTCGCCAGATTCTGCACCATCATTTGTGGTGGTTGTTGTCTGCTGGGTATCTGCCGCTGCGTCATTACCAGCGCCAGCTGTGCTCTGAGCGCTTGTCGACTGTGCGTCATGATCCGACGTCGTCGATGCACTGTCATCCGTCGAATTTTTCCTGGTCGATTCCTCGCGCTGGGTCAGGAGAATTTCTCCCGGCTTGACCATTTTCAGGTCCTCGCGGGCGGTTTTTTCAACGGCGGCATCGGTTTTCATATAGGACACGTCGTTTTCGAGTTGCTTCTGGGTCACCTGGGCCTCGCGGGTTTTGGCCACGACCGCATTGTCCTGGGCCTTGAGATCAATGATCGAAAAGCAGCCGTTCATAAACGACATGCTCGCATAAATCAAGAGAATGGCGATCAGCACCTGGCTCCAGTTTTTCCGGGATTCCCCCTCCTGCAAAATCGATGCGTTTTCCTGCTTTTGGGCAGCCTTTTTCAAACGCAACCGTTCTGCCAACGGATTATTCTTTTTGCCGGACATCGGCTCACCTCTTTCTTCCATTTCACGTAACCCTTATTATAAGGTTTTCCCAGCCGTTGCGCAAGTTTTTGCTAGCTCAGCACCTCATAGAGGCTGTCGGCCTCTTTGGCGGGCACGGTTTCACGCACCTCTTTGATGCGCGCGTGGAAACGCTTTTCGCCAAATTGGATTTCCAGCTCGTCGCCCACGGCCACCTCGCTGCCAGCCTTGGCCACGCGGCCGTTGATTTTTACCTTGCCGCCGTCACAAACTTCCTTGGCGACGGTGCGGCGCTTGATGATGCGGCTGACCTTCAAAAATTTATCGACTCTCATGCGTCCTCCTATCTGTGGATAAAAACAAACCCTAAGCGACGGGGCGAGCCCAGCTTAGGGAGATTGATCGACTATCAATGCGGATTATTTGGAAACGATGGCGTCCTTGAGGCCCTTACCTGCCTTGAATGCAGGAACCTTGGTTGCAGGGATCACGATAGGCTGCTTGGTCTGTGGGTTCTGACCCTGACGTTCCTTGCGATCTCTTACTTCGAAGGTACCAAAGCCCACCAATTGAACCTTGTCGCCAGCCACGAGGGTAGCGGTGATCGAATCAAATACTGCGTTAACCGCTTTTTCAGCGTCTTTTTTTGTCAGGCCTGACTTTTCAGCGACGCTGGCAACTAATTCGGACTTATTCAATGATATTCCTCCCTAATTCTTAACATGTTGGATTGATGACTCCATAGCTTGACTGCATTTTACCACAAGCATTCCGCCATGAAAAGCGCAAAATGGCTATTTTATCAAGTTTTTTGGCACTCTCCACATTTTTCTCGTGAAAATTAGCGGCAATTTCTACGCGTTTATAAAATCCTCGATGGATTTTGCCAAATTTGCGCAAACCAGCTCTGTGACCGACTCTGACGCGCGGTTTCGGATGACTAACTCAAGCAGGGCCCGAGATTTTTCGTCGGTGCCAAATCGCGCGAGAATCTCCTCGTGGCTGTGATTTTTCTCGAGCTTGCCGACGAGCTTGTCAAGCTTCATGAGGGCTGGGAGATTTTCTGGCAGACGGCTCGGCTGATGGCGCGCGCGTTTTTCCTGTGCCTTGATGCGCTCCCAATCATTTTCTACCGGCTCGCCACCCGCCGGCGGATAGAGGACGGGATGGCGACGCTGCATTTTTTCGCAGACGCCGTCTATGACAGTCTGCAAATCAAAATTTCCCGCCTCTGCCGCCATCTCGCTATAAAAAATCACGTGAAAGAGCACATCGCCGAGCTCCTCCTGGAGATTGACCATGTCGCCGCGGTCGACGGCATCGCAAACCTCGTAGGCTTCCTCGAGGAGGTGCTTGCGCATGCTCGCCATCGTCTGCACGCGATCCCAGGGATAGCCGTCAGGCGCGCGCAGGCGGCGAATGACGTCCACCAGGGGCATGATGTCGTAGGTTGTTTCCATTGAATGTCCTCCTTGTACAAAAAAAGCGCTTCCGAAGAAACGCTTGTTGCTGATGATTATTTGCCGCCCCATTTGCTGGCGAGCTTTGGCCCGACCTTTGGCACCTTTTCCAGGGTTTCGCGGTCGATGCCGCCGATGACAAAGAGCACGACAAAGTAGCTGACCACGCCGACGACAATGCCGCAGGCGGTAATGAGAAAGGCGCGGCCAATGAGATCCACAAAGAAAAACTTGACCGCCGTCACACAGGCCGCCATGACCAAGGTCGCCACGGCCGGCTTGACCACGAGCTGCTTGATCGAGAGCCAGCGCCAACCGGCGAATCGCCCGAGCTGGTAGATATTGTGGAGGGCTGCCACCGAAAAGCCGATGACCGTGGCAATCGCCGCCATGCGAATGTCCGCCCCCGGACGCGCGAGCAAGAAAAAGTTGAGAATGGCCTTGATAACCGCGCCAATGATGAGGCTCGTCATTGGCACCATGACATGGCCGAGCCCCTGCAGGGCACTGCCCGAAACCTGATAGACGCCGACGGCCAGCACCGTGAACGCCACATACGAGAGGGCAATCCCCGACGACGGATTGTCATAGAGCAGGGCGCAAATCGGCATGCCCAGCGTCGCCAAGCCTGCCGCTGCCGGGAGCATGAGGATGATCGTCAGCATCAGCGAGGTGCGAATGTTGCGATCAATGCCCGCCTGGTCGCCGAGCTCGTGGAGATTGGCGACTGTCGGCACGAGGCTCGCTGCCACCGCCGTGGTGATGATGAAGGGCAGGTTGATGATTGGCATCGCGTAGGACGAGAGGTAGCCATACTGGATCAGCGCCTGCTGGTGGGCCATGCCCGAGGCTTCCAGACGGCTGATGTCCATCGACGAGTCGATGAATTGCATGATTGGCAGCACCAGGGCGCCAATAGAAATCGGAATCGCGTAAAACACCAGCTGCTTGACCATGGCCGCGCTGGATTCCTGATGGGCTGGCTCGACCTCATTTTTCGGACGACGGCGCGTGTAGTAGGCCGCAAAGAAAATCGCCAGGAAGGTGAAGCCCATGACCCCGCCCACGGCCGAGCCGAAGCTTGCCCCGGCGACAATCACATGCAGCGGACGCCCCGCCAAAAAGAAAATCGCCAGAAAAATCGTGCCCACCCGGAAAAACTGCTCCAAAATCTGGGACACAGCCGTCGGCACCATCTGCTGATGCCCCTGGAAATAGCCGCGGAGCACCGCCATCAGACAGCTAAAGAGCATCGCCGGAGAGAGCATCTTGAGGCTCAGCGCCGCTTGCGGCTCGTTAAAGAGCAAAGTCGCGATGCGGTCGCTTTGGGTAAAAAAGATGAGCCCGATGACGATCCCAATCGACGCCAGGAGGGTGAAGGCTGCCCGGAGCAGGCGAATGCTCTCGCCGTGCTCCCGCCGCTCCTCATAGACCGCGACCATTTTTGATACGGCCAGCGGTACCCCCGCCGTCGACAGGGCAAAGAGAATCGAATACACCGAATAGCTGAGACCATAGAGGGCCGCCCCCTCCTCGCCGACGATGCGGTTGAAGGGAATACGGTAAAGGGCGCCGAGCATTTTGCCCAGCACCCCAGCAATGGTCAAAATCAGCGCCCCTTTGAAAAAGGACTTTTGCTTTGACATATTTTCACACCCTTAAATGATGGCGTCGCGGATGATGGTCTGTTCACGGCCAGGACCCACGGCGACAATCTTGACAGGCACGCCCGTCAGTGATTCGACGCGGCTGATGAAATGCTTGGCCGCCTCTGGCAGCGCCTCATAGGTGGTACAAGCGGTCGTATCGCAGAGCCAGCCCTCGACGGTTTCGTAGATTGGCTCGACCTTGGCGAGGTCATCGAGACGGCCAGGGAAGTACGGAATCTCTTCGCCGTTCAGACGATAGCCGACGCAGATCTTGATTTCCGGCAGGGTATCGAGAATATCGAGCTTCATGAGCGCCAGGCCGTTGATGCCGTTGAGGCGGATCGAATATCTAACGAGCGCCAGATCCAGCCAGCCGCAGCGGCGGGAGCGCCCGGTGACGGTGCCAAATTCGTGGCCGCGTTCCTGGAGCTCAACGCCCGTGGCATCCTCAAGCTCCGTTGGGAATGGGCCAGCGCCGACGCGGGTCGTGTAGCTCTTGATGATGCCGAGGACGGAATTGATGTGCTGTGGCCCTACGCCAGCACCCACGCAGGCTGCGCCCGCGTTTGGATTGGAGGAGGTGACGAATGGATAAGTGCCGTGGTCAATATCGAGCAGCGTCCCCTGCGCCCCTTCGAAGCAGACCTTTTTGCCCATTTTGAGGGCTTCATCAAGGAGGTAGGACGTATCGCAAATCTGATCCTTGATGTTTTCAGCCAGCGCCAGATATTCGTCGGCAATGGCCTTGGCGTCAAACGGCTCCACGCCGTAGAGCTTGCCCAGAAGATCGTTTTTGAGGGCGACGGCATTTTCCAGGCGCGAAAGGAAATAATCCTTGTCAACAATATCGCCCATACGAATGCCGATGCGGGCGCACTTGTCCATGTAGCAAGGGCCGATGCCGTTTTTGGTGGTGCCGATTTTGTTGGCGCCCTTGGCCAGCTCCTCGCACTCGTCCTGCTTAATGTGATAAGGCAGAATCAGATGGCAACGGTCGCTGATTTTCAAACGGCTGACGTCCACACCCTTTGCCTTGAGATATTCCATTTCCTTGATGAGAACCTTGAGATCCACCACCACGCCATTGGCAATGACGCAGGTCGCGTGACCGGAAATAATCCCCGATGGAATCAGACGCAGCTTGAATTCCTCGCCATTGACCACGACTGTGTGGCCAGCGTTGTTGCCGCCCTGGTAGCGGACGACGTAATCTGCCTGCTCGGCGAGATAATCGGTGATTTTTCCTTTCCCTTCATCGCCCCACTGGGCACCCAAAAGAACCATACCTGGCATATTTTTCACCTCAATAATAAATTTCTAATCCTATACAATTGCAATAAAAAATCTCAAATGCAAAACCATTTGAGGAATATGCTAAAAGACAATTACACTTTATTTTAGCAAATATCCCCTATGGGGTCAATTCGACGCCCGCCATTATCATTTTTTCCCGAGAAAAATTAAATCCCGATAAAATTTTGCGCGCGAAAAAGCCTGCGCATTTCTGCACAGGCTCGTGATCAAATGAGGCCGACGTCGAGGACGCGGCGCGCTTCCTCGCGGCGCATGCTCTCCGGCGAATCGAGGCGAAAGACGGTGGCCTTTTCGTCGATGCGCTCCATGAGGCGGGCGTCGTAAAGCTTTTCGATGTCGTTGTATTCGAGGTTGGTGTTGATGATCCAGGATTTGTTGTTGAGATTGCGCTCCTCGATGAGCCGCGTCAGCTCATCAATCGAAAATTCCGTCTTAGGCTCGGCGCCAAAATCGTCGAGAATGAGGAGATCGCTGTTGTACAGGAGGTCGAAGGTGCGGATCGTTTCCTCGCTGTCCTGGCCGCGCTCAAATTTGCACAGACGGATGAGGTCCAAGAGATCGTCGACGCGCCGGTAGACGACCGTCAGATCCCGCTCGATGCAGGCATTGGCAATGGCCGCCGAGAGGTGCGTCTTGCCGCGGCCCACATAGCCGCGGAGCACGAGGTTGCCCATGGGACGGCCCTCGGCCAGGGCATCGATGAAGCGATGGATGCGCGCGAGCTTTTTTTCCATGGCGGCGGGATCGGTGTAGACGTCAGTGCGGAAATTATCGAAGGTTTTGTCACGGTATTTTTCCGGCAGGCCACTGGCCAGATAGGTCGCCTCGCGCCGCTGGCGCAGCTGGCAGCTGCACGGCACGCCCGGGCGCACGTAACCGCGATCCTGGCAGATCGGGCAATCCCATTGCGGCTCGTAGATGGCCTCAGTCAGACCGTGACTTGCGAGCACCGCTTCGCGCGCCTGCTTGAGTGCCTGATAGGTGGCGTCGCTTGCATCCAGCCCCTTGGCACCGCCGCGCAGGCTGCGCTTGACGCAATCCAGGGCGTAGGCCGACAGCTTGCTGTCGATGGCGTCCAGATCCGGGTATTTTTTGTGCAGGTCACGCACCAGAAGATCGCGGGCCTGTTTTTTTTGCTCTCGCTTGGATTCCCATTGGGCCACAGTTTATTCCTCCCTGCTTGAAAAATCGCGTTCGCCCTCGCCGCTGATGTAGCGCTTGATCGGGCGACGCGTCGTTTTGCTTTGACTGCGCTTGCTTTTTTCGGCGGCGCGATGGGCGCGCACCTCCTGGGGCGTGTGAATGCCCTTGGCGTGCCACTCGGCCAGGATGGCATCGAGATAATTCATGCTCGGATTGTCGGCGCCGGTGGTGTCGTCGATGGCCATGAGAATGACCTCGTGGCTAAAATGCCAGGTTTTGCTCCACTTGGCATAGAGGGCACGCTGGGGCTCGGTGGGGCTGTTGCGCTTGCCCAAGAGGCGGAGCACCTCGCGCACCTTGGTGAGTTCATAGTCGAGGCTGCCGACAAAGGCCTTGAGGGACGCCAAATCCTCCACCCCTGCATTGTGCGCCATCTGGGCAAAGGAGAGAAAATTGTAGTGCTGGCGCTGGTGGGTGTAAAAATAATCGTAAATCGCAAAGGTCAGGTCGCTGTTCCAGCCGTAGCGCAGGAGCACCTCGCTGAGATCGCCGCGCACCTTCGACGAGAGAATAATGCCGCGCTCCTTTTCATAGCGCTTGACCACTGCCACCAGCGCCTCGACGCGGTCCTCCTTGCGGGCGTCGCCAGCGGCTGCGGCTTCATCCGCCGCCATGGTATTGTCAAACATCTTGTCAAAGAGCGGCGAAAAATCCACCTCGCCCGCGTCCACATCGTAGCGAATCAGGCGCTTGTCCACAAGCTGCTTGGCCGCCGATTTGCCGTAGGCGTCGCCGTGGCGCACCTTGCCCTCCAGCGAAAAGAGATAGACAATCTCCCCCAGCTCCTCAAAGCTCAGGCCCAGCGGCGCCATATACGCCAAAAAGCGCTTGGGAATGGCCACCGAGCCGCCCTGCAAAAACCAACTCAAAAATTTTGTATCCATTCATATCTCCAGCTCTATTGTATCACACCGGAGATGCGCACATTGACGGTGCGCACCGGCACCCCGGTGTACATTTCGATTTCTTCCATGACATTTTTCTGGAAGGCCATGACCTCCCGCTGAATCGCCACGCCGTAGCGCACGCGGCTTTCCATCTGAATCGTCGCGCCCAGGTCGCTGGTGCGCACGGTGATCTTCGGGTTCGGGCCAAAGAGCTGCGCCTCCAGGGCAATGTGCCGCGCCAGGCCAATGAAAACGTGCTCCGAGATGATGACCTTGCCCAGCTGGGAAAAAACCGGGCGCACGATGGATTTTTCGTTGACCCGCGCCTGCTCGTCCTTGCTCTTACGCTTGAAAAAGCTGATCACCGGATCGATCCAGCCCGTCGGCAGCTCCTTGCGCACCTCCACCACCGGCAGCGGAATGACGTGCTTGCCCTCGCTGCGCATGGCCTTGGCAATTTCAATTTCCTTTTCCGTCGCCACATCCTGGATGAAGATCACCTGCTTGACTGGCGGCAATTGCAACGCGCCGACGATGCGGTCAATCATGTGCTCCGAGGTGCCAAGAATCAGCAAACGCTTGACCCGCGCCAGGGCCAGGGCCTTGCGCACCGACTCGGCGTGGTCCTGATCGAGGAAGATGGCGCGCTTGACGGCGGCGACCATCGTCGGCTCATTTTTGGCCGATTGGCCCGCGATTTTGCGCCCATTGTGAATGAGCAAGCCATCGTCGATGATATAGCTAATTTGCAGCTCGTCGGCCAAATCGGTGGCATGATGGCTCTTGCCCGTGCCACTTGGCCCAACCAATGCGTAGACTTCCATGCGATCACTCCTCAAAAATAATTGGCCGCGCCCCCACAAAGCGCACCTCCGGCGGCACTATCTCTGCCGCAAAGGCACGAATCCAGAGCCCCGCCGCCTGCGCCTCTTGCATCACCTGGGCAAAGTCTGGATCATGGGCGCGATTAAAGGCCACATCCACCACCGGCTGACCCATCGTCACAAAGACGACGCCCGTCTCGTAGCCTGCGTCCTTGAGGGCGATCAGCTCCTGAACATGGCGCACACCGCGAGACGTGGGCGCATCCGGGAATAGCGCGTGGCCAGCTGTGACAAAATTCACCGACTTGACCTCAAATAGCCAGCGCGCCCCCGCCTGCTCAACGTAAAAATCAAAGCGGCTGTGGCCGATTTTCTTTTCGCGCTGGATGAGATCCGGCCCCGCAAAGCCTTCAATCTCACCATCTGCCAGCCACTGACCAAAAAAATCGTTGGCCCAGCGCGCCACCAGACAAACCCAATGCCCGCCTGCGTCAATAGCCAATAGATCCCACGCCGTCTTGCGCGCGGGATTGGCTGCCGGCCGCACGAGACAGGCCGTTCCCGGGATGAGCAGCTCCTGCATGCGGCCTGTGTTGGCAACGTGGGCCTGGGTGATTTCGCCGCCAGAGAGCGCCACCTCGGCCACAAAGCGGTTGACCCGCCGCAAAAATCGCGCCTCTACCGCGCCCGAAAAATCCATCTGACCGCCTCCTTGTCTCCCCATTATACCCAACTCTCCCATTTCTGCCAATATCGCCGCGCGCAAAAAACGCGCACCACCTGCTGGCGATGCGCGAAAAAATCACAGCTTATTTGTTTTTGATGACGTCCAAAATGGCGTCGTTGATGTCGGCCACAGCGATCACGCGGCGATCCTTCTTTGGCAAGTCCGTGAGATTTGCCAAGGCGCGATGCACCGGCGTGTCGGTTTTTTCCGAGAGGGTGCCGAGGAGCGCCAAATCGTCCAGGCCGCTGGCCTCGCCGCTGACGCCCTGCCAGACAGCATTGACAAATTTGTAAGGATTGGCCGTCGAATCCACAACCATGGCGCGACCGTCGGTAGCCGCCTCTGCTACGCGCACTGCGATGGCCGTGTGGGTGTCGAGAAGGTAGCCGCATTCGTCGAAAATCTTGCCGATTTCATCGAGCGTCCCGGCCTCATCCACAGCGCCGCTCGCAAGCACGTCCTGGATGCGCGCCAGCACCTCCGGTGCCACGCTGTACTTGCCATCCTTTTGCAGCGCCTGCATGTCGGCCGTCACCGCCTGGCCGTTGCGCTCGCTCATGAGATAGAGGAAACGCTCTAGGTTGCTTGAGATAAGAATGTCCATCGATGGGCTATTGGTCTTGAGGAATGGGCGGTTGGCGTTGTAGACGCCGGTGCGAATGAATTCGTCGAGGACGTCGTTGGCGTTGGACGCGCAAACGAGCTTGCTCACCGGTAGCCCCATTTCGCGGGCAAACCACCCGGCGAGAATATTGCCGAAGTTGCCCGTTGGCACCGTGAAATCAATCGCATCGCCGAGGGCAATTTCGCCACGCTTGACCAGCTGCATGTAGGCAAAGAAATAGTAGACAATCTGTGGCAGCAAACGGCCCCAGTTGATCGAGTTGGCCGAGGAGAATTGGCAGCCGAGATCCGCCACCGCATCCACCAACGCCTCATTGGCAAAGGCCTCCTTGACGGCGCGCTGGCAATCGTCAAAATTGCCCTTGACGGCAAAGGTGTAGGTGTTGCTGCCCGAGGTCGTCAGCATCTGCAGCTCCTGGACTTCGCTGACGCCGCCATCCGGATAGAAGGCGATGATGCGCGTGCCCGCCACATCCTTGAAGCCCTCCAGCGCCGCCTTGCCCGTGTCGCCGGAAGTCGCCACAAGGATCACAACCTCCTTGTCGACGCCCGTCTTCTTCATCGAATGCACGAGCAAATGTGGCAAAATCTGCAGCGCCATATCCTTGAAGGCTGCCGTTGGCCCGTGCCACAGCTCGAGCACATAGAGCCCGTCGCGCAGCTTGACCACCGGCGCCACATCTGCCGAATCAAAGCTCTCGGCGTTGTAGGCCGCATTCACAATCTCGTGAATCTCCTCCGCAGAAAAATCTGCCAGATAGAGGCCGAGGATTTTTTCGGCCATGTCCTGATAGCGCATGTCCACCATCTCGCCCAAAGCTGCCTTATCTAATGAAGGAATTGACTCTGGCACATACAGCCCGCCCTCCGGCACCATGCCGCGGACAATCGCCTCGGCGGCGCTCACGCTCTGGGAATTATCTCTTGTACTGATGTATTTCATTGGTCATGATCATCCTTTTTCTGATTTAGTCGTTCTAAAACAAGCTTATATCCATCCGAACCGTAATTCAAGCATTTTTTTACGCGACTGATGGTGGCCGTGCTGGCGCCGGTGGCCTCGGCAATATGGGTGTAGGTCTGCTCGCCGTCGAGCATCTTGGCCACCTCGAGACGCTGGGCAATGGCATTCAACTCGCCAATGGTGCAAATATCCTCAAAAAAGCGGTAATACTCCTCGCGTGTCTCCAGCATCGTCAGCGCCTCAAAAAAACCATCTATCATCTCGTTTTCAATATTTGGTTTGTACATCGCCAACCTCTTTTCAATATTAAAGCATTAAACTACGACTATGATACCCAGATTATGAGCCATTGTCAATATTGCAGAGAATCGGCGCCAATAAAAAAAGCGACAGACCATCGTCCATCGCTAATTTTCAAAAAACATCTCCCGCCCCGCCGTAAGGAGTGAGGTTTTGAACCTGCCTGAGCAGGTGGGTGCTTCTCACGCGCTTTCTGTATCAATATAAAATAAAGATGCAATGCCGCGAGTGAAGAGTCAGCTCCCGATTATAAATGTGTTGGAACAAAACGTATCACATGCGCTTACCAACGTCGCAGGATGTTTCCTTGGACTTAATATACCATAAGAAACCCTTTAATGCAACGATTATTCATTTTTTTGAAAAATTTTGTAAAGGAAAAATATGGCCACCCGCCGATGATCAGCGGATGGCTGTGCAATCTCACTCCTCGTTGTATTCTGCATCCGGCGTCATCGTGCTCACATCCACAATGTGCTCGCTGCCATCTGGCGTGGTCACGAGGAGCTTGTGGTCCTGGATGCTCAAGCTGGCGTCGTTGACGGCAAAGTCGAGGTCGTAGGCGCGCTGGGTGCGACTGCCATCGTCGTTCAGCGTATCCACGAGGAGGCGGTTTGGCTTGATGAACGAGGTTTCCGAACCAGCATCGGTGCCCATGGTGTGATAGATTTTGTTGCCATCGACGGTGAAATCAGTCGTATGACAGAGCCGGATGAGATGCGTCAGATGGTCGCCATCATCACGGAACAATTGCGCCACGCCAGAAAGATTCTGGTCATAGTAGATGGTAAGATAGCGCTTGCCATCGATGACCTTGGCGTGTCTGCTGACAGTGTCTGGCTTATGATAAAAACGCGTCACTTCCATGCCTTCTGGCAGGGCTACAGTATCGATTTTATCATCGGTAATACGCCAGAGACCCTTGTCGTAGGTCACGTAGTAGTAAGGATCCTTCGTGTCCGTAAAAATCACCACGCGGTCGTAATCCCAGGCGACGACACCGTAGAGCTGCATCAGATCACGCGCTGGCAGATAGACACGGTTATTCTTGAGCACCGGCGCGGTGCCAAAGGTCGTCTCCTTGCCATCGATGGTCACGTCCTTGTGGCCGATGGTCATCTCTACCTTTTTGTCGGACGCGCCACCGCTCACCGTCACAGTGCCATATGGCCGCCACTGAGTCTCCATGCCCAGCTCGTTGTTCACAAGGCGCAGCGGAATCATCGCGCGATTGTCCTCGTTGATATACACCCGCCCCGTACTGTCGTCCATATCGATGTACCGCTCATTAATAGCAAGATACGGCGCACAACTGTCATCCGCCTGCGCCACCTGCGGCGCCGCAAACGCCAGCGCCATCAAACCAGCTGCCGCCAGCCAACGTAATTTTTTCATGTGAATTCACACTCCCTTTTTGTAAGTTATCATCCATTATACCACAGCTATTCCAAAAAATACCGCCACTGGACAAACGACATTCCAACAGGGACGAATGACACTTTCCAACCCTGGCAAGCAAAAGACTCTGACATGATTTTCTCCAAGAAAATCTATCCTGACAAAAAATAAGTGTAGTCAAAAGAGTTAATTACCCTCTTTCAACTACACTTCTATGGTACCAAATACTCCCTTTATGATGACAGTGTTTTATTTAACTATCTCTCAGAAAGGGAGCATATCGGATTCCTACAAAATGATTTTTGTTATTTAAGTTCTCTACTTGAATGAGAGCAGTCCAGAGATCCAGTAAGAATTTGTTTCATGATTTTTTAATGCTACCGGAAAAAGATTTCATTTTTACCATTATCATGCGTTTTTAATGTACAAGGCCTCTTTCCTGAGTTGCTTGCGCCATCAATTGATAGGTTACTGTATGTGCACCCCAAGTCTGATCATTTAAACCATAAGGATCAAGATAATGAATTTTTCTACGAGATACATTAGTACTGTCAAACCCATATCCAGCTACATAATGCCCAACTGTTCCCATACTACTATTATACCCAGGTAAGTATGCCGTTCCATTGTGCATATAAGCATTTAACGCAACCCCTCTTTGTCCAAGAAATGTCGTTATTGAGTATTGTGCAAGGTCTGCCACCCAATCAGTATGTCCCCATCTCACTTTATAATCTTTTAGTAATTAAACCTTACATAGAATGCTTCATTATTGCTATTCTTCTTAAAGGACTTCATCAATGCCGAGCCTTTTTTTTCGAGTGGAATCACAGTATGCACCGCACCTTCAACTAGGCTCCATGGTCCGTAACGTAAATGATCCCCATTTTGATCTACCGCTGTATACACTGTACCTCTATCCAAATCGACAATTGGCATATCATAATCCTCATCCATTCCTTCCACGGAAAGTGTTACATGAGATTCGTCGATCATTTTTGAGCCAAAGAACACAGCGTATTTGTCAAGCATCGGCAGGTCTGTCGTGACTTTGAATTGCCACTTGTTTTCTTTGAGGTCGTAGACCCAGAGCTCACTGCTAATGTTGCCACCATTTTCGGTGTCTGGCAGGTAGTTGTTGCCTTCTGGCTTGTTGCGGATGATGAGTTTGTCTCCGACGATCAACGGATTGACGAGGTTATATCCTTTTGAGAAGTTAGTAACCTTGCCAGTAGCTAGGTCAACACGATTCATGCTACCATATTGCTGACGTCCACCGATGAGGTTAAGCTTGGTCCAGATGGCGTCGTGCTCTCCCAGTGCTGCTTCCATAGTTGTATACACATTACCAAACTCTATTTCATCTAAGATTTGAGTTTTTCCTGTTGCGTGCTGGTATAATCGCATTTCGATTTTTTTACTTGTAGCATCTCCCCTTCTCCACATGAGATTACCATTATTCGACTCACAATCATCAAGTAGATAAATCCCGCCATCAAGATTTTGCAAGTCTGCAAAGGAGGCATGATCAATAACGATTGGCTCTGCATTAGCCTTGCGTTCTTGCATGTAGAGGTACCAGTCTGCTTTCTCCAATGTGGTGGTGGTTTCTGCAGGGTGTTCGATCCAGTACAAATAGTCCTTTTCTATTTTACAGGTAGTGCCTCTGAGCACATACCCTTTGTGCATTGGCTTGATAATGTTTTCATCACGCGTGCCAATGGCGGTGAGTTCGTTGTTGGTGTTCCATTTTTGGTAGAGGGTGTTGCCGTTCTCTTCGCCAATGGCTTGCCAACCATCCCCCGGTGCGGCAGGCAGTGGCTTGGAGCGTTCGAAGGTGAGCGGCTTGTCAGCCATGGTGGCTGTTGGCATTTTGAGATAGTCGTTGAAATCATAGCGCACGACGACGGTGTCAAAGGCGCCTTCCCAGGAGACGGTGCCAAAGAGGCTCAGGATTGGCCGCAGTGGCACAAAGACCTTGCCATCTTTTTCACTGATGGCCGTGGATAGGGATTTCCCTTTTCCATCTATGGTGTAGGATTTTTGACCGACGGCTCCTGTGAGGGAAAAGTCCTTGTAGGCATTGCTCAGGGTTATGGATTTTCCGCTGCGCTTGACGACCATTTCGAAATCATCCTTCAAGAGCTGGTCGGAAACCATGGTGGTGCCGTTGATGATGGCAATGTCGTTATCGGTGTCTTCAAATTCGATGTAGCGTCCATTGAGATCCAGCGTCGTCGCCTGAGCAGGCACAGCCACGGTTGCAAGACCAATGGCACCTGCGGCGATGAGGTAGGGTAGATGATGTTTCATTGTGTCACCTTCTTAATGAGGGTTGCAATGTTGTTTTTAGAAATATGCCAAGTTTGATGTCCACCTCCCTTGATTCTTCACTCATTTACCTCTGAGTTATCTTTACTCATCCATCGGTAAATTAAAATATTTTGCATTATTTTTCATCTTATTTAACTGGTTTAATTCTTGCGGTTGTTTCGGTTCATAAAAATAGGTAACACATGCAGTATTAATGGTATTTTTTGATACATAACGAATGGCGCTTGCAAAAGTACTGGCTGCTTTAATCGATAATCTGTTCATGTTCTCCTCCTCCTTTCTTCGTTTTTGTTTGAAGTCTTGCAAAAAGCAAGGATACTGCCGCAAAAATCATCCCGATAGATGATGGTATGAGGATTATATTATTGAGTTGGGACAATATGACAATAATGATAATTTCTGCCAAACAGAACACTCGACACTTCTTTTTCAAATACAAATATTCATCCTGGTAAATGTTTCTGTTCTCATGAACCACTGGTGCACACGAGAACACCGTGATAATAACAAAACAGACACTAATGATGAATATAGGTGGTGTCATTTCTATTGGCAGGTTTATGAGAAATACTAAAAATAAAACATACATTGTCACTGACATTATTAAACATCGCATTCGTGTCTGGGCATGATAACCACCACTATGTACTCTTAAAAATCTAAACGCCAGCAAAAAGATGATGGTTTCTACTATTCTATGAAAAATGATTGCCAAGACTAAAATAATAGCATATGTGGTCAAGGAAAATAATAATATCTCCAAGCCATAGCTATAGATTGCTTTGTCCTGTCTTTGAATGATATTTTGGACGATGAACCACTCAATGATACGATTGACTGTCTGTTCCATTTTTATTTCTCCTTTTTCTGTATTTTATCAAAAAATGTTGTATTCTCCCGGATAGTAGGCTCAATGGTCGATTTCGTAGGACGAAAAAAATCGCCTTGAAAAATCAAGACGATAAGTGATATAAGAGTGATTCTGTTTTAGGATTTGTAAATGGTGAAGCCTAAG
>JAUNGU010000124.1 GCA_030524315.1 Peptococcaceae bacterium
GACGTTGATGCAGTTGATGGGATAGATCACCGAGAGAAGCGGCAGAAGAATCAGCGCGTTGTGGCCGTTAAAGAGCAGCACAAAGAGCCAGACATAGGCCAGCGTGAAGCCAAAGACCATGAAGAGCACCGTGCGCTCCGGCCCCAGGAGAATCGCCAGGGTGCGTCGGCCGTTGGCGGCGTCCTTAATGCGGTCGCGCAGGCTGTTGGCCGTGAGCAAGAGGGCGATGAGAATATTGAGAGGCACGCTGATGACAAAGGAAGAGAAGGTCACATGCCCCGTCTGGGTGTAGTAGGCAATCATGCAATAGCCCGTGCCCATGAGGGTCCCGGCGAAAAGCTCGCCCAGGGGCGTCCGCGAAATCGGCAGCGGCCCGCCTGTGTAGAGATAGCCAATGAGCAGACAGATGGCACCGATGACGAGCAGCACAAGAGAGGTGCTCAGCGCCAGATAAATGCCCAAGAGCCCGCAGATGCCGTAGATCACAAGCGCGGCCGTCATCACCGCCCGTGGCGAGACGCCCTCATGGACAATCGCGCCGCCGATGCCGACGGAGCTCTGATCATCCAGGCCGTTTTTGAAATCGTAGTACTCATTAAAGAGATTGGTGGCAATCTGAATGAGCACCGCGCAGAGAAACATCGCCACCGCTAGCAAAAAGCGAAAGGCGCCCTCAGCGTAAATCGCAAAGCTGATCCCTGTCAGCACCGGAATCATACTCGCCGCCAGGGTGTGGGGACGGGTCATTTTCCAATAATAATCGAATGATTTCATAATGGTTACTCCTATGTTCCTGATCGCAAAAAACTGCAACGAATTTCTTATATTGTAACAGATTGCTGACAATGATGCGAGAACCATTGTTATTAGAATGAAGATTGGATGACAATGGTCAATATACGCAGTTGAAAAAAGGAGAGGAGACCCACCATGAACCACTACTTGACTTCAGCAGACCTCGCTGCCTTCCGCAGCCACCTCCAGGAGGAAGAGCGCAGCCCCGGCACCATCGATAAATATCTCCGCGACCTGCGCGCCTTCGCTCGCTGGCTTGCCGGTCGCACCGTCACCAAGGAACGCGTCAGCGCCTGGAAGACGAGCCTCATAGAAGCAGGCTACGCGCCCACGACCATCAACGCCATGCTTGCCAGCGTCCACAGCTTCTTTGTCTTCACAGGCTGGGGAGACTACCGCGTCAAGTACCTGCGCATTCAGCGCCGCCTCTTTCGCGACAAAGCGCGCGAGCTTTCCCGCGCCGACTACGAGCGCCTCGTCGCCACAGCGCAGGCGCGAGGCCAGCGGCGACTGGCCCTCGTCATCGAAACCATCGCCGCCACCGGTATTCGCGTCAGCGAACTGCGCTATATCACCGTCGAGGCTGTGCGCGCCGGACGTGCCGACATCGCCCTCAAGGGCAAAATCCGCACCATCCTCATTCCGTCCAAGCTCTGCAAAAAATTGCGTACCTACGCCAAGCGCAAAAAAATCACCTCCGGCGAGATTTTCCTCACCACAGGTGGTCATTCACTATCGCGCAAGCAAATCTGGGCGGAGATGAAGCGCCTCTGCACGGTTGCCGGCGTCGACCCACGAAAAGTTTTCCCCCACAACCTGCGCCATCTCTTCGCCGTCACCTATTACAAGGTCAGCAACAACATCGCTCACCTCGCCGACCTCCTCGGTCACTCGTCCATCGAAACCACCCGACTCTACCTCGTCACCAGTGGCCAGGAGCACGCACGCGACCTCGAGCGGCTACAACTCGTGCTATAGACAAAATCAATATTTTGTCCTCTAGGAAATAGAGTGTGATGACGCCGCGATATATATTCATAAACATCATACAATAAAT
>JAUNGU010000049.1:0-2828 GCA_030524315.1 Peptococcaceae bacterium
TAGCGCCGACAATACTTGCTAATCTTTTGCTGGAAAGATAGGTCATTGCCAGGATGTTCCTCGATAGCTCAGTCGGTAGAGCGCATGACTGTTAATCATGATGTCACTGGTTCGAGCCCAGTTCGGGGAGTATAAAGGACAAGGTCCTGTGACCTTGTCCTTTGTGTAGGGGTATAGTTCAGCTGGTAGAATATCGGTCTCCAAAACCGCAGGTCCTGGGTTCGAATCCTAGTGCCCCTGGAAAATGAAACCTTCATCGTTGAGATGGAGGTTTTTTTGTTGCCATTTTTCGCTGGTGAAAAGCGGTTCACGGGGATTTCATTGTGTGATATGATAAATAAAAAACGTCAGGAGGAAATGCGTGTGTTAAACAAGGATGAGTTGTTGTTGTATGCAATCACAGATTGTGACAATTATCAGGGTGAAGAATTGCTCAAGCGTACCGAATTGATTTTGCAAAATGATGCGACGATGCTTCAGTATAGAGACAAGCATGGCAAGGCCAAGGATGACGTGGCGGCGCTGAAGGCGCTGTGCGTCAAATATGGGGTGCCATTCATCATTAACGACGATGTGGATCTCGCCCTTGCCATCGACGCCGACGGGGTGCATGTGGGTCAGGACGATACGGCGGCTGTGCAGGCGCGGGAAAAGCTGGGGCCGGATAAGATTCTCGGCGTGACTGCCAAGACCTTGGCGCAGGCGCAGAAGGCGGTGGCAGATGGCGCCGACTATCTCGGTGTGGGCGCCCTCTTCCATAGCATGAGCAAGGATTCCTCGCTGCTTGCGCGCGAGGATCTCAAGGCGATCACCGCTGGCGTGGCGATTCCTGTTGTGGGCATTGGCGGCATCAGCGAGGACAATGCGGCGATTCTGGCTGGTACAGGTATTGCCGGGGTGGCAGTGATCAATGCCCTCTACAGCTATCCGAATCCTAGCCTGGTGACCAAGCGCCTGGCGCGCAAGGTGGGCTATATTGTGAATGGCGATGCAGATCTTGCCGGTGTGTTGGCGGATGTGGATGGGACCCTCACGGACACGCTGGCGTTCTATCAAAACCTCGTGCCAAATTTCCTCAAGGATAATGGCTACCGTCCAGGTGGGGATCTGATCCAGATCCTTTCTGAAAAGACGCTGCCTGAGAGTATCGGCTATGTGAAGCACAATTACTCCGGCGCCTTCGGCGTTGGCCAGGTGGTGGATGATCTGGAGGCAGAGCTGGAATGGTACTATCATACCGAAGGCAAGGCCAAACCTGGCGTCAAGGCGTTTCTGGCGCGCGCCCAGGAAAAGCAGGTGCCGGTGGTGGCAACGAGCATTCACGATGCCGAGGTTTGCCGCACCTTGTTTGAGCATGCGGGCATTCTTGAGCAAATTACGAACATTGCCAGCGGCTGGGACAAGCGCTATCCTGGCGGCGATTCTCGTCTTTTCGACATGGCGGTGGCCATGATCGGTGCGGCGCCGGATCATATTTGGGCGTTTAACGATGGCATTGAAGGGATATTCGGTGCCAAGGGGGCGTCTGTGAAGATTGCAGCCATTTATGATGAGAATCACAGCGAGAAGGAATGGGCGCAGATCATCAAAAATGCCGACGTGGCCTTTATGAATTGGCAGGAAGCCTGCGAGTGGCTGGGCTAATTTCAATGGTTCGATGAAAGACCGATGTGCATACAACAAAACGCTGATAAACGACATAAATAATATTTATCGAATCTCTAGACAACGCTAATTTGCTGTGGTATACTATAATCACAAAATAAGTGCTAAGTAATATACGAATATTTCGTATTAGTTCGAGCATATAGGAAAAATAGGAGGAATTAAAATGGCTGTACTTGTAAAAGATGTAATGTTAAAGGATATTGTGACGATCAGTGACGAGGCAACCATCGGGGATGTTGTTGAAATCTTTGCGAAGAAAAAAATCGGCTGTCTGCCAATGGTCGACGAAAATGGGCTTTTGACGGCCTTCCTTTCTGACGGGGACATTGTGGACTATGTGGTTCGTAACGTACGCCGTCGCAACAACCAATACAACCATGTGAGAGCTTGGTATCAGGTGGACTGCTTCAGCTCTTATCTGAAGAAATGTGTGGATGACAAGGCTTATGCCGCTGCCACCCATCACGTCATCACTGTTGAATCCACTGAAACCGTTAAGAAGGTTTCCCAGCTGTTCCAAAAGAAGCATCTGAAGCACATTCCTGTTCTGGACGAAGGCAAGCTCGTTGGTATGGTCACCAGAAATGACATCATCAACGGTCTCTTCAAGGATTATCTCGAAAATCCAGACGCTGTGTGCATTGAGGAATAAGCAACCGTTTGCCATCCCCTTTCACTGCGAAAGGGGATATTTTGTATAATCGACTTGGGAGGGAAAGACAATGACAGTTGCAGAAAGCTTATCGAATGTTTCCATCGAGGATGTCATGATCACCGATGTGAAATATCTGACCGAAAAAACCACTATCGGCGAAGCGGTGAAGAAATTCTCCGAATACCGCGTCGGTGGCTTCCCGGTTGTGGATGATCAGAATAACGTCGTCGCCTATCTGTCGGACGGGGATATTATTCACTACATCATTTACAGAGCCGGTGCCAAGGGGATCGTCTTTTTCAAGAGCTGGTCGGACATGGACGTCGAGGCGCTGGAAAAGGCGGCCAATGCCATTTCTGACGAATCGGTCATGAATTGCGCGACCCGCAATGTGCGCGCTGCCGAATATGACGAAAATCTGCGCGAGGTGGCCCAATTCATGGACCGCAAAAAGCTCAAGAATATGCCGGTTGTGCGCGATGGCAAGCTCATCGGCGTGGTCAGC
>JAUNGU010000049.1:2838-15551 GCA_030524315.1 Peptococcaceae bacterium
ATGCGACCCTCAGCAACGACTGAGACCTGCGCATCCATTGACAACTATAAATTTTCTGAATGCTTTCCGAGGAATGACCAATAATCGAACGGTCATCCCCTCGGAGAGCATTTTTTTATGACAAAAAGCAGATAAAATCACAGTAAGTCATAAAAAACGTCAAAAATAGCTATACAAAATCTAGGAACATAGAATCGCTATTGGCGCAAGAGAAAAGTTTCACACGATTTGTTCATCCAGAGAAAATCTTTGTCTCATTGTAAAATACATATCGATCTGTTATGATATAAAGAACAATAAATTTAGCAAAATTTCCGAATTCATCGAAGTGATGCGTCGTTTCTCAAAGAACTTTCTCGTTGGCATATCGTATGGCATGCGGCCTGTGGTCCTTTCTGATTCAGCGGAGCGAGAAATTTTGCGCGTCGTAGAGAAGGGGGAAGGACTTATGGAAACGTTTATGGAGTTAAACAACGCGGTTAATGGTTTTGTATGGGGGCCGATTATGCTGGCGCTGCTCATTGGCACTGGCTTGTATCTGACGGTGCGCGGCGGGTTTATTCAGTTCACGCACTTTGGCTACGTGCTCAAGCGCACAATGGGCGGTCTGTTCAAGGGCCATCAGCGCACATCTGACGGCAACAATATCAGCTCGTTTCAGGCGGTGTCCACGGCGCTGGCCTCGACGGTCGGCACCGGTAACATTGTCGGCGTGGCCACGGCGATCACCATCGGCGGGCCGGGGGCGGTGTTCTGGATGTGGATCTCGGCGCTCCTCGGGATGATGACCAAGTACTCAGAAATTGTCTTGGCGGTTAAATTCCGCGAGGTTAACGATGAGGGCCAGCACATTGGCGGGCCGATGTATTATTTGAAAAATGGTGTCGGTGCCAAGCACAAAACCTTGGGCACCGTCGTGGCAGCAATTTTTGCCGTTTTTGCAGCGCTGGCCTGCTTTGGCATCGGCAACATGACCCAGGGCAACTCGATTGCCAGCTCCATGCAGAGCACCTTTGGCATTAGCACGAGCATCACGGGGATCGTCCTGGCGATTATCGTCGCCATCGTCATCCTCGGCGGGATCAACTCGATTGCGCGCATCACCGAAATGTTTGTACCGGTCATGGCGGTGTTCTATCTGGTCCTCGGTGTGGTGATTCTCATTCTCCACGCGCAGCAGATTCCTGTTGCCCTGTCGGATATTTTCGTCGGTGCCTTTAATCCGGAAGCCGTTCTCGGCGGTGGTGCTGGCGTCGGCATTATGATGGCGATTCAGATGGGCTTTGCCCGCGGCGTCTTCTCCAACGAAGCGGGCCTCGGCTCGGCGCCAATTGCCCACGCGGCGTCTTCGACCAAGGACCCTGTCGAGCAAGGGCTTTGGGGGATTTTCGAGGTCTTTGTCGACACGATCCTCGTCTGCACCATGACGGCGCTGATCATTCTCACGACCACCGACCCATCCACGGGCAATCTCCTGTGGGCCGATGGCAATTATGATGGCGCGAGCCTCACGCTGAAGGCCTTTGAATTTGCGCTGCCTGGCACCTTTGGCTCGATCTGCTTGAGCATTGCGATGCTTTTCTTCGCCTTCTCGACGATGATTGGCTGGAGCTATTACGGCGAAAAGGCCTGGGAATATCTTTTCCGCAACAACGCCCAGGCGCGTAAAACCGTGACCTTCATTTTCCGCATCTGCTTCATCATTGCCGTCTACATTGGCGCGACTGGCGGTCTGGAATTTGTTTGGGGCGTGGCGGACACGTTGAACGGCTGCATGGCGATTCCAAACTTGATTGGCGTGATTCTGCTTTCGGGGATCGTGCTCCAGGAAACGAAGCGCTACTTCTCGGAAAGAGACAAATAACACGGACAAGCTTCCTCCCGCGCTGGAGGAAGCTTTTTTATTGGAAGTGGCCAAATGGCGGCTTCCTTTTTGTTGAGAGATGGCTGACGAAAGCTTTTGCAATGTGAAATATAAACAGCTGTTATTTTTTCGCCGGTGGCAGCTGCGAGGCCGGAAAAAAGTGGTGCATTTCTTCACAGCCGATAGAAATCGCGGTGTGTGGGGATTTCGGCGAGGGGCGCTCAGCGAAAAATTTCGACGGCTGCGATACAATCGAAAAATGGTCAGAATTCATCCTCTTGACAGGGGGGCTTGAGGTGATATGATAAACGTATCAATGTTAATTCTGAAAATTCACGTAAAAGAAAAATTTGCGTCGATTTTTGGCACAAAAGGAAGGGAGCGGATTTTCTGTGGAAAAACACACACCACTCTATGACGTGCACGTCGCCCTCGGCGGCAAGATGGTGCCCTTTGCCGGTTACATGCTGCCGGTGCAATATGGCACAGGAATTGTCACCGAGCACATGGCGGTGCGCGAAAAGGCGGGGCTTTTTGACGTCAGCCACATGGGCGAGGTGACTCTCACTGGCAGCGACGCCCTGGCCAATCTCAACGAGATTCTGACCAACGATTTCACTAACATGGTGGACGGGCAGGCGCGCTACACGGTGCTCTGTCAGGAGGATGGCGGCTGCATCGATGACCTCATTGTCTACAAAAAGGCTGAGAACGACTATCTCCTCGTGGTCAATGCCGCCAACCGCGACAAGGACGTAGCCTGGCTCAAGGCCCACGCCTTTGGCGATGCCTGGTTTACAGACGTGAGCGACGAGTGGGGGCAGCTGGCGCTGCAGGGACCGTTGGCGCTGAAGATTCTCGAGCTTCTGACGGAGGTCACGAACATTCCTGCCAAATTCTATCACGCTGTCTTTGATGCAGAGGTGGCGGGGGTGCCGTGCATCGTCTCGCGCACCGGCTACACCGGTGAGGAGGGCGTCGAGCTCTACGTGGCGGCCGATCAGGTCGCAGGGCTGTGGCAGGCGATCATGGACGTGGGTGCGCCCCACGGGCTCATTCCTTGCGGCCTCGGCGCCCGCGACACCCTGCGCATGGAGGCGGCGATGCCCCTCTACGGCCACGAGATGAACGAGACGGTTACGCCGCTGGAAACGGGACTGGGCTTTGCCGTCAAAATGGCCAAGCCCAACTTCATTGGCAAGGTGGCCCTCGAGGCAGCGCCACGGCGCGAACGCATCGGGCTGCGCGTCACCGGGCGCGGCATCATCCGCGAGGGCCAGCCGGTGATGGCTGGGGAGCGGCAGATTGGCACCACGACCTCGGGCACCCACTGCCCGTATTTGGGCCAGCCCGTTGCCATGGCGCTCGTGGATAAGGGCAGCGTCGCCATAGGCGATCAGGTAGAGGCGGTCGTGCGCGGCCGCAAGGTGGCGGCAGAGGTGTGTGCCCTGCCATTTTACAAGCGTGCAAAATAATTAAAGAGAGGACGATTATCATGGAAATTAGAGAAAACTTGCGTTATTCAGAGGATCACGAATGGGTGCTGATTGAGGACGACATGGCGCTGGTGGGCATCACCGATTACGCCCAGAGTGAGCTGGGGGATCTGGTTTTTGTCAACCTGCCGGAGGAAGGCGACGAGGTCGTCGTCGGCGAGGCCTTTGCCGATGTGGAATCGGTCAAGGCGGTCAGCGACGTGCTCAGCCCAGTCAACGGCACCGTGGCAGAAATCAACGAAGACCTTCTCGATGCGCCGGAGCACATCAACAGCGATCCTTATGAAGCGTGGTTTGTCAAGGTGCAGGATTTTGACGGCGAGAAGGATTTGATGAGCGCCGCCGAATACCAGGCTTACATCGACGGTCTGAGCTGAGACGCGAGCAAGCACAGAGGAGGTGCGCCCATGGGCGGCTATATACCAAATACCACAGACGAGCGTCAGACGATGCTCGCAGCCAGTGGCTACGACACGTTTGCGGAGCTTTTTGCAGATATTCCCGATGATCTCAAGCTTCAGACGCCGCTGGATTTGCCAGCAGGCAAAAGCGAGTGCGAGGTGCGTCAGCTGATGCGGGACCTAGCGGCGCAAAACCGCGTCTACCGCGAGATTTTTCGCGGCGCGGGTGCCTATCGCCACTACATTCCGGCGATGGTGACCAACGTCCTGGCCAAGGAAAATTTTCAGACGGCCTACACGCCGTACCAGGCAGAAATCAGCCAGGGGATACTGCAATCGATTTTTGAATATCAGACGATGATTTGCGATCTCACGGGCATGGATGTGAGCAATGCCTCGGTCTATGACGGCGCAAATGCAGCCGCCGAGGCGATTGCCATGTGTCGCGGGCGTAAGCAGCACAAGGCGCTGGTGGCGCAGACGGCGTCGCCAGCGGTGCGGCAGACGATTGCCACCTACGCCTTTGGCAACGAGATGACCATCGTCGAGATTCCCGAAAAGGACGGCCGCGTCGATCTTGCGGCGCTGGAAGCTGCCCTCGATGAGAGCGTGGCCTGTGTCTACATCCAGCATCCAAATTACTATGGCAACCTCGAGGAGGCGGCGAAGATTGGTGAATTGGCCCACGCTGCCAAGGCAAAATTCATCATGGGTGTCAATCCGATGACGCTGGCGCTGGTCAAATCGCCGCGAGAATACGGCGCCGACATTGCCGTCGGCGACGGCCAGCCGCTGGGCTTGCCCCTGGGCTTTGGTGGGCCGTACCTGGGCTTTATGGCGACGACGCAAAAGCTCATGCGTCAGCTGCCGGGGCGCATCGTCGGCCAGACCACCGATGCAGGTGGCAAGACGGGCTACGTGCTGACGCTGCAGGCGCGGGAGCAGCACATTCGCCGCGAGAAAGCCTCAAGCAACATTTGCTCCAACCAGGCCCTCTGTGCGTTGGCCGTGGGCGTCTACCTTTCGACGATGGGGCCGGGGGGCTTGCGCCAGGTGGCGGAGCAGTCGATGGCTAAGGCCCACTATCTCGCCCAGGCGCTGGTGGATGCAGGGCTCGCGCTAGAAAATACGGGAGGGTTTTTCCACGAATTTGTGACGACGGGCCCTGTGCGCGCCGAGGTGATTCTCGCTGCGCTGGATGCTGCGGGCATTCTCGGCGGGCTGGCGCTGGATGAGCAGCGCATTCTCTGGTGCTGCACGGAAATGAACAGCAAGGCTGCCATCGACGAGGTGGCGAAAATTGTCAGGGAGGTGTGTGCCAATGCTGATATTTGAACAGAGCAAGACGGGGCGCGGAACGGACGTCCTCGGCGCCTGTGATGTGCCGCTGGTGCAACTCGACGTGGCGCACAAGCGCGCGTCGACGCTGCATCTGGCAGAGGTGAGCGAGGTGGACGTGGACCGTCACTACACGGCCCTGGCGAAAAAATGCCACGGCGTCAACGATGGCTTCTATCCCCTGGGCAGCTGCACCATGAAGTACAACCCGCGTCTCAATGAGGCGGTGGCGAACCTCCCGGGATTCACCGACATCCATCCCCTGCAGCCAGCGGCGTCGGTTCAGGGGGCGCTGGCGGTCATGCAAATGCTTGAGGTGGCCCTCTGCGAAATCACAGGCATGGACGCGCTGACGCTCCAGCCAGCGGCCGGTGCCCACGGCGAATTGACGGGGCTTCTCCTGATCAAGGCCTATTACCAGGCGCGCGGCGATGCCAAGCGCCGGAAAATTATCGTGCCCGATTCGGCCCACGGTACCAATCCGGCGAGCGCCACCATGGCGGGCTACACCATCGTCAATGTGGCATCTGGGCCAGACGGCTGCGTGGATCTCTCGGCGCTAGAAGCCGCCTGCAATGAAGAGGTGGCGGGGCTCATGCTGACAAATCCGAACACCGTCGGTCTTTTCGACAAAAACATTCGCGCCATCACCGAGCTCGTCCACAATTGTGGCGGCCTCTGCTATTATGACGGCGCCAATCTCAACGCCGTTATGGGTCAGGTGCGGCCGGGGGATATGGGCTTTGACGTGGTCCATCTCAATCTCCACAAAACCTTTTCGACGCCCCACGGCGGCGGTGGCCCAGGCTCGGGTCCGGTGGGCTGCAAGGCGATCCTTGCCGACTTTCTGCCGAATGTGCGCGTGGCAGGTGAGGACGGGGCGCGCCATTTCATGCGTCCGGCGCAAAGCATCGGCGAGGTCAAGGCCTTCTACGGCAACTTCCTCGTCTACCTGCGCGCCTTGACCTACATTCTCAGCCTCGGCGCCGAAGGCATCAAGGAGGCGTCGGAAAACGCCGTGCTCAACGCCAATTACATGCGCGTGGCCTTGGCAGACCTCTACAAGATGGCCTACGATGGCACCTGCATGCACGAATTTGTCATGGACCTCTCGGAGCTCAAGAAGGCCACCGGCGTCAGCGCCCTGGACATTGCCAAGGGGCTCCTCGACAATGGCATCCATCCGCCGACCATGTATTTCCCGCTGATTGTGCATGAGGCGCTGATGATCGAGCCGACGGAAACCGAATCTCGCGAAACCCTGGATGCGGCGATTCAGGTCTTCCGGGATCTCTACCGAGCGGCCCAGGAGAGCGCCGATACCCTTCACGCCGCGCCACAGACGACGCCGGTGGGCCGACTCGACGAGGTGCAGGCGGCGCGCAAGCCGGTGCTGCGCTACGATTTTGACCAGTGAGGTGAGGCGTATGGCGACGAGGCGCAGGATTGTCGAGGCGACGTCGACAAATCCCTATGAGAATCTGGCGCTGGAAAATCTGCTCCTGCAACAGGTTGGCGAGGATGAGATTATTCTCTATCTCTGGCAGAATGCCCACACCGTCGTCATTGGCCGCAACCAGAACGCCTGGCAGGAGTGTGACGTCGCCCAGCTGGAGGCCGATGGCGGCCGCCTGGCGCGCAGGCTCTCGGGCGGTGGCGCCGTCTACCACGATCTGGGCAATCTCAACTACACCTTCATCGCACGCAAAGCCCATTACGATGTGGTGGCGCAGACGCAGATCATCATCTGCGCCTTGGCGGCGCTGGGCATTGGTGCCGAGGCGTCGGGGCGCAACGATCTCCACGTGGACGGGCGGAAAATCTCCGGCAACGCCTACTACAGCCACCAGGGCCGCTGCTACCATCACGGCACCTTGCTTTATGACGTGGACACGGCGCAGATGGCGCGCTATCTCAACGTCGCGCCGGACAAGCTCCGTAGCAAGGGGGTCGCCTCGGTGAAATCGCGGGTGCAGAATTTGCGGGAGATTTCGCCGAGTCTGACGATTCCAGATCTCAAGAACGCCTTGACGCAGGCCTTTGCCGCAGGCGGCGAGGTCGAGGGGCTGGCGCTAGACGGCATTGACGAGCGCGCCTGGCAAGCTGAGACGGCGAAAATGGCCGACTGGCAGTGGCGGCTCGGGCAGCGCTTTGCCTTTGACCGCAGCCTGGGCCATCGCTTCGACTGGGGCCGTGTCGATTTGGCGCTGGCCGTCGAAGGCGGCGTCGTGCGCCAGGCAGCCGTGTATTCGGATGCGCTGGTGCCGGATTTTATCGACGCGCTGGCGCCGAGTATGGAGGGCGTGCGCTACGATCGCGGTGCCCTCGTGGCGGCGATCGCTGGGCTCTCGATCGAAGAGGATTGGCAGCCGCTGCGCGACGATTTGCAGGCGTGGCTCGGCAGCGTGGCATTATAAAGGAGGACGATTCATGGACAAGGATTTTGATCTCATTGTGATTGGCGGCGGACCGGGCGGCTACGTGGCCGCCATCAAGGCGGCCAAGCTGGGCCTTTCGACGGCCCTCGTTGAGGCCGATCGCCTCGGTGGCACCTGCCTCAACCGCGGCTGCATTCCGACCAAGGCCCTGCTCCATGCCGCGGGGATTTATGCCCAGGCAGCGGCAGGCGAGCGCTTCGGCATCGTCTGCGAGGATGTCAGCGTCGATGATGCGAAGTTTCTGGCCTACCGGCAAGAGACCGTCGCTCAGCTCGTGACAGGCGTCGAAGGGCTGCTTGCCGCCAATGGCGTGACAGTGATCAGCGGCCGCGCCACGGTGCTCGCCGACAAAAGCGTCTACGTTGAGACGGCAGAGGGCGCGACGACCTACAGCGCCACGGGTGTGCTCATTGCCGTCGGCGCCAAGCCGACGCAGC
This sequence comes from Peptococcaceae bacterium, assembly GCA_030524315.1. Taxonomy (GTDB): domain Bacteria; phylum Bacillota; class Peptococcia; order Peptococcales; family Peptococcaceae; genus UMGS1590. The sequence goes on from JAUNGU010000049.1 coordinate 10,813, forward strand.
TGCCTTTGCCGGGGATGGATCTCCCGCAGGTGCTCACAAGCGATGCGCTCTTCGCGCGCGAAAAGCTGCCAACGTCCATTGTCATTGTCGGCGGTGGCGTCATCGGCGTGGAATTTGCCACGGCCCTGGCCGAGCTGGGCGCGCGGGTGACGATTCTCGAGGGCGCGGGCCAGCTTTTGCCGAGCATGGACAAGGAAATCAGCCAAAATCTCAAGATGGCCCTCAAAAAGCGTGGCGTCGAGATTTACACCAGCGCCAGCGTCGAGGGCTTTGTCGCCGATGGTGATGAGGTGACGACCCAATTTCAGCACAAGGACCAGCCGCAGACCGTGACCAGCGAGGTGGTGCTCTGCGCCGTCGGCCGCTCACCAAACACGGCGGATCTTTTTGCAGACGGTGCCGCGCCAGCGATGGAACGAGGTTACATTCTCGTGAATGACGCGCATGAGACGAGCATCCCCGGCCTCTACGCCATCGGCGATTGCACGCCGGGTATTCAGCTGGCTCACAACGCCAGCGCCCAGGGCCTGGCTGTGGCCGAGCGTCTAGCGGGCCGAACGCCGACGGTGGATCTCTCTGTGGTGCCGTCGTGCATCTATACCCAGCCGGAAATTGCCGCCACAGGCCTCACCGAGGCCCAGGCCAAGGCGGCAGGGCGTGAGGTTCTCGTCGGCAAGTTTGTCATGAGTGCCAACGGCAAGACCCTCATCGCCGGTGACGGCCGCGGCTTTGTGAAAATCATTGCTGACGGCGAAAGCCACATGATTCTCGGCGCGCAGCTCATGTGCGGCCGCGCCACCGACATGATCGGCGAGCTCGTGACAGCGGTGGCCTGTGGGCTCACTGCCGAGCAGCTCCTCTGCGGCATGCGTGCCCACCCGACCTACAACGAAGGCATCGGCGAGGCCCTCGAGGATCTTCTCGGCGAGGCGATTCACGCCCTGCCCCAGCGCAAAAAAAGTCGCCCTCGCGGGAAGGCGTGAGAATTGCCAATATCTTGAGAGATATGGTAAAATAACGATGCTTGGAAGGCGACGGCCCAGCGCTGCCGCCTTTGTTTTATTCATTTATTTGCAAAGTGTGACGAGGAAGAAAGGAAGCGTGCCCCATGGGAGTCAAATCCGATATTGAAATTGCACAGGAAGCAACCATGCAATCCATCAACGCCATTGCCGCAAAGCTCGAGATTCCTGACGAATACGTCGAGAATTATGGCAAGTACAAGGCCAAAATCGATTTTCGCTATTACAACAATGTGCTCAAGGAGCGCAAAAATGCCAAGGTGGTGCTGGTCACTGCCATCAACCCAACGCCAGCTGGTGAAGGCAAGACGACGACCACCATCGGTCTCGCCGACGCCCTCAACTGTTTGGATCACAAAACCATGGTGGCCCTGCGCGAGCCATCCCTGGGGCCGGTCTTTGGCATCAAGGGCGGCGCTGCCGGTGGCGGCTATGCCCAGGTCGTGCCAATGGAAGACATTAATCTGCATTTCACCGGCGATCTCCACGCCATCGGCGCCGCCAACAACCTCCTGGCAGCCATGCTCGACAACCACATGTACCAGGGCAACGCCCTCAATATCAATTCCAAGCGCGTCGTTTGGCGCCGCTGCGTGGATATGAACGACCGCCAGCTGCGCTGCATTGTCGATGGCCTCGGTCGTCCGGTGGATGGCGTGAGCCGCGAGGATGGCTTCGACATTACGGTCGCCTCGGAAATCATGGCGATTTTCTGCCTCGCCACCGACATTGAGGATCTCAAGCGCCGCCTCGCTCGCATCATCGTCGCCTATACCTACGACGGTCAGCCTGTGACCTGTGGCGATCTCAAGGCTCAGGGCGCGCTGGCTGCCCTCCTCAAGGACGCCCTCAAGCCAAACCTCGTGCAGACGCTGGAAGGCACGCCGGCCTTCATCCACGGCGGCCCGTTTGCCAACATTGCCCACGGCTGCAACAGCGTCATCGCCACTCAGATGGGCATGAAGATGACCGATTATCTCATTACCGAGGCGGGCTTTGGTGCAGACCTCGGCGCTGAAAAATTCCTCGATATCAAATGCCGCATGACAGGCATCGAACCGAGCGCCGTCGTCCTCGTGGCGACGATCCGCGCCCTCAAATACAACGGCGGCGTCGCCAAAAATGATCTCGGCCAGGAAAATCTTGCAGCGCTGGAAAACGGCCTGCCAAACCTCATGAAGCACATCGAAAACATCACCGGCGTTTTCGGCCTGCCGGTGGTGGTTGCTATCAACAAATTCCCAACCGACACCGATGCAGAGCTGGCCCTCGTGCGCGAAAAATGCCAGGCCCTGGGCGTCAACGTGGCCCTCTCCAACGTCTGGGCAGAGGGCGGCGCCGGTGGTGAAGAATTGGCCAAGGAAGTGGTGCGCCTCTGCGAAGAGGATTCCAAGCTCAGCATGGCCTACGACCTCGACATGTCCATCAAGGACAAAATCAACGCCATTGCCACCAAGATTTACGGCGCCGACGGCGTCGACTACACCGCCAAGGCAGAGACCGAAATTGCCACCATGGAAAAACTTGGCTTTGGCAAGCTGCCAATCTGTATGGCCAAAAATCAGTATTCTCTCACCGACGATCAGACCAAGCTCGGCCGCCCATCCGGCTTCCGCATCACCATCAGCGACCTGACGCCGTCCATTGGCGCAGGCTTCCTTGTGGCGCTCACCGGCAGCATCATGAAGATGCCGGGCCTGCCAAAGGTGCCAGCCGCTGAGAAAATCGATGTCGACAACGACGGCACCATCTCCGGTCTGTTCTAAGGAGCGCGTGATGAAGCAATTAGAGCAATCTGCCGTTGAGTTTTTGGCGGCGCTTTCATCGAGCGCGCCAGCCCCTGGTGGTGGTGGCGCCTCGGCGCTCACGGGTGCCTTGGCGGCGGCGCTGGGCATGATGGTGAGCAACCTCACCATCGGCAAGGAAAAATACGCCGAGCACGAGGAAGCGCTCATTGGGCTGCGCGCAGAGCTAGAGGCCCTGCGCGACAAGCTCGTCGGCTTGGTGGATGCAGACGCCGAGGGCTTCCTGCCCTTGGCCCGCGCCTATGGCATTCCCAAGGACGATCCAAGTCGGGAACGTGTCATGGAGGAGGCCTTGGCGACGGCCTGCCTGGCGCCCTTTGAGATGATGACGACGGCCTATGCGGTGCTTTGCGCCCTGGCGGCCCTCGTCAAAAAAGGCAGCCGCCTGGCCGTGAGCGACGTGGGGGCAGGCGCCGTTTTGGCCCAGGCGGCCATCGAAGCGGCGGCCCTCAACATTCGCATCAACACCAAGTCCATGCAGGACCGTGCCCGCGCCAATCAGCTCAATGAGCGGGCCGACACGATTATTCGTGAGGGCAGCGCCTATAAGGAACGCATTTATCTGGAGACGTTGAAGGTCATTGGCTAAGGAGGAAGACTATGGCAAAAAAATTGCTGGGCAAGGACGTGGCCCAACACATGCAAGAGACCCTCGAGGAAAAAATCGCTGCCCTCGAGGCGCGCGGCGTGACGCCGACGCTGGCACTTGTGCGCGTCGGTGCGCGCGGCGATGATATGGCCTACGAGCGCTCGGCCATCAAGCGCATGGATGCCCTGGGCATCCGCGTGCGCCAGGTGATTTTGGACGCCGACGCCAGCCAGCAAGCGCTGGAAACGGCGGTCGCAGCCCTCAGCGATGACCCGGACGTGCACGGGGTGATGATTTTTCAGCCCCTGCCAGCGCCTCTTTCGGCGGAACCCCTCAAGGCCATCCTCGACCCGCGCAAGGACGTGGACGGCATGAGCCCGGTGAATATGGCCAAGGTTTTCAGCGGCGATCCTTCGGCGATGGCGCCATGCACGCCCCAGGCCGTCATCGAAATCCTCGATGACTACGGCATCGACCTCATCGGCAAGCGCGTCACCGTCGTCGGCCGCAGCATGGTCGTCGGCCGTCCGTTGGCGATGCTGCTCCTGGAGCGCCACGCCACCGTCACCATCTGCCACACTAAAACCGACGCCCTCATGGCCCGCTGCCGTGAGGCAGAGGTCCTCGTCGCCGCCTGCGGCCGCGCCAATATGATTGGTGCCGACATGGTCGGCGACGGTGCCATTGTCATCGATGTCGGCATCAACGTCGGCGCCGATGGCAAGCTCTGCGGCGATGTGGATTTTGCCGCCGTCGAGCCCGTGGCCAGCGCCATCACACCCGTGCCCGGCGGCGTCGGCAGCGTCACCACCTCCGTCCTCGCCAAACACGTTGTGGAGGCGGCAGCGGTGCTCAACGGCGTGACCATAGACACATAGACCACGCAAAAGAGGCGTGCATCACAGCTTGGTGATGCACGCCTCTTTTTATAGTGCGCGGCAGGGTCAGAGTAATATCAGTATTATTAATAACAGGAAAAAGTGCGATATTGTAAAGTGTTGGACAGCGGCCTGCCCGCAGCCAATAAATTTGGTCAAAATAAAAAAGACCCTTATTCAGGGTCTTCCTATGCAGAAACCATGTAACAACTGCCATAGTAGTAGTAGATGAGTTATCTGACAGATGTACAACTTAATCCGCCATTAATAGAATACACTAATCATTAATGAGTTGCAATAGTGGATTCATGGTAATGTGATATCAATTTTTCCGATAGCTACGTCGTGCTTGTGGCCTCAGAAATGTCTAGCGACGGCAGGCTGACATTGTAGGTGCCATCGCTGTAGGTGCCGCTGATGCTGTAATCCTTGGTGCTTGAGTTGT
>JAUNGU010000050.1 GCA_030524315.1 Peptococcaceae bacterium
AGGGGTTGTTGAGGGAGACGTATTTCTGCTCGGCAATGAGCACCGTCGTCTCTAGCGGCACCTCAATGTGCGCCCGTCGCGCCAGCTCCAGCGCCGTCTTGCCGACGGGCTCGGGATTGGCGCTGCCGTCCTTGTAATAGAAAAGCTGCCCCAGCCGCTCGGCCTCGTCTGCGTTCATAAAATAGGCGCCGTGACGAATGAAGTGCCCGCGCACCGCCGCCTCGACAGCGCCATCGACGACCACCGCCTGCTCGGCGGCAGAAACGACGCCGTTGTCGAAGGTCTTGCTCGTGATAATGTCGCAAACCGCCTGCTCGAGATCCGCCGTTTTTTCAATGAAGGCCGGGCCATTGCCAGCGCCGCCGTAGATGACGCGCTTGCCCGACTGCTGCGCCGCCGCAAGCATCGCCGGAACGCCGGTGATGAGGATGAGGGCAATATCGTCGTGATTCATGAGGGCCTCGGTGCCCGCCTTGGTCAGCGTCTGCAAATAGGCGATGGCGCCTTCCGGGAGCCCCGCCGCGATGCCTGCGGTGATGAGCAGATCCATCACCTCGGCGCTCACCCGCGCCGCCCGCGGATGGGGCGCAATGATCACGGCGTTGCCGCTTTTGATGGCGATGAGGACATTGTAGATAGCTGTCGAGACGGGGCTCGTCGCCGGTGGCAGGGCGAGGATGACGCCTGCCGGGACGCCCACGTCGGTGATGCCGTGGGCCGGGTCCTCGCCGATGACGCCGACGCAGCGCAGGGGCCGCAGCTCCCGCGGCAAATATTCGCAGACGAAGCGATTTTTGAGCAGCTTGTCCTGCCAGTTGCCGTAGTCGGTTTCGTCGGCTGAGCGCATCGCCAGCTCTTTGCAATGAGGCGCGACGGCAGCCGCCAGCGCCTCGACAATGGCGTCGAGTTTGCTCTGAGAAAAGCTCGCCATGCGCAGCTGAGCGTCGCGGGCGTTTTCTGCCAAAATCCGCGCCTCCTGAATCGAGAGCAGATCCTGGTCGATCATATCAAGTCGCATCTCTCACCCTCCTTTTCGAAAATAGTTGCCGCTCACTCTGCCGGATAAGGCAGGAGATTTTCCACGGCGTATTGGGCGGTAATTTTTTTGATGCCCGGGTGCGGGCGGGCAATGACCACCGAGCTGTGGACCTCCTTTCCCAGCGCTGCCACCGCCTTGACACCGGCAGCCACCGCCGTCTTGCAAGCGCCAACGTCGCCCTCGACAATCGCCGAAATATAACCCGAGGCCGTGTTTTCAAAGCCCACGAGGTCCACGTCCGCCGCCTTGCACATGGCGTCGGCGGCGCGGATGCAGTAGATGATGCCGAAGGTCTCGATCATCCCCAGGGCGTCGCTCGTAAAGGGCACGCTGTCGGCGTCGATTTGCGTGTCGACGTCGTAAATCGAGACCACATCGCCAATCGGACGAATCGGCCGCGGAATCACATCCGACGCCGTCACCGTGCCGATGGCGCTCGCTGCGGCGACACCGGCAGCCACTGCCGACTTCACAGCAGCCACATCGCCGATGACGAAAATCGTCACCAAGGTCGAGCCGACATTTTCGTAGCTCGCCAGCGACACATCGGCAGCCTTGAGCATCTTGTCGCAGGCCTCCACCGCCGGCACCATGCCCACCGTCTCGAGCATGCCCAGGGCTTGCTCTGCCTCATATCTAGCCAAAATTTCACCGCTCCTTCCGAGTTTCTTTCTTATAATAATTGTAATCAGTGCCCTTAGAGGAATGTCAATCGCCCGCACAAAAAAATTCATCGCCCCAAAATCCTGACAAGCTGCGAATTTTGGGGCGATTTTTTCTGCCAATTCATAAAAATCCCGCGAATTTCTCCCACCCGCAAACAATTCATGACAAAATCCTCAGCATTTTCCCGCACCCTTCCACACCCACAAAAAAAGAACCTTCCCCTAAGAGGAAGGTTCGAGGACAACAAGCATTTCCAATCAGTGCATCAGATTAGGCTTATTCATCTTGTGCTGTGCATTTTTTGTTGGTATAATAAGTTTAGGTTCTGGAGATTGAGACATCTCCCAAATTTCACCGTTACCGATCAGGCGGAATACAAACAGATCGGCAAGAACTTTCACCGTTACCGGCCATGCGGAATATAAACAGGTCGGCAATAAAATGTCTCGTAGCCCTTTGCCGTAATAAGCGAAGGGCTTATTTTATATGGAGGTTTGTGTGAAATGGCACTCATCCCAGGACATGTTTATTTTGTAAGAGACGAATTCTTTGACCTTGTCCAAGATCCCTATTTAATGCAGAATAAAACAACAACAAAGCGTCCGCATTATTATGCTATAAAGGACAGAAAAACCCACCTCTATTGGATGATTCCGTGTAGCAGCAAAATAGAAAAATATCAACGCATCATCGAACGGCAAAAACAACGCGGTCATGCAGTGACGACAATCAAAATAGAAACGATTGCTGGCAGACGCTTTGCACTTTTGTTTCAAAATATGTTTCCAATCTCAGAAAAATATGTCACCCCATATTTGCGTAGTGGCTATCCGGTTCGCATTGGCAATCCCGATACTGTTCTTCATCTCGAGCGCACTGCCAATCAAGTCATCGGGATGATTAGAGCCGGTATCCAATTTACGCGTTATCAGCCAGATGCCTTGCGCATTGAAAAAATCATGCTTGAAGAATAATGCCACTAATAGCAAATGCCCTTTTCTCTGTATTCGAGAAAAGGGCATTTTTCTATTTCTTTTCGATGTCGATGAGGATTTCCATGACGAAGTCTTCGGGGCGGGTGGTGGTCCAGTAGTCGGTGACGTAACGTTCGATGGCGGCTTCGCCACAGCGGTAGCCGTGGTGGTCGGCCCAGTCGAAGATTTTTTCGTAGGTGGCGCCGATGGTGTCGTGGCTGCCGATGTGGTAGGCGGAGAGCATCATCTTGCCGCCGAAGGTCATGGTGCGGTTGTCGGCGACGTCGGTGAGGCCTTTTTGGAAGACGGCGACGCGCGTCGGCTGACCGGCGAGCTTTTCGCGCATGTGGGGAAAATAGAGATAGACGGCGCCGGTGATTTCGTGGCCGATTTCTTCGAGGTAGTTGGTCCAGCCGATGTTGATGATGGCGTCCATGTAGTTGCCGTCAAAATCCTGCTCGATGTAGCAGGCGCTGACGGCCTCGATGTATTTGACGGAGACCTCGACGACGTTGTTGGCGAGCACCCCCTCTGCCTCGAGCAGCAAATTGTACCAATCGACGACGGAGGTGTAGGCGATGTTGATTTCCTGGCGCTGAATTTTGAGCTCGTCGATTTTGTCGCGGAGCTTGCGCAGGTGGTAATCGTAGGTGTCGCTGTCCATGAGGGTTTTCATTTCCTCAAGCTTGAAGCCCATCTGCTTGTAATACTTGATGACCGGCACAAAGAGCAGGGTGTCGCGGCTGTAATAGCGGTAGCCGTTGTCCTCGGCAATGTAGTCGGGCGAGATGAGGCCGATTTTGTCGTAGTAACGCAGGGTTTTCTTGGAGACGTTGCAAATTTTGCTGACCTCGCCGATGGCGTAAAGCTGGCTCGTGTCGACGGGGGCAGATTTTTTCTCATGCTCTGCCATGGCGCGGCTCCTTTCTCAGCCCTGGCCCGCTTCTGCCGCTTCAAGGCTAGCGTAGCCGTAGAAGCTGACCATGGCGCGGTGGATGGTGACGGAAATATTTTCGCCGCCGGATTTTTTGAGGTCGAGGAGATGGGCGGCGTAGAGCCTCAGGGTCTGCTCGGAGTAGGTCTTGAGCTCGCCCAGGGCGTAGACGTTCATAGAGACGTTGCCTGCCTCGGCGCCCTCGACGGGACGGCCGCGGTGGTGCAGCCGTGGATACTGGGCGGCGAAGGCCTGCTCGTCGGCAGTCAAGAGGGCGGCGATGGCGTCGACGAGCTGCGCTTTTTCGACGCTGACCTCGGGGATGCGGCCGCGAATCGTCGCCTCATAGGTGCGCGGGTCGGTGTATGCCATCATGTAGGCATATTTTTCGGTGAGGAGGTTGCGCCCCTCGGCCTGGGCGTCAAGGAGATCCTGCTTGTAGCTTTCCAGGGCATCGACAGGCCAGGCGAAAAATTGGCTGTAGCGCATGATGTAAAAGGTGCGGCTGTCGTTTTGGCAACCGGCGCGACCGCCGATGTTATTGACGCGGTCAAACATCCACCATTCGAGATCGACAATGTCGTTGATAAGGTGGTCCTTTGGGGTGTGGGTGCGTTTGATGGTGTGCATGCTTCTCCCTCCTATTTGTCAACCATAATGTGCATGGCGCGCAGGCGGCTGTCTGCGATGCCGCGAATGAGCGCCTCGCCCTGCACCTGCAAAAAGGGCTCGCGGGTCTGGGTGTAGCCGCGCGCCGCCAGGTGATCGGCGATGTCTGTGCAGACCGCTTCGATGAGGGCGCATTTTTCCGGGCCGTGGTCAGCGCTGTCGGGCGTCTCCGCCAGCGCCTTCAGGCGCAGGACGCTGGCGCGAAAGAGCGGCAGATCCTCGGCGCTGCGAAAGAGCCATTTGTAAAAAGGCGCGTAGCGGCCGTTCAGGAGATGGATCGCCGACAGGGCGCTCTGGATAAAGGTCGCGCACGCCAGATAGGCGGCGTGGCCGTCGCCCCGCGCCATCGAGCGGCCGTAGTTGTATTGCCCCGACTGGGCCATGATGGCGCAGCGGCAGGCAAGCTTTTTTCGCAGCACGTCCTCGGGGTAGAAATCCAGAAGCTGCGCCCGCCACTGGCTGAACAGCCCCGGCGCGTCAAAAAACACCTCGCCGTTGGTTGCCACCGCCAGGAAATCCTCGGGGATGCGCAGCCATTCGAGATTGTCCCGCGGCGGCCGCGCAAGCCCCGTGTAGCGGGCGTAAAAGGCTTCGATGCCCCAGACGCCGACGCGCTTGCCCGCTTGCGGCGTCGCCACACGGCGGTAGCCGAGATATTCCTCTGGCAGGCTGGCGTAGGCGGCTTCTAGCGCAGCCCCCGCCTGGTCATAAAGCGCCTGGGGCACCCAGATGCAAAAGCCCGGGCCAAAATCGTGGTCCGTCGAGAACGCGTCGTCGTAGCCGAAGCATTCCGAGCCCTCGCCCACAAGCCCCACGGCGATCGCACTTTTGTACGCCGCTAGGGGGCCGTCGATGAGGGCGCGGCCGTAGTCCTCGTAGTAGGCGCGGGCCAGTTCCATGCCCTTCATGGTGATTCCTCCTTTGGGATCAGCCGACGTATTTGCGAATCGTCGCCCGACCTTCTTCACTTGCTTTGTAGTATACGCGCAAATCATCACCATCGTCAAGGTCACAGCCGTCCTCCTCGATGAGGCCGTTTTTTTCGGCGGTCATGAGCGCGTCGATGACGGCCGCCTTGCGCAGGCCGCGCATCTTGCCGTAGCGTGGCGCCAGCGCCGCGATGATCTCATCGGCACAGGCGCGGTCAGTGTGCGTGAAATAATCGAGGATGGCGTAGTTGAGTGGCATCATTGCGCACGACCTCCCTTCTTAAAGAGCGTGCGTGGGTCGACAGCGATGATGAAAATCCCCAGCACCATGACCACCGCCGAGAGCCAGCCGATGGCCGGAATTGTCCAGCCGCTCTTGCCGCAGATGACGCCCAGCACGATCCAGCAGAAAAACGGGCCCCAGAAGGAATAGGCGCTGTTGCACGCCATGCCCAGGGCAGCGCCGCACATGCTGTTGCCCTTGTACCAGAGGCTGTAGGCAAAGAGGGCAAAAAATCCGCTGGCGATGAAGGCCGGCAGCGACGCGCCGTCGGTCAGCGCCTGGCCAAACAGCTGCCAGCTGTAGCCCCAGCCCTCACCGGCGACCACACCCAACAGCGGCAGCACGATGATGAGATTGGAGACACCGGCAATGAATTGGCGAATGGTGATGCCGATTTGGTAGTCGATGATGGCGGTGCTGTAACCGGCGATGGTGCCCTCAAGGCCCCAGCCGATTGCCGCCAAAAACGCCAGCACCACGCCTGCAAACATGCCCTCCGGCGCGTCGGCGCCGAGGCTAGAGGCGCCAATCATGACGCTTGAGGCAAAGCACACGCCAATGCCCAGAAGCATCCGCGGGGTCAGCGCCTGCTTGTAGAAAATCCGTGCCAAGATGGCGCCAATCGCCGGATTGAGGGCGGTGATCGGAATGACGATCGAGCCTGCCTTCTGCAACGCGATGACGTAGAGGGTCCCGGCGATTGGCCCGCCGAGAAGGGCGGCGAGAATGATCATGCGCCCCGGCTTGGTGTTAATGCTGCGCAGGAGGTCGGTGAATTTGCCCTGGGCAATGGTCAGCGCCAGGCTCCAGAGAGAACTCGCCGTATACATCATGGCGCTGCCCATGGCGCTCACGACGTAGGTCAGTACAAAGACGCTCACCGCCCCCGCCGCCCACTGGGCCCAGACCCCTTCACCCAAGCCCAAATTGAGGAAGGTCGTAAAGAGCCCGTAGCAGACGCCGGAGATGATCGCCGTGGCAATGCCCTTGCGCAGAAAGCGCGCGTCCAGCGCCCGCTTGAGGGCGAGGGCATGCTGCTGTCTATCTTCCATCATAAATCTCCCTTTCATAAATCCTTCTCATTCAAAAGAAGCAGGCCTTGCGACCTGCTTCTCGTGTAATTGTGCTATTGGATTATAATTCTTCGCTCAGAATCTGGTAAACAGGTGCCCCTTCGCACTGGGCTGGGAAACGGGTCCCGAGGAGTGCGGCGATGGTTGGGGTCACGTCAACCTGGCGAATGGTACGAGGGGTCTTGCAATCTTCCTTGATGCCAGGGCCAGCGGCGATGAACAGCGGGGATACGGAGGTGTTGAAGTAGCCTTCGCTGGTGGAGAGGCTGTCGCCGTGGAGACGGTTGAAGCCTTCTTCGATGGAGAAGAAGATGTCGCCGCATTCTGGGCCGTTGACGCCGAGGAGCACGCCATCCTTGTTTCTCAGGCAGATACCGATGACACGACGGCCGGTGGCTGGGTCACGATAGTTGTAGAGATCGTTAATGATCTGTTCTTCGAGGGCGTATTTGTCCTTTGGATCCACAATGCCGTATTTGTCGCGGCCCTTGAGGTTGATGTAGATGTAGTTGGAACGAATCTGTACGGCGCGGGTCTTTTCCCAATCCACATCGCCGGTGCTGTTGCCGTTTTCGTCCTTCTTCATAACGGTGTAGCCGAGCTGTTCCATGATAGGCACGTTCAGGCCGCCGTATTCGCCGATGAGTGGTGGCACCTCTTCGCCGACGATCAGGCCGTGGTCGGAGACGATGAGGATGGTCCAGTCTTCATCCAGGAAGTGGAGGAAACGGCCGAGGTAGTCGTCGGTCTGACGATACATGTCGACGATGAATTCCTGGTATTCCTTTTCGTCGGTGTGCTTCCATGGTTCGAGGGTCTTGCCCAGGTGCCAGAGCTGGTGACCAGCGCAGTCAACGTTGTGCAGATGACTGAAGATGACCTCGTAGCCAGCGTTTTCTGCCAGGTAGTTCAGGCAGTCTGCCTGCCATTCGCAGTAGTTGTCCCAGCTTGGGATGAAGAGCTCGCGAACGAGTTCTGGTTCTTCGCCGCCAATGAGGCTAACAGGAGGCACTGGACCAACGTTTTTGGTGATTTCCTGATAGAGTTCTTTTGGATGCCAGAGCATGTCGTTGGTGGTATCCAGCGCGTTGGAGATCCACATGCGAACCATGCTGCCGTCTTCTGCGAGCTCGAGAATCTTGTACGCGCGGCAAGCTGGCTTGGTTTCTTCCTTCTTGGTGACGTCATCAATGGCGCTGACCATCTTGCCCTTTTCGACAACAACGATTGGCTCGGTGGCCTTTTTGTTTTTGTAGACAGCGACGCGGTCATAAACGCCCTGTTCGTTCTTGAGAATGAGGGCTGGACGACGGATAAAGCCGCTGGAGGTCAGGATGGTGAATTCCTTGGCGCCTTCTGGAGCGTTGGCCCAACCGGTGGCGTCCTTCAGAGGGGAGTTGATGATGTCATAAGCAACCTTGGCGCCGATCATCATTTCGGTATCGTCGAAGCTCATGATAGGGGTGCGGATTTCGCCACCCTTGCGGGCTTCGTCGCCCCACCATAGTTCCATCATTTCATCGTCGTTGTCGCCAACAACCATGTCGTCAATGTCGGTCATGATGCAGCCAACGCCGGCTGGCTTTTCAACGCGTGGTGCGTAGTTGACTTCGGTGATGTCTGGGGTGGCAACGATGATTTTTTCCCAGTCCATCTGGGCAACGCCCATGTTGACAGAACCAGGCTGGGTGCCGTCAACGACATCCAGAAGAGGGCTGTCGCTGGATGGTGGCCAGCTGGAGCCTGGCCAGTGCCAAACGAGGGTCTTTTTGCCAGCTTCGGTGGTGACGTTCCACATTTGCTCTGCTTCGCAGTTGCGGGAGTCCATGTTGTAAACGACGGCGTCCAGGCTTTCTGGAGATTGACGCCAGTAGCAGGTGATGCCGTGGGTCCCTGGATAAGCGCCGGTGGCCAAGGTGGTCCAGCATGGAGGGGTAATTGTAGGAATGGCGCCCAAGAGGTGCAGGTCGTCGCGGCAAGCGCCACGGTCAACGAACTTTTTGAGCTGAGGCATCTTGCCTTCGTCCATGAGATGCTTGGTGATGCGGGCGTCCATCCCGTCGACACCGAGAACCATTACTTTCTTTGTCATTGCTTGTCTAGCCATGAATGAGTCACTCCTTCTAAGATAATTGGCTAAATATGAAAGTTATATATCAATTTGTTGACTTGTTACCGAATGAATTAAAGCACACCGACGAAATGCCACCATGGAATCATCACAGCCGCCAGGACGATGGTCGCAGCCACCATTTTGAAGCCGAGGATCTTCATGAAGTCTGTGAGCTTGATGAGCCCAAAGGCGTAGAAGATCATGTAGGTGAGGTATTCGTAAGGCAGCAGCACCTGGTCAGCACCCAAGAAGAGGCTGTACATGGCGCCCACTGGGTTGAGGCCCAAGCCAGCCGCGATTTGCGCGATTGGTTCGGAGAACCCGGCGAGAATGGCCAGCGGTGTCAAAAGGAAGTTCAGAGAAACGGCGACGGCGTAGATGGCCACAACGACCAAGGTCGAGTTCAGTGGCTGGAGGGCTGGCACCAAGAGCTTGGCAACCAATTCGCCGATGCCCAGGTAATTGGAAACTGTACCGATGGATAGGCAGGCGATGCAGAAGAACACCATGCTCCAGTCGACGCCCTTGACGTCCTCTTCGGTGGCAATGTGGATGCCAGGGAAGAACATCAGCCAAGGCAAGACGATGAAGCCCCAGTCGAGGGCGATGCCGTGAATGTTACCGGTGAGCATGAAGGCGATCAGGAGCACCGTCAGCACAGCGCCGATTTTTTCGTCGCGGGTCATTGGCCCGAGCTTTTCATATTCTGCCTTGAAAAATTCGACGCCCGGCAATTTTTTCTTTGGACGGAAAATTTTTGGCAGAAGGAAAATAAAGAGCAAGCAGAAGAGCAGGTATGGGAAGTTCTGATAGAAGAATTCTACCCAAGTTGCGCCGTATGGCTCAGCGCCATCTGGCAGCGTCGTGTTGGCAGCGTTCCAGAGCAGGTTCATGAAGTATGGCGAATAGATGAACATGCAGGAAGCCCCGGCGGAAATCCCGCCGACGAGCATGATGATTGCCGAGTCAATGGAGCGGCCGAGCTCAAAGCCCATGCACAGCCCAAAGGTGAAGGCCGCCATCATAACCCAAGCATTCCCACCGGTGACGGTGTTGAGGATACAACCAACAATAAAGATGCTGTAGAGCAAGCCGTAGTAGCTGCCGCGCACCTTGATGAAGCACCAGTAGGCCATGCGCTTGAGCAGGCCGATGCGGTTGAGCACCATGGCGATCATGTAACCGCCGATAACAACCAGCGGCATGGTTTGCAGCCAAGCAGAATAAGCAACGTCCATCGGCACCAGGCCCGTGACCATATAGCCGATTGGGAAGAGCATCGACACCGCCATGAGATGCACCTGTTCAAAGGCAACCATGAGAATCCCGGTGATGGTGACGATCAGAAACATTTTAACTTCGTAAGAATAGACTTCCGTTTCAGGAATTAAAAATAAGATCAGTGGAACCGCAATATTAATAGCCCATTTAATCAAGCTCCCCTTACTGATACTTGTGGCTGGTGTGGTTGACACTTTTTCTCACCCCTTGTGTTTGATTGTCGTTCGATTTGGCCTTATCGTTAGCTTTATTCTATCGATAACAAAAATTAATGGGAATTAGCAAATTCCAATATCAGATATATAAAAATCTTTTGGCGACTGATTTTATATGATATAATGCGTGTATTGTCAGCTTTTGCCTGTTCACGGAAGGGACGTGGTTGCATGAAACTCAGCCAGCTCAAATATTTTCAAGAAGCCTGCAAATACAACTCTATTTCCATCGCTGCCGAAAACAATTTCATCTCTCAGCCGTCGTTCAGCTCGGCGATCACCAAGCTCGAGAAAGAGCTCGACGTCACCCTCCTCAACCGCAACAGCCGCGGCGTCACGCCGACGGAAGCGGGCAGCGCCATCCTCGACAAAATCAACGAGATCTTTTTTACCATCGAAGAAATCAACGCCATCGCCTACGCCCATTCCATTCGCGGCAATGTGCATCTGGCGACGATTCCCTGCCTCTTTGACAATATTCTGCCCCTGGTTCTCAAAAAAACCAACGCCGAAAAGCTCGACCTCAAGGTCTCGGTCCACTGCGCCGAAAGCCACGAAATTTATCACCAGGTCCTCTCGGGGCTGGCGTCCTTTGGCATCGTCTTTGATTCTGACGAAATCCAGAGCCCGGAAATTATTTTCACGCCCCTCTTTGAGGATGAATACGTCCTCTACGTCGGCCCCCAGTCGCCCTATTGGAACGCCGATTCCATCACCATCCAGGAAGCCTTTGAGCAGCCCTACATTGCCTACCGCGACGAATTTATCAAAAACAACGGCGGCGTCAGCGACATTTTCAAGGGTATGACGCCAAACATCGCCCTGCGCACCGACGACCTCGAGTCCATCAAAAAAATGATCCACGAGGACAACTACGTCGCCTTTTACCACCGCTTCATGACCCACGACGACATCTACGTCAAATACGGCCTCGTGCGCCCGCTGACCATTTCCAATTACGACGTGCGCACCCGCGTGGGCTACATCGAAAGCAGCAAGTACAAAACCACCAACGTCGACCGCCTCTTCATCGAAATGCTCAAGGCCGTCGTCACCGACACCCTCGGCCAGTGACCCCTCACCGCTCGCAAATTTGCGAGCGGTTTTTTTCTGCCTGCGAGCAGCGAAAATGATGGACCGGCGCCGCCTGTCATGCTATGATAGCATCAAGAAGAATATGCAAAAAATTTCTACAAAGGAGGCTTCCCATGATCCCACGAAAAATTCTCGCCGCGGCCCTCACAGCCGCGCTGCTCCTGACAGGCTGCGGCACTGCCGCCACCGACCAATCCTCAAGCAGCGCGCCAAAGGCCACGAAAACCACGAGCGACACCGCCACGCCAGCGTTGGTCGACAATTTCTATGAGGCTGCCGGTCACGACGAACTCACCACCTGGACCATCGACGACGACGCCAGCTCCAACAGCTACTTCCTACAAATGGACATCACCGGCAGAGACCGTCTCACCGCGCTCATCAAAAAGGCCGCAGATGCCAAAGACACCGCCCCTGATAGCGACGGCGACCGCGTCGCCGCCCTCTACCTCACCGGCCAGGACGAGGCCGCGCGCGATGCCGGCGGCATGGGCGATCTCTCAAGCCTCGTGACCGCCTTTGGCGATGCCACGTCGGTGGCGGAGCTTGTGAGCCTCTGCGCCCAGTACAACCGCGACTACTACGGCTGTGTCATCTTCCCGGGCTTCCAGCTTGAGGCCGATCCAGATGACGCCAGCCAGCAGGTCATCTATCAGTTTGGCGCCGACACAGGCCTTAGCCGAGAGGAGTGGCTCGCCGATGACGACGACAGCAAGGCCCTCCGCAGCTATTTCCAGGACCATCTCCAGACCCTCTTTGCAGCAGGTGGCGCCAGCGACAAGGACGCCGCCGCCAAAGCCAAAAACGTCTGCGCCATGATGAAGGAGCTCGCCACGGCAGGCCTCTCGGTGAGCGAGCAGTACGACCCTGAAAAAACCACCAACCGCTACACAGTGACCAGTCTCGCCGAGGACTTCCCGCGCCTCTTTGCCGCTGACGACCTCCAGGGCATCTGGGGCTTCAACCCTGAGGACGCCATTATCGTCACCGATGTCGGCGTCCTCGAAAAGTTCTCTGATTACCTCACCGAGGACAACCTGCCCCTGCTCAGAGATTACGCCACGGCCATTGTCTACAACGATTGGGCACCGTTTGCAACCACAGCCATGCGCGATGCCGACGCCGCCTACAACCAGAAAATCAACGGCCAGACAGCGCCAACGCCCGCCGAGGAAAGTCTCATCAAGCAAATCAAGGAGACCCTTCCCTTTGAATGCGGCCGCCTCTACACCGACGCCTATGTAACCGACGCCACCAAAGAAGACGTCACAAACATCATCGGCGAGGTCATCGACGTGTATCGCGAGCAGCTGCGCGCCAACGACTGGCTCAGCGACGCCACCAAGGAAAAAGCCATCGAAAAGCTCAACTTTGTCGGCATTAACGTCGCCTATCCCGACACCTGGCCCCAGGACGGCTACGCCCTGAACCTCGCGCGTCCTGACGCAGACGGCCTCTATATCAACAACGTCCTCGCCGCCTACCGCGCCAAGTCCGCCGCCCTCTACACCGACCGCCACAGCCCGGTTGACAAGAGCCAGTGGTACGAATCGCCACAAACCGTCAATGCCTACTACGACCCGGCGCGCAACGGTATCTTCATTCTCGCTGGGATTTTGCAGGCACCGTTCTACGACCCTGAGGCCAGCCGCGAAGAAAACATCGCCGGCATCGGCCACGTCATCGCCCACGAGCTCAGCCACGCCTTTGACGACAACGGCGCCCAATACGACAAGGACGGCAACCTCTCTGATTGGTGGACCGCCGAGGATAAGAGCGCTTTCAAAGAGCGCTCGCAAAAGGTCATCGACTACTACAACGACATGGGCGAGCGCTTTGAGCGCGTCAACGGCGAGCAGACCGTCAGCGAAAACATTGCCGACCTCGGTGCCATGGCTGCCGTCGTCCGTCTCGCCGAAAACGAAAACCTCGACCTCGACAAGCTCATGACCCACTACGCCAAATCCTGGGTCGAAATCGTCCGCCCGGAATACGCCACTCAGATCTACCTCACCGACGTCCACGCCCCGGCTGAAGACCGCGTCAACGCCAGCCTCGCCGCCACCGACGCCTTCTACACCACCTACGACGTCCAATCCGGCGACGGCATGTACGTCGCCCCAGAGGATCGCCCAAAGATTTGGTAAGCCTAGAGCCCTTGCGCTATAGGGAAGAATCTTGCTAAAATAAAGGCAAGATTTTCCCTAGAAAGGAGGCCGCCGATGATGGCACCAAATTTTTCCGACATTGATCCCCTCTTGCAGGAGCGCGCTGATCTCCAGGCGCGGCTGAACCTCATTCCCTACGAAGGCGGCACGCCGGAGATCAAAACCCAGGGCGACAGGCGCTATCTCTACATCCGCAGCCGCATCGCTGGCAAGCTCACGTCGGCCTATGTCGACGTCTATTCCGACGACCTTTACGAGCTGCTCCTGCGCAAGACCCGCGAGGCCAAGGCCCTCAAGAAGGCCATCCGTCGCCTCGACAAGCAGCTCGCCGCCGCAGGCTACGTGACGTCGGCGCTGCCCGCAGCCGTCCTCGACAACCTCGACTTTGCCCGCGCCAATCTCAAGGCGAGCATCTACGACCAGGCGATTCTCGAGGGCGTCGCCACGACCTTTCCGCAAACGGCGACCATCATCGAGGGTGGCCTCGTGCAGGGCGTGGCTGCCAGCGACGTGCAAAAGATTCTCAACCTCAAGCACGTCTGGGAATTCATTCTCGGCGAGGACGTCATCCAGAGCGCCAGCAACCTCGATCTCCTCTGCCACCTTGCCCGCATCATCAACGAGGGCTTTTTCTACAACGGCGGGCGCATTCGCGGCGTCCCTGTGCAAATCGGCGGCACCCGCTACACGCCGCCGCTGCCGATAGAGGCCGACGTCAAGGACCAGCTCGCACAGATCACCGCCGCAGACGACGACCCCGTCAGCGTCGCCATCCACCTCGTCCTCTATTGTATGCGCACCCAGATTTTTCTCGATGGCAACAAGCGCGCCGCCATCCTCCTGGCCAACCACTTTCTCATCGCCCGCGGCGCCGGGCTCCTCGTTGTGCCAGAGGCCCAGGTGCCCGATTTCAAGGCGCGCCTCGTCGCCTACTACGAAAGCGCCGATCCCACAGACATCGCCGCCTTCATGCGCAGCCATTGCCATCGCCCGCTCTAGGGAAGAATCACGCGCAAATCCGCCGCGTTTTTTCCCTAACGAAAAAGACCACCGCTCGTCGGTGGTCTTTTTGCATGTCTGGAGTTAGTTGATGACGTTTGTGATGTATCTCTGCAACATCCTGCCAGCTCCACTTCGTTCCGCGTCGTCGCCACTCATCATGTTACGCTAAAACGTTCTTGACATAGCGCTCGAGCATAGCTGCTACCTGTGCGCGCGTCGCATTGCCCTTTGGTGCGAGCTCGGTGGCAGTCATGCCGTTCACGATGCCCTCTGCATTCGCCCACTGCATGGCGTCGGTTGCCCAGCCGCTGATGCTGCCGCTGTCGCTGTAACTCGACAGGTCATTGCGCGCGCTCGTGTCGACGCCTTTGTACTCGGCGTAGTTGTAGAGAATGGCGGCGAGCTGTTCGCGGGTGATGCTGTCGGTTGGGCCGAAGCGTTCGCTGGTGTAGCCGCTGACGATGCCATTGAGCCGTGCCCAGTAGACGGCGTCGCCGTAGTAGGCAGATGCATCAACGTCAGCGAATGGATAGCCGAGGTTTTCATTCGACAGATCCGGTTCCCCTTCCATGCGGTAGAGGATGGCAACAATCATGCCGCGGGTCGTCGTCAGGTTCGGCGAGAAGGTCGTCGCGCTCGTACCGGTCATGAGCCCTTCGCTGTAGACGAAGCGCACCGGATCGATGTACCACGCGCCCTCGCTGACGTCAGTGAATGGCAGCGCGCTTGGTTCCGGCTGTGGCTCCGGCGTTGGCTCGTCGCTCTCGACGAGGGTCGCGGTGATGCTGACGTTGCTCTTTGGCATGGTGAAGGAATACGTGCCATCGCTGTTTTTCGTGACGTCGACGGATTTGCCGTTCTTGGCCTTGACGCTCACAGAATCGACGGCGTAGCCGTCGTCTGGCGTGACGGTGATGGTGACGTTTTCACCCTCGGTCACGTATTTGTCGACGCTGATCTTGCCGTGTTCCGGTTGCGTCACCGTCGTTTCATAGCTGTACTTGCCGCTGTACGGCTTGACAGTCACCTTGACGCTCTCGCTGGCGA
>JAUNGU010000051.1 GCA_030524315.1 Peptococcaceae bacterium
GGCAGTGACCTTGACGGCCTTGCCCTTGCGGTCAGTGACGCTCACAGCGTCGACCTCGTAGCCAGCGTCAGGCGTCGCCGTGATGGTCACGGTCTTGCCCTTGGTCGCAGCTGTTGGCGACACGCTCACGCTGCCATTGTCCACGGTTGGCACGCTGATGGCGTACTTGCTAGGGCCAACGACAGTGCCACCGCCGGACGGCGTGTCGTCGCGCCAGCTGGCTTTGAAGGTCACATCTTTGGTGACGGTGTAGCTGTCACCTTCGATGAGCTGATCATCAACCATCCAACCGAGGAATGTCCAGTAGCCGTCATTGTCCATTGCTGGCAGTTCGATTTCTGTACCAATGACCACCTTCTGCGCTTCCAGCGCAGTGCCATGGCCGTTGTTTTCAAAGGTCACTGTTGCCTTGAGGGTTTCTGGGATATTGTCAGCATCGCCACCGAAAATCTCTTCGACAACCTTGCTCATGGTATCAAGCTGTTCACCATCGTCCTTTGTCACCGGCGTTGTCAGATTACCATCTTCATCGTAAGAAGAGTTGTTCTTAACAGCCTCCGGTGCTTCTTCATCCGCAGAGCCTGAGCCTGCAGCAATCCCTGGCGCGCCAAGGGTTTCAGGCCAGAAGTTTTCTTCTACAATACCTGGCTTTTTTTCGTTTCCTGAATTACCGCTGTTATCATTGTTATATCCAACGATAGCACCGCCTTTCTCAGGAACAGTACCAGTGTTGATGCATCCGGTCACCATAGCAGGCTGAGCTATCGCGGTGTTTTTATTTGATGAAGCATTGTGGCTACCCACAATACCACCGACATGCTCACTGCCAGTGACCACACCCGAATTGATGCATCGCGAAACCTCGATTGTACCAACAGGAGACGTATTAGTAGTTTTATTAAACGCCCTAGTGGCACCAGCGATACCACCTATGTTATTCGTACCAGAAACATCACCACTGTTGGTGCAATCCGTTATTGTGTACCCCAAACCAGCACCGTTATCAACACTATTTAAGCCAACAACACCACCTATATTCGCCGAACCAGAAATATTTCCGGCATTATTACAGCCGGAAACGGATGTGTCTGCATAAACAAAACCGACAATCCCTCCGACTCCGGATGCATTAATTGCACTCACAGTCCCAGTATTACTACAATTCTCAATTGTTGCACCAGTCGCGCGTCCCACAATACCACCAATGCACTCGCTACCAACAGATGTAACCTGCCCGGAATTCGTACAACCACGTATGACACCGTTTAGATCACCAACAATACCACCTACATTGTCTCCTCCTGTAATAGCTCCAGTATTTTCGCAGTTCACAATGGTAACAGCATCGTTACCACCATTTCCAAGGATACCGCCAATAGAGGTGCTGGCACCAGTTACAATCGTCATCGCACTGCAGCAATTTTCGATTGTTATACCTTTACTAGCTGTTGAAAAATCTGTAAACCCGGCGATGCCGCCACTATAACTACCACAGTCGAAACCATCAAATTTTTCTCCTGTAATAGAACCGGATGTGGAGCAATTTACAATCTTTGAGCCGCCTTTCAAATAGCCAGCGATACCACCAAGATAATCTGCCGCAGCAGTCACCGAAATGTTTACGGTCAGATTTTGCACCGTACCCGACACAATCCCGAAAAAGCCCCCTGCATCATATAGTGGCTCATCTGTCTGTCCGAAATCTAGAGAGATATTAGACACTGAATGATCTTGCCCATCAAATGTTCCCGCAAATTCGGCGTTATGCGTCTCGCCGTCATCGCTATTTGTGGAACCAATAGGCACCCATGTTGTATCGCTCAAATCTAGGTCAGCTTCCAGATAGACCGTTTTACCCAAAAAATCTTTACCGGGATGATCATCTGAACCATTTACCATTTGGGCAAAGGCTATCAAATCAGATACTGAGGAAATAGTAAATTTATCGGTGGAATCATAATCACTTCCCCATACCACATCTTCGGCTATAGATGTTACTTTGCTTTCTTGCGTTTTGCCAGATAGATCAGCTGCCAGCACCTGTGCTGGCAACATGCCAAAAACCAGCGTCGCAGACAGAAACAGTGACAATAATTTTTTCATATCTCACACCTTCTACTATCCAATATTAACAGGAATCCAGGACATTTCCGCGCCATTGTATCCATTAAGAATTCCATATTTTTCTTCATCCGTCACGTTGTCAGCCAAGAATGTTTCCCAATCAGTATCGTCTAAAGCTCCATAACCCGAATAGAACACACTGGCCGAATCGCCAGTTCCATCAATAAACTTTGTTTTAACTCTTGATGAACCGGTAAAATTAACTTTTGTCACGCCTTCATTGTCAATTCGGAACAACTGCTCTGTCGCTAGTCCACTGCGATAGCTGGTGATGGTGCCACCTTTAATGTTAAACTTATTAGCAGCGGCTCTTCCCCAGCCATTGCCATAAATGTCATCATTGACAACAATCGTTGCAAAGCCATCTGAGAGACCATTGCTGTTGTTGATGCCCTTCAGGTAGGAATTAGTGATATTGATGGTCGAGTTTGCACACCAAACATTAAAAGCTGTCCATCCCTTGATAGTGGAATCAATGACGTTAATGGTAGAATCGTGGTAGTCTCGAACGCCATCAGAATTTGTATCACCAACCATATTAAAGGCGTAGCTATAACCCAGGATTTCACTGCCATTTTTGACGGTGATGGTGGCGTCGTTCATTCCCCACAGAGAGATGCCTCGTGTCTGATTATGATCCGTCCAAGTATCATAGCTAGCATCAGCTGGTTTTCCGTTATTGAGCACTTTGGTATTGTCCAGAATCAATTCGGAGCTTGTAGAGTCGCCTGACTGCATATAGCGAATACCTCTTGCTTGCGCCATCAAGGTACTGTCCTTAAATATCACATGTGCCTGTGCATGCACAAGGTCGAACGCCGCTTGTGTGCTATCAATAGTGAGATTTTGAATGGTCACAAGGGCAGCAGTTGTTGTTTTTAATACCGCATCATCTGTATAGGTCGCTGTCAGCGTATAACCATTGCCATCAAGGGTCAACGCTTTATCAATGGAAATTGGCGAGTTAAGTGTCACATCACCGGTAACTTCTACAGTATCACCTGGATCAGCTTGGTTAATCGCTGTTTCCAACTCGGCTTGGGTCATCGTATCCGCCGCAAAGGCAGCTGGTACGAAGGCGGCTGTCAGGAGGGCAGCCATTGCTAGAAGCAACATTTTTTTCTTCATGGGACATCATCGTCCTTTCTTTTTAAATTTTCCGCCGGGCGCAGCTGTCTCTGAGGAATGCGCAGATTGTGTGAGCATTCGTGCAAAAGCAGGCGCTGGAAGAATTTATTAGTTAAATTATAATGCACCCCACCTATAAAATGCAATGCAGTTTTTAAGTTGCCGTCCGCGAACTTTACAAATTCCACTCAGCGCATACTTTTCAATCGTCAAAAAACATCAGACGTATACGGCGAGCGCGACGAGAATTTCTCGCTGGCAAATTTCGGGCGCAAAAAAACCGCCCACCTGAGGATGAGCGGCGAAAAATCACTGTGCAATTATTCGGCGATGACCTGGACCTTGATGGCGGCCTTGACTTCCGGATGAAGCTTGATGGTGGCGTTGTAGGTGCCGAGGTCTTTGATTTTTTCTTCGAGGACGATTTTGCGCTTGTCGAGGTCGATGTTGTAGGCGGCCTTGATGTGTTCGGCGACTTCCTTGTTGGTGATGGTGCCAAAGAGCTTGCCGCCGGCGCCTTCCTTGCCCTTGATGACGATGCGCTGGTCATTGAGGGTATTGGCGATGGCTTCGGCCTGGGCCTTTTCGTAAGCGCGATCCTCGGCTTCCTGGGCTTGCTGCTCGGCGAGCTTTTTCAGATTGGCCTTGGTGGCTTCGATGGCGACGTCATTTTTGAAGAGAAAATTGTGGGCGTAGCCGCTTTTGACGTCGACGACGTCGCCGCGCTTGCCAACCTTTGGCACATCTGCGGTTAAGATGACTTTCATTTTATATCTGTCTCCTTTTCTTGGTGTCGTAGATGGCGATAGTCGACGATCGCGTCAAAGATGCCGACCAACGCAAAGAATATGATCAAATACCAGCTCATCAAAAATGCCAGCAAGAGAAAGGCGAGCTGCCAAATTTGCGAGCGCTGGCGCAGCTTGAGCCGCGCGATGATGTAGGAAAATCCGTCGACGGCCATGCAGGCTGCTCCAATTACCATAACATTTAGGGCACAAATCCACAAGACCTCATTATTAATGAAGCGATTGGCGAGGATGAGCACCCACGCCAGGATGAATGGCACGATAACCCACACGGGCACGATGATGCTCTCCCAGCTGGGCGATGGCACAACGTAGGGCTTGCGCGTGCTGCGGCAGACCCAGCGCACGAGGAAGATAAGAATGCCGGCCATGATCCCAAAGAGCACAAAATACACCGCCGGAATCACCTGGATGAAGGTGTGGAGCGTCTGGCGAAAGGACGCCTCGGCCTCGCTGGCGGAAATGCCCTGAGTGGCCATGGCGGTGAAGACGTTCATCTCCTTGGCGTTGTCCATGAGGGTGTTTTCGAGATTGGTGTAGGTGGCGAGAAAGGCGGCGACGTTGAAGCCCGAAAAAGCGAGCTGACTCGCCATATTGACGACCATGCCGCCGATTTGCGCGAGCATCGCCCCGCCAAAAATCTGGCCGTAGCGTTTGTGCTGGGTCACCATCCAGCCGACGACGATGCCCACCAGCGCGAACTGGCAAAAATATTGCACCCCGGCCAGGGGCGTGTAGGCGATGGCTTCGAGGATGGCGGTGATGACGCCGACGGCCACGGCGTTGCCCAAGGACAGCGACAGCGCCGCCATCGCCGAGGGCAGGGGCGCGACCAGCCCAAAGAGGGGCATGGCCTGGCTGGAGATGGCGAAAATCACCGACAGCGCCACGAAAATCAGCGTCTGTGCGGGGTTGAAGCGATTATTTGGTGCGTTCATGAATCGCCTCAGCTGTCGTGGTCAACCTGGTGAAAGGTTTTGAGGTTGCCGATTTTGGCGCTGCGCTCGGTGAGCACATCGTCCAAGGCCGAGAGGGGAATCCCCTGGTCGACCATCATCACGAGGACGTGATAGAAGAGATCGGCAATTTCCCCGACGGTGTCGTCCTGGATGCCGTTTTTGGCGGCGATGATGGTTTCTGCCGACTCCTCACCGATTTTTTTGCAGATTTTGTCCAAGCCCTGGTCAAAAAGATAGCAGGTGTAGGATTTTTCCTGGGGATGGGTCCTGCGATGGGTGATGACTTCATATAAACGTTCAATACTGTCCATGATTAGGCCTCCGTATCTAGTAGGGTTTTGAAAAAGCAGCTGTGGCTGCCTGTGTGACAGGCGGGGCCGGTCTGCTCGACAATGACCAGGAGCGTGTCGTCGTCACAATCGGCCATGAGCTTTTTGACGCGCTGCACATGGCCGGAGGTCGCGCCCTTGTTCCAGAGCTCCTGGCGCGAACGGCTCCAAAACCAAGTATACCCTGTTTCGAGGGTTTTTGCCAGGCTTTCACGGTTCATATAGGCGAGCATGAGCACCTCGCCGGTGCTTTCCTCCTGCACGATGGCAGGAATGAGGTCGCCCTTGAGAAAATATTTGTCCAGATCCATGATGGATCCCTCCTATCTTGCGGGAATGTGGCGCGCGCGCATGGCGTCCTTGACCTCGTCGATGGTGAGCTCCCCATAATGAAAGAGGGAGGCTGCCAGAGCCGCGTCGCAGTCCGTTTCTTCGAAGACGTTGGCAAAATCGTCGACGCTGCCTGCGCCGCCACTGGCGATGACGGGAATATTCACCGCCGCGCAGACGGCCTTGGTCATGGCAAGGTCGTAGCCTGCCTTGGTGCCGTCGGCGTCCATGGAGGTGAGGAGGATTTCTCCGGCGCCGCGCGCCTCGAGCTCCTTGACCCAGCTAATGAGCTCCTTGCCTGTGTCGATGCGGCCGCCGTTGATGACGACGTGCCAGCTGCCGTCGTCGGCGAGCTTGGCGTCGACGGCGGCAACGATGCACTGACGGCCGAAAATTTCTGCCGCCTCGTTAATGAGCTCCGGCGTGCGCACGGCGGCCGAATTAATGCCGACCTTGTCGCTACCGGCGCGCAGGGTCTCGCGAATATCGTCGATGGTGCGGATGCCGCCGCCGACGGTCAGCGGCACAAAAACGACCTCGGCGGTGCGGCGCACGACGTCGAGCATGGTACCGCGGCCTTCGTGGCTGGCGGTGATGTCGAGAAAGACGATCTCGTCGGCGCCCGAGTCGCTGTATTGCTTGGCGAGGGCGACGGGATCGCCGACCTCCTTGATGCCGACAAAATTGATACCCTTGACGACCTTACCGTCGCGCACGTCGAGGCAAGGGATGATGCGTTTTGCGAGCATGCTCAGCCCTCCTTTGTCAAGCGCAGCGCCTCGGCGAGGGAGAGCGTCCCTTCGTAGAGGGATTTGCCGCAGATGGCGCCGTAGAGCCCGGCGTCTTGGAGATCCTCGATGTCGCGGATGTCGCGGATGCCGCCACTGGCGATGATGTTCACGCTCGGGCAGGTGCTGATGAGCTGCTCGTAATCGCGCAGGGTTGGGCCGGTGAGGGTGCCGTCCTTGCTGATGTCGGTGTAGATGATGGTCTGCACACCGGCAGCCGCCATGGCAGTGGCCAAGGTCGTGAAGTCAACGTCCGTCGCCTCGAGCCAGCCGCCGCCGCGGACGTAGCCGTTTTTGGCATCGATGCCGACGGCGATGGCATCGCCGTATTTTTCCACGGCATGGCGCACGAGCACGGGGTCATGAAGGGCCACCGAGCCTAGGATGACGCGGCTGATGCCCGCCGAGAGATAGCGGTCGATGTCGGCCATGGTGCGGATGCCGCCGCCGAGCTCGACCTTGAGGCTGGTTGCTCGCGCGATCTCGATGAAAATGTCGTCGTTGACGGGATGGCCCTCGCAGGCGCCGTCGAGATCGACCATGTGGATCCACTCGGCACCGGCGGCGGCAAATTGGCGCGCCGTCTCCATGGCACTCTCGGCGACCTGATGGACCGTGTCAAACTCGCCCTGGTAGAGACGCACCGGGGTGCGATCCTTGATGTCTATTGCCGGTAAAATAATCATCCAACCAACCTCCCAAAATTTTTCAAAATCTGCAAGCCGACGTCGCCGCTTTTTTCTGGATGGAATTGGCAGCCAAAAATCTGATCCCGCCAGACCATCCCCGGGAAGGTTTCACCGTAGGTGGTCGCCAAGGAAATATAGCGCGCGTCGGTGTCGGCGCAGAAGGAATGAACATAATAAAAATAGCTTTCGTCGGCGATGCCAGCCGTCAGCGGACAGGCATTGACGATTTTCGCCGTGTTCCAGCCGATGTGGGGAAGCTTCTGGCCGTGGCTGTCGAGCGGCCGCACCACGCCCGGAAGGAGCCCGAGCCCCGGCGTCACGCCGAATTCGCGGCCCTCTTCAAAGAGCATTTGCAGCCCCAGGCAGACGCCGAGGAAGGGCTTGCGCTCGGCTTCGGCCTTGATGAGATCGACGAGGCCCGTGGCAGTGAGCTTTTCCATGGCGTCGGCAAAGGCGCCGACCCCCGGCAGGAGGATGCCGTCGGCAGCGGCGATTTCTGCCGCGTCCTTGGTCACCACGTGAGGCAGGGACAGATAGCGCAGGGCGTTGCAAACGCTAAAGAGATTGCCAGCGCCGTAATCAATGACTGCAATCATGCCAACACCCCTTTTGTCGAAAGCACGCCGCCGTCGCGCGGCGCGAGGGCATCGGCGAGGGCGTGGGCAACGGCCTTGTAGACGCCCTCGACAATGTGGTGGGCGTTTTTGCCGTAGAGGGCCTCGATGTGGAGGGTAATCCCCGCATTCATCGCCAGGGCGCGGAAAAATTCCTCGGTGAGCTCAGTGTCGTACTCGCCGATCATCGGCGCAGCCACCGGCGCATGGTAGACGAGGAAGGGACGGCCGCTGACATCGACGACGGCGCGGCAGAGGGCCTCGTCCATCGGGATGAAGGCACAGCCGTAGCGCTGGATGCCCGCCTTATCGATGACCTCTGCCAGCGCCTGGCCGAGAACGATGCCAATGTCCTCGACGCTGTGATGGCCGTCGACCCAGATGTCGCCGTCGCAGTTGAGGACCAGTCCCCAGCCTGCGTGAACGGCGAGCGCCGTGAGCATGTGGTCAAAAAAGCCGATGCCGCTGGCGATGTGGACCTCGCCGCCGTCGAGATTGAGAAAAAGGCTGATGCTCGTTTCCTTGGTTTGTCGTTCTTTGGATACGCTTCTCATCTCAGTCGAGCTCCTTTAGGGACGCGCGCAAGGCTGACAGGCAGGCCTCGTTTTCCATTTGCGTGCCGCAGTTGATGCGCAGGGCATTTTTTTGCGGCTGACGCACGAGGACGCCGTGGGTCTGCATCAGCTCAAAGAGGTCGCTGGCCTTATCGGTGAGGATGTAGACGAAGTTCGTCGCCGTTGGCAGCATGCGCTCAAGCACATCCGATTCCTCGACGATTGGCGCGAGGCCGTCGACGAGGTCCTGGGTGCTGGCGTTGATGGTCTCGATGGCGGCGCGCACCTCGGCGTCGTGGCGCAGCACGCAGGTCGCCAGCGCCTGGGTGAGACGGCTGACGTTATAAACTGGCTTGCCGACCTGGAGATAGTTGGTCAGCTCTGGCGTAGTGATGGCAAAGCCCACACGCAGCCCCGCCATGCCCAGCGCCTTGGAGCAGGTCTTGAGGACGATGAGATTTTCCTGGATGCCGGCCAAATCGAGGACGCTCTCGTCGGCAAAATCCATGTACGCCTCATCGACGACAACGATGCCGTCAAAGTCGTTCAGAATGCGCAGCACGTCCTCGCGCGGCAGGACGACGCCCGTCGGATTGCAAGGGTTGGAGAAAATCAGCATGGCGGCGTCCTTCTCCTTGGCGAAGGCGAGGAGATGGTCTACATTGATGCGATAATCCTCCTGCTGGTAGATGAACTGCTCGACACCGTTCATATAGGCACCAGCGCCGTACATGGAAAAGTCGGGCTCGACGGTGACGACGCGGTCGCCGGGCGCCACCAGGCAGGCAAAGAGCAGCTCGATGAGCTCATCGGAGCCGTTTCCTGCCGTCACCTGCTGCCAATCGACGCCGTAAAAATCGGCAAAGGCCTGGCAAAGGTCCTTGGCGCGTGGGTCCGGGTAGCGGTTGAAGGCGCAGTCGTCCATAATCGCGTGAAAATCGTCCATCAGCGCCATCGACGGCAGCACAAAGCTTTCGTTGGCGTTGAGGATGACGGGACAAGGGCTGCCGCCCGGGCTATAGGGTGCTCTATCCTTGAAACGTTCGCTGATTCTCATTGCTCTTTCCTCACTTTCACAGCGTTGGCGTGGGCGGTCAGACCCTCGGCCTCGGCAAAACAAATAATCTCATCGGCAGCCGCGAGCAGCGCGTCCTTACTATAGGAAGTAAAGGCCATGCGCTTGTAGAAGCTGTCGACGCCCAGCGGCGAGAAGAAGCGCGCCGTGCCGCTGGTTGGCAGGACGTGGTTGGCACCGGCGTAGTAATCGCCCACGGGCTCCGGCGTCCAGGCGCCGAGGAAAACGGAACCGGCGTTTTTGATCTGGCCCAAATAGCGCTCCGGCTCGGCGGTGACGACCTCGAGATGCTCCGGCGCGACGCGGTTGGCGTAGTCGATGCATTCGGCGATGGTGTCAAAGACGACGATGACGCCGTAGTCGTCCATCGAGCGCTCGATGATTTCGGCGCGGCTCAGATGCTTGAGCTGCTCGGCAATTTCTACCTTGACGTCCTCGGCGAGCTTGGCCGAATCGGTCAGGAGCACGCCACCGGCGAGGACGTCGTGCTCGCACTGGCTCATGAGATCGGCAGCCATGAAGCGGGGATCGGCGTTTTCGTCGGCAACAATCAGGATCTCGCTCGGACCGGCGATCATGTCGATGTCGACGACACCGTAGAGCAGGCGCTTGGCGGTGGCGACGAAAATATTGCCAGGGCCGACGATTTTGTCAACCTGGGGAATCGTCTCGGTGCCGTAGGCCAGGGCTGCCACCGCCTGAGCGCCGCCGACCATGTAGATCTTGTCGACACCGGCGACGGCGGCCGCAGCGAGGATGACGTCGCGTGGCTTGCCCTCGGCGTTTGGCGGCGTGACCATGACGAGCTCGGGCACACCGGCGATTTTGGCAGGAATGGCGTTCATGAGCACCGAGGATGGATAGGCCGCCGTGCCACCGGGCACATAGAGACCGACACGTTCGAGGGGACGCATGCGCTGGCCCATGTAGGCGCCGTTGTCATGAAAATCCACGTAGCTTTCCTGGACCTGCTGCTGGTGGAAGCGGCGAATGTTTTCTGCGGCGTTTTCCATGGCCGTCAGCAGCTTTGCGTCGATGCGCGTCTTGGCAGCGGCGATTTCCTCGGCACCGATCACAGCAATCGGCCCGTCGGCGTGGTCAAACTTGGCGCTGTAGCGCATGACGGCAGCGTCGCCCTCGGTGCGCACATGCTCGAGAATGTCCTCGACGGCGCGGGTGACGTCGCTATTGGTCGCCTGCTGGCGGGCCTTGAGGGCTTTCAGATAATCTAATTCAGCTTTGCCATCGCTGATAATGGTTTTAATCACTGTGCATCCTCCTTCAGAGCTTCGATTTTTTCGATGAGGGCGTTGATCTCGGCTTTCTTGAGCTTCATGCTTGCCACGTTGACAATCAGGCGCGCGCTCACCTGCATGACGTCCTCGACCTCGACGAGGCCGTTTTCGCGCAGGGTGTTGCCTGTCTCGACGAGGTCGACAATGCCGTCGACCAGGCCCAACAGTGGCGCGAGCTCGACGGAGCCCTCGATTTTGATGATGTCCACGTCCATGCCCTTGCGCGCGAAGAAATCGCGGGTGACGTGGGGGTATTTGCTGGCCAGACGCTTGACGTCGTAGCCCGAATAAAATTCGCTGTCCTTTGGCGCAGCGAGGGCAAATTTGCACTTGCCAAAGCCCAGATCCAGCACCTCGTAAAAGGCGCCGCCGCGCTCATAGATCGTATCCTTGCCGACGATGCCAATGTCGCAAACGCCGTGCTCCACATAGGTGATGACATCCGGCGCCTTGGCCAGGACCACGGTAATCTCGTCGCCCACTGGGAGAATCAGCTTGCGGCCCTTGGTTTCAAAGGCGGACACGTCCAGCCCCATTTTGGCGAACAGCTCCACAGACGCTTTTTCCAGGCGTCCCTTTGTCAATGCAATTCTTAACATCTCACACCTCCAGCCATTCGGCGTTGCCGTCATGATAATGAATCACCGTTGGAATATCCCGTTCCTTGGCCTCGGCGATGGCCTCCTCGAGCGTCGCCGCCAGGGACCATTCGGCGCACATTTTCCGCGCTGCCATCCATTGGAAGGCCTGGGGCATGTCTTTTTCGTCGGCATAGACGAGATCCAGTCGGGAATAGAACACCGGTGATTTCTTGAGCAGCACCTCTGCCAGCTGGTCGACGCGCACACCGAAGCCAATGGCCGCCGCCTGCATGTCAAAATCGTCCAGCAGATGGTCGTAGCGGCCGCCTGAAAGCACCGCCAGCCCCGCGCCGCCGATATAGCCGCGGAAAATCAGGCCGCTGTAGTAATCGGCCTGGTTGATGAGGCCGAGATCGATCATCACATTGTCCTCGTAGCCCAGGGCCTCGAACTGGTCGTAGATCCACGCCAGCTGGTCGATGGCGGCGGTGATCGCCGGATCAAGATCAGCCATGACCGCGCGCGCCTGCTCCAGGGTATCGCGCCCGCCAAAGAGGCGTGGCAGCTGGCGCAGCACGTGGGCGGCGCGCTTGTCGCCGTGGCGCTCGAGAATATCGTTCAATGCCGAGTAATTTTTTTCCTCGACGGCGGCAAAGAGGGTGTCGCGCTCCAGCTCGTCAATGTCCAGATGATCGACGAGGGTTTTGAAAATGCCGACGTGGCCGATTTCCAGACGGAAATCCTCGCCCATGTCGATGGTCGTGAACACGTCGCAGGCCATTTTGAGGATTTCCATGTCGCTCTTTGGCCCCTCGCCGCCGATGACCTCGACGCCCATCTGGCGCATTTCGTGGCTGATGCCGTCGAGGTTGCGGCTCGTGCGATACACTGTCTGGTCGTAGCAAATGCGCAGCGGCATCCGCTTGTTTTTATATTTTGTCGCCACCAGTCGCGCCATCGGGATGGTCGAATCGGGACGCATCACGATCAGGCGACCGTTGCGATCGCTCAGCTTGTACATGCTCTCCGCTGGGAAATATTTACCCGCAGAGCCAAACACATCAAAAAACTCAATCCCCGGCGTGCGCACCTCGCGAAATCCACGGCAATAAAAAAACGTGCGCAAGCGTTTTTCGATGTGGCTTTGCGCCTCGCTGGCTTCAAATAAGACGTCTCTCGTCCCCTCCGGGGTCAACTTGGAATAATTTCTCATGCTTCGAGCTCCTTTCGCTTTATTAGTTTAGTACGTTAAAGCGTTAATGTCAAGAATCAATTCTTTTGTGTCGCGCCATAAATACGCAGCGCGTCGTTGACGTCGTCCTGGTCGTAAAATTGGTAGCCCATCTCCTCGACCCAGACGCGAATTTCTTCGTTGTCGGGATGATCCGGCGTCGTGAGAATATCCACAAGCTCATAGTAGCCGTCAAATCCGCCGCAGGCTTCAAAGGGCGCGTTGCCCAGCCCTTCACGCACAACAGGAAAATTCTCGCCCTCCTCAATGATATCCACGAGCTCTAAATCGTAGGTCCAATCGTCGCTAAAATCGTAGATGTATTCAAATTCGCGGTGCTTGAGGGTCAGCGGATCCAGCGGCAGGGTTTCGGCCCAAGCCACCTCCACCGATGTGTCGACAGCGAAGCCCTCTTCTTTTTTGTGAGCGAGATAATGCTTGCCCTCGTCGCTTTGCAAAAACAGATAGCGCTCGTAGAGATCCTTTTCCATGGTGATGCGCAGCTTGGGATTTTTGAAGACAAATTCAAAATCCTCCTTGCCCGAGTAGCCGAAAATAATTTGCAGCACGTCATGTAGCTGCTGAAAGGTATAATTCATCGGCACCGCAAAGCGTCGCCAAACGGGCGCCACCGAATCCTTCAAGGTCGCAGAAAAATACAATGCTTTCATTAATATAGTCCCCTTACGTGTTGTGTCATTGCTTTCAAGTATAGCATATTTTTCCCCTGCATTAAAGAAAACCGCGCCCATCTCTGACGCGCGCGCAAAAAAAGTGCATGGCAAGCCGCCATGCACCGAATTATTTGCTTTTCTCAAACGTCAGCGTGAGCCCGTCAATGTCGCCCACCAAATCACCGTCGTCACTTTCCTTGAAGGTATAGGTCTGGTCCTCATCCTCCAGGCTCAGGGTGATGCCATTTTTGCCCGGCGTCCAGCGCCCGGATTTTTCTGTGCGGCCCAGCTGCATTTGCACCGAGCCGTCGGCCTCGAGCCGATAAGAAAACTTCACGCTCAAATCATCCAGCGCCACCGACGCGCCGCCCATCTCCCCAGTGGCCGCACGCCAGCTGCCCGTGTACTCGCTTGAGGCGTAATTCTCGCCACAGCCCGCAAGCACCACCAGCGCCAACAGGATGGCACACAGCCACCGTCGTCCCCCTCTTTTCATGCGTCCTCCTTTTTTCGTCAAACTGCGTGTTTCATCCCTCTTATCATACCAAAGAATAAGGAAATATTGAAGGGGGCAGGCGCATTTTCTCAACGAAGGCCCGCCATCAGCTGATCATACCACGCAGGCGCAAGGGCGTAGGTGATGGGCTTGCCCTTGACGCGCGTGATGCGCCCCTGGGCCTCGAGGGCATCGAGGGCGCGCCGGATGGCGGTGCGCTTGTGTCCGCCCTCCGCTTGCATCTGGGCAGTGAGCGCTTGCTGGGTGAACGTCCCGTCCGAATAAATCATCGCCTGGCAGAGAAGCATCGCCGCCTCTCGCGCCAGCCCGTCATCGGCCAGCTCTGGATCGAGGGCGAGATTTTTCTCGCAGAGGGCGAGCAGCAGACCTTTTTCGCCAAGGGTCGTACCGATGGCATCCTGCCCCGCCAGGAGAATATTCAGAAAGCCATCGATGACGACGTTCATCTCACCGTAACCATTGAAGCGGTTGGCTTTTTCGAACATGTCCAGATATTTTCGATGCTCGAGCCGACAGCCCTTGGCAAAGGAATTTGCGGTGTACAAGGACAGCTGCTTGGAAAGATAGAGGCTCGTAAGAAAACGGCTCGTGCGCCCATTGCCATCGTAAAAGGGATGGATGTAGCCAAAGTAGTAGTGGCCAATCGCCAGTCGGATGAGCAGCGGCAGCGACTCATCGGCCAAAAACTGCAGCAGCGCCTCGATATGGGCGATAATCGCCGCCTCGCCCTGGACACCGCGATGCAGAAGCTTGCCATAGGCGGCACCGCTCACCTCTGCGCCTTCGCGAACGAAAATCTTGCCATCCGGCAGATTGTCTGCATCGATTTCCCCCTCGGTGACACGGTCGTAGAGGGCGCGAATGTCGGCGGGTGTTTTTGGCAACGCGATACCTTCGTCATCACGCAGCGCCAGGTAGGTAGTGATCATGCTGTTCATGCGCGGCGATGGCGGACGCTCACCTGCGGCAAGAGCGCGAGCGCTGGCGGCAATGTCCTGGCGATTGCTATGGACGCCCTCGATTTCGTTGGAGCTTTGCAGCTCGTCGGCGATGACGTCCGCAAAGAATCGCTCATGGGCCACCGCTGGCAAAATCTCTACGAGTTGCGTCAAAATCTCGTCGTAATAATAAACCTCCTCCATTTTCTGCATCATTTCAGCCGTCGGTACAAAATAGAGCGGGAAGATCCTATCCTGACCCATGGGGCGAATGCTTAGATCCAGCCGCCGGGTCGTCTCACCGTTAAAACGTGCACGGTAGAGGTCTTCGACGGGGGATTTGTCTTTCTCCATATACCATTTTTTGAAAATGTAGTCCATTTTTGACGTGCCCCCAATAATTTGGACACCCAAGTTATTGGGGGTATTTCTATTGG
>JAUNGU010000052.1 GCA_030524315.1 Peptococcaceae bacterium
ATAAGGCTCTGTATGTCTATTTTTCATGTGTTGCACTTAGATTGTAAATTCAAGGTCCATTATTTTTCGTAGATCACTTTGTCATTGTTGATGGTTTTTTCAATGAATGCTCCTGACTGGGCATCCTCTGCATTCAACCCCAGGAAGTCATTGGTGAGAATGTTGGTATTCAGAATCACAAAATCCGCCTGTTTGCCAACGGCGATGGACCCCTTGCTGTCCTCTTCAAAATTCTGCCAAGCGCTGTTGATGGTCACACATTTCAGCGCTTCATAAGCCGACACGCGTTCATCGCGAGTGTCGTAGGATTGGTTTGTGCGATCGGTGATGCGCTTATCATTGTCGCTAGAGCCATCTGCCGAGCCACGACCAATCGCCTGTCCATCTCTGGTGATGCGTGTGGCCGCATTGTAAATCGAAAAGAGCATGTTTGGCGGCGCGATTGGCGAATCCTGGTGCATGGTGATGTTGATGTCCTTGTCACTCGCAAGGGCATCCGCCATCGGGCTAATGCGCTGACCGCGATCCGGTCCCAGGGTCGAATAGAGATGGTAATCGCCGTAGTAGTAAACGTGGTCGGTGAAGAAAGAAATGTTGATGCCCAGCGCATCACATTCTTCCAGTTGCTTCTGAGTGATGGTCTGACCGTGGATGATCACCGCACGCACGCGATCCTTCATCTCTGCGACAGCTTTTTCATCGCTCGGATCCACGCCGTTATTTTCGAGGGCTTGGCGGTACGCATCGATGTATTGGTCGATGGCACCGGTGCCGTTGGCGTGGCAATGGAAGGAAATGCCTTCCTGCATCATGTTGGTAAATTCTTCGGTGAGCACAGCCGTGTCCATCTTTTTCCCTTCTTTTTCACCCCACCACCAAGCGGTGTCGGCGGTTTTGTTGGTCAAAAGGGTTTCGGTGGCATTGCGATAATAGCCACCGCCTGATGGATCCGTGGCGTCTACAGAAAACCACGCGGTTTTCCCTTGCGGCGAGCCGTCGAGGAAAAGTTTCACCGAGCCATTTTTGACGTGATTCTCATCATAACGGCTGGCAGCGGTGGTGCCTTGCTTGGCCGATTCAAGTCGCGTATCGTAGTTGGTCAGACAGGTGAGATCGATGATGCGTTCATCCTCTGGAATTTGCGCCACGAGCTTATCGCCGCCATTGCCGGTGATGCCGGTGGTGATGCCATTGGAGGCGTAGACCTTCATAGCATTGGCGATAATGTCAGAGGAGCTGGCGGTTCTGTTGGTCGTTGGATTCCACAGCGCGCCGAATCTGGCCAGCACGTAGAACCCGTTTTCACGGATGACGCCGGTGTAATTGCCATCGGCATCCACATCCCAATTGGCAGATGGATTGGCGAAGCTTTCTAGCCCCATGCTTGCCACTTTTTCTTCGAGCAGCTTCATCCCCAAACTATTGACCACGCCCAAATGACTCGATGCGTGAATATAGATAATTGGATACTCGGTAGAAATCATATCGAGAATTTCTTTGGTCGGCATGGCGTAAGGCTCTAATCCCTGTTCTTTCCAGCCATCCTGATAAGCGGTGTTGTCAAAGCCATTGGTCACAAACCAGAATTTCCCGCCCGGTTCGTTGTCGCCATAAGCAGCGTCATAGGTCGTGTCCTTTTCCCAAGCAGCAAAATCGGCCTTGCCAATTTCGACAAGCTTTTCCAGACTCGTCACACCAGCCGAAGGCGAGGCGTCCGCATATTGATCGACCATATTGAGATGACTATGCGCATCGAGGAAGGCCGGAATCATTGTCTCGCCGTCAAGGTCCACATCTTCATACTTGACGTCCTTGAGGCGCTTTTCCAGATCAGCCAATTCTTCATCGGTGTAGGCCACTGCGACAATGTAGCCATCGCCAGCGAGCACAGCCTTGGCGTAGATTGGCTCGCCCTTGTCGTTTTCACCGACTTCTTCATCGACGGTGATGATATTGCCATTGTGGTAATAGGTGAGACTCTCATAATTCTTTGGAATCACCGTGTCGGCCACGTTGGCACCGCTGCGCGACAGCATGGCGCTGTATTGGGCGCGGGTGGCTTCGCCTTGTGGCGCGAGGGTGGTGGCGGTCATGCCGGCGAGGATTTTTTTGTCGAGGGCCCATGCCATCGCATCCTCTGCCCAAGCGCTGACCTTGTCGCCATCGCTAAATTTTTCCAAGGCATCGTCATCTTTGACGCTCACATCTTTGCCGAGCCACTCATCATAGCGCTGCATGAAGGCGGCGAGCTGTTCGCGGGTGACAGGTTCATTTGGCGCAAAAACTGTGCGGCTGTAACCGCTGACGAGCTTCTGCTTTTCGCCCCAAGCCAGCGCCTGGGCATACCAGCGCGCGCTGTCGGCATCGGTGAAGCTCGACTGGCCATCGTTTTGCGGCGCGCCACTCATGCGCCACATGACGGTGACGACCATGGCGCGGGTCACGGCTTCATTCGGCGCAAAACGGTTTTCGGCAACACCTGTGAGAATCCCGCGTGCGCTCACATAATCCACCGGCGTGTAGAACCAGTCGTCTTCGTTCACATCTGTGTAGGACATCGCGCCCTGGGTGCAGCCGCTACCAGCGGTAGCCTCCGGCGTTTGCGTACAGCCGCTGTCGGTGGCTGCCTGTGCATTCAATGCTGAAACCGGCAGCAACAGCGCTACAGCCAGCAAAACGCTCAACACCTTTGCGGCAAACTGTCGTCGACTAAAAATGCTAAGTCCATTCATAAATTTCGACCTCCCTTTTCTGGTCAAAGCTTCGCTACAACATCAACACCTCTACCCTCCTTGCGACCTATTTGCAATGTTACCATTTCTTTAGATTATTATCATTCTACCAACGTAATATTTATTCGTCAATTATTTTCACTGATAATTCACATTGTTTTTAATTATTTCTCGCTGTCATCGGTTAAGCAAATAAAATATGTGCAGCGAAAAATTTGTACCGATGAAAATTTTTCAGCGCCTGCCATCACCCAAAAGAAAATTTGTCCACAAGAGGGAAATCATTGTTTACAAATAGCGGTCAATCGTTTATAGTAATAGATGTTTGGATAAGCCAGATGAAGACCGCAGGAAAACAGCCCTCGGCTTGCCGACGGAGTGATACTCTCAGGCGCGTTCGCTGAACGTGGGACTGTGGTTGGATGGCTCTCTGGAGAATCCCACTTGTGGGTGCCGAAGGTGTAATCAGCAACTTGCTGTGAATCTCTCAGGCAAAAGGACAGGGTACTGCAATCATTGATGTATGATCGGGAACTTCCAGAGTTGGCGCTGTAATAACCAGCGACAGCTCTTTTTTGTGTCCCAAAAAACTGCCCCTTCTCAGAGATGTTATTCAGATAAATTTCTGACTAATATTTGGAGGAATGCTTAGCATGGATTTTATGAACGAATTCACTTTGATCGTGAACACGGTGCGTGACTTCCTGTGGGATTACGCGCTCATGTATCTTTTGGTGGCGACGGGCTTGTATTTTACGATCCGTCTCGGTTTTATTCAGATTCGCAAATTTGGCGCAGGCTTTAAGGCCATGTTTGGTGGCTTTTCGCTCCACGGCAAATCCGGCGAGGACGGCTTGAGCTCCTTTCAGGCGCTGACGACGGCCATTGCTGCCCAGGTCGGCACCGGGAATATTGCCGGTGCGGCAACGGCGATTGCCTCTGGTGGTCCCGGCGCGATTTTCTGGATGTGGCTGAGCGCTTTCTTTGGTATGTCGACGATTTACGCCGAAGCGGTGCTGGCCCAACACACCCGCGTTAAAAAGGACGGCACCTACGTCGGTGGGCCGGCGTATTATATCCGCGCCATTTTCAAGGGCACCTTTGGTAAATTTCTCGCTGGTTTCTTTTCCATCGCGCTGATTCTCGCCTTGGGCTTCATGGGCAATATGGTACAATCCAACTCGATTGGTGATGCCTTTAGCACCGCCTTCCACATCCCACCGATTGTTACCGGGATTGTTGTGGCTGTCATCGCCGGCTTTATTTTCATCGGCGGCATCAAGCGCATCGCCCGTTTCACCGAAAAAATCGTGCCAATCATGGCCCTCTTTTACATCGTCGGCTGCCTGGTCATTCTCTGCATGAATCTCTCCGGCGTTGTGCAAGCCTTCCATGATATTTTCGTCATGGCCTTTGCACCACAATCTGTCGCTGGCGGCGTTCTTGGCGTCACTGTCAAGGAAGCGATGCGCTACGGGATTGCCCGTGGCCTCTTCTCCAACGAAGCTGGTATGGGTTCCACGCCACACGCTCACGCCACGGCCATTGTCAAGCATCCAACGGACCAGGGGATCATCGCAATGATGGGCGTCTTCATCGACACCTTTATCATTCTCACTATGACCGCCCTCGTTATTCTCTCTACCGGCGCCCTCGACAGCGGCCTCACCGGCTCGGCGCTG
The DNA here is from genome assembly GCA_030524315.1 of Peptococcaceae bacterium. Lineage (GTDB taxonomy): Bacteria > Bacillota > Peptococcia > Peptococcales > Peptococcaceae > UMGS1590. The sequence continues at coordinate 4,415 of JAUNGU010000052.1, forward strand.
GCACAATTTGCCTTCAACTCGGCCTTCGGCCATTTTGGCAATATTTTCATCGCCATTTGCATGCTTTTCTTTGCCTTCACCACCATCATCGGCTGGTACTTCTTTGGCGAAGTCAACGTCAAGGCTCTCTTTGGCCAGAAGGCCACGAAAGTTTACGCCGTGCTCGTCATTTGCTTTGTCGTCATCGGCTCCACCCTCAAGGTTGATCTCGTTTGGACCATGGCCGACATGTTCAACGGCCTCATGGTACTGCCCAACTTGATTGCCCTCCTCGCTGGCTCCGGCATTGTCATTCACCTCGCCCGCGACAACCATCATCTCAAATAAATCGCTGTACAATAAATAAGGCGCTCGGATTTTTCGGGCGCCTTTTCATTTTATGTTTTTCTGTTTTTGCTGCGCATAAGAAAAGGCCACCCAAAATCTGGGAGGCCTTCTTTTGTTGTGAATCGTCTGTAATTAGTGACCGCAGGAGGAGCAGCAATCGCTTTCGCCGCAGTTACCGGCGCTGGAGCAGGAGCTGCAGCCGCCACCGTTGTTGTCATTGAGGGCGCTGGAGATGATCATGTTGACAGATTCGAGCATCTGATTGAGCTCTTGGTTGGCGTTCATGTATTCAACGATGACCTCATTTTCCTTCATTTTGTTTTCGAGCTCGGTGAGCTGTGCTTTCTTTTCGTCATCGAGCTGTTCGTAAGGGATGCCAGCGTTGATGGCGTCCATCTGGATTTGCTGATAGGTTTCGACGATTTCACGGGCAGGAAGATCGATCAACATTTTCAGCTCGGTTTCTTTGACGCGACGAAGTTCATCGCTTGCTGCAATTTCATCTGCAAGGGCTTTTGCCTTATCATAAATACTCATTCTTTTTCCTCCAATTTTCCTTTTAAAATCCACGTTTGAGCCGTGGTAATTTTAACATTTACAAATTTTCCAACCAGGCTTTTGTCCCCTGGGAAAATCACGGTTTTTGCGGTGTCTGTTCTCCCGCTAAGCATATTATCGTCGTTTTTGCTCGTTCCTTCAACCAATACTTCAACGATTTTGCCCTCATATTTTTTATTGTGATGATGGCTCCATTTTGATAAGGATTGGTTCAAGCGCTGCAGACGTTCCTTTTTTTCGGCCAAGGGGGTGTCGTCCGGAAATTTTGCGGCGGCCGTCCCTGGTCGCTTAGAATAAATGAACGAGAAGGCGTTGTCAAAGCCGACGGTCTCGACGAGATCCACCGTTTCCTGAAACATCTCCTCTGTCTCACCCGGAAAGCCGACGATGATGTCTGTCGTCAAGGACACATCCGGAATGGCCGCGCGAATATTATTGACGATGTCGAGATAATGCTCGCGGGTGTATTTGCGATTCATACGCTTGAGCACCTCGTTGGAACCGGATTGCACCGGTAGATGCAATGACGGGCAAATATGCCAACTGTTTTTGATGACGTCAATCAGCTCTAGCGAAAAATCCTTGGGATGGGACGTCATAAAGCGAATGCGTTTGATGCCGTCGATTTTATCAACCTCGCGCAGGAGATCGGCAAAGGACACGTCCTCCTCAAAATCATTACCGTAGGAGTCCACGTTCTGCCCCAAAAGCATAATTTCAACGACGCCGTCAGCAGCAAGGCCCCGCACCTCTTCGACGATGTCGTCCATGCGGCGGCTGCGTTCGCGCCCGCGTACAAAGGGCACAATGCAATAGGTGCAATAATTGTTGCAGCCATACATGATATTGGTATAGGCCTTGAAAGGAAACTGTCGGCTCGCCGGGAGCTTGAGATCCGCATCCGAATCCTCGTCGACGATTTCATAAATCGGCTGGCTCGTCTTGGCAATCTGCTGCAAATAGTCGGGCAGCTTGTTCATGTTGTTGGTGCCAAACATCAGCGACACGTAAGGACTGGCGTGCAAAATTTTTGGCACAATGTTTTTTTGCTGAATCATGCAGCCGCAAACGCCGATGATGAGATCCGGCTTTTTGGCCTTGTATTTTTTCATTTCCCCGAGCATGCTGAGCACCTTGCTCTCTGCCTTTTCGCGAATGCAGCAGGTATTGAGCAAAATAAAATCGGCTTCAGCAATATCGGTCGTGGGGATATAGAAAATTTCTTCAAGCAGACCAGCCATCACCTCTGAGTCGTGCTCGTTCATTTGACAGCCAAAGGTCTGGATAAAAAACTTTTTGTACATTACATCTTTCCTACTGCTTCAAAGGCTTTGTCGGCCGCTTCCAGGGCCTTGTCAATATCTTCCTGAGTGTGGGCCGTGGACAAGAACCAGCATTCAAACTGAGATGGTGGCAGATGCACACCGTTTTCGAGCATGACGCTAAAGAACTTGGCAAATTTTTCTGTGTCAGAGGTGGTTGCATCACTATAGCCGTGCACCGGCTGATCTGTAAAGAACACGGTCATGAGTGAGCCAAATTGGTTGATGGTTACAGCCACGCTGTGTTTTTCTGCCAGTGCCTTGAGACCGGCGGCAAGCTTTTTGCCGAGGGCGTCAAGGGCATCGTATGGATTTTCTTCCTTGAGCACAGAGAGGGCGGCGTAACCGGCAGACATGGCCAGCGGATTGCCCGAGAGGGTCCCAGCCTGATAAACGTGGCCTGCTGGCGAGAGACATTCCATGATTTCCTTCTTGCCGCCAAAGGCGCCAACAGGGAGCCCGCCACCGATGATCTTGCCCAAGCAGGTCAAATCCGGCATCACGCCAAAGACCTTTTGCGCGCCACCGGCGCTGGCACGGAAGCCAGAAATAACTTCGTCAAAAATCAGCACGGCGCCGTTTTCTTCGGTGATCTTGCGCAAGCCTTCGAGGAAGCCTTCTTCCGGCAGGATGAGGCCCATATTGCCAGGAATTGGTTCAACGATGACAGCGGCAATTTCGCCAGGGTTGGCGTCAAAAATCGCCTTGACGCTATCGAGGTCGTTGAATTTTGCCACGAGGGTTTCCTTGGCCACGTCTGCTGGCACGCCAGGGCTGGATGGCACGCCAAAGGTCATGGCGCCAGAGCCGGCGTTAATGAGTAGCTGATCAGAATGGCCGTGGTAGCAGCCTTCAAATTTGACAATCTTGTCCTTGTGGGTGTAGCCACGCGCCAAACGCAGTGCGCTCATCGTTGCCTCGGTGCCGGAGGAAACCATGCGCACCATATCCACCGATGGCACGAGCTCGCAAATGAGCTCAGCCATTTTTGTTTCAAGCAGGGTTGGCATCCCAAAGGTGGTGCCATGCGCCAGCGCGTCGCTAATGGCTTGGACAACCTTTGGATGGCGATGGCCCAAAATCAGCGGACCCCAGGAGCAAACGAAATCCACGTAGGTCTGCCCTTCAATATCAGTGATGTGGGCCTTGTCGCCATGCTCAACAAATACTGGCACCTCGCCAACGGCCTTGAATGCGCGCACTGGGCTATTGACGCCGCCAGGAATGACTGCTTGCGCTTCCGCAAAGGCTTTTTTTGATTCGTCAAAATGGTAGCTCATTATTGCTCCTCCTTTAACCAATTCCCAAGATCAATGGCGTGATAGGTGATGACCATTTTTGCACCTGCACGCTTAAAGGCGTTCATAATTTCCAGGACGATGGTTTTTTCGTCGATCCAGCCGTTGGCCGCCGCTGCCTTGACCATCGAATACTCGGCGCTGACATTGTAGGCAACGATTGGCACCAGCGTGTTGTCGTAAGTAGTGGCAATCAAATCAAGATATGCCAGGCTTGGCTTAATGATGACCATGTCGGCCCCTTCCGCCAAATCAAGCTCCACTTCCTGGAGCGCTTGACGCGTGCCGGAGGCTGGATCCATTTGGTAGCTCTTGCGGTCACCAAAATGTGGCGCAGACTCTGCAGCGTCACGGAATGGTCCGTAAAAGCCCGAGGCGTATTTGACAGAATGCGCCATGATGATCACGTCTTCATAGCCAGCATCGTCCAGCGCGTCGCGAATCGCACCAATGCGACCGTCCATCATATCCGATGGCGCCAAAATATCGGCACCAGCCTTGGCGTGACTAACGGCGATTTTTGCCAGGAGGGCCACCGTGCTGTCGTTGTCGACGGTCTCGCCCTTGATAATCCCACAATGGCCGTGGTCGGTGTATTCACACATGCAAACATCGGTGGAAATGACCAGGTCTGGATAGTTGGCACGCACCAGGCGCACGGCTTTTTGGATGATGCCGTCATCGTTATAGGCTTCCGAGCCACAGTCATCCTTGTGTGCCGGAATCCCAAAAAGCATGATGGCGATGACGCCGGCGTCTACTGCACGCTGAACCTCTTCCAGGAGATGGTCCAGCGAAAATTGGTTGATGCCTGGCATGGAGACAATCGGCTTTTTGATGTCCTCACCTTCAACAACGAAAATTGGATAAATATAATCATTCATATTCAGCTGAATATCCTGCACCATGCGACGGATATTCGGCGTTCTACGCAAACGTCTCATTCTTGTTTCAGGAAACATGGTCATTTCTCCTTCTTCACATTTTCAACAATGGCATCAAAGAGTCCCTGGATCGTGTAGGTACTTGCCTCGATATCTGGGGCAAGGCCAAAGGATTGGAGCGCTTCGGTGGTGACTGGGCCAATCGACGCCAGCTTCACACCCTCCAGAAGCTTTGGATCCTGGACGATCTCCATGAAATTCTTCACCGTTGACGAGCTCGTAAAGGTCACAATGTGGATAAATCCTTCCGCGAGCTTTTCACGGATCTGCTCATCAAACTGGTCCACCTTCTTGGTGCGATACGCGACGACCTCGTCAACCACCATGCCCAGCTCCTTGAGCACGTCAACGAGCACCGTACGTGCCAGATCAGAGCGTGGCAAGAGAATCTTTTCGCCAGGCTTGAGCAGAGGCTTGAGGCATTCCAGCACACTTTCTGCAACGAATTTTTCCGGCATGGCTGCAACAAGGAGGCCCATATTTTCCAGGGCTTCTTTTGTCTTTGGCCCGATGGCGCAAATCTTTGCGTCGCCCAGGCTGCGAATGTCCTGGTGATTATTTTTGAGAGCCACAAAAAAGGCACGCACACCATTGACGCTCGTAAAAATGATCCAGTCGTAATCGCCCGCCTTTGCGGCAGCGGCTTGCAGCTCGGCGCTGTCCGCCTGGGAATCGATGACAATCGTTGGTGCTTCCCAAGCTTCGCCCCCCGCTTCTTCGATCATTTCGGAAAAAGCACTGGCCTGTTCCCGCGCGCGTGTCACGAGAATGCGCTGGCCAAAGAGCGGCTTTTGTTCAAACCAAGACAAGGTCTGGCGCATGTTGACCACGTCACCGACGATGATGATCGCTGGCGACGTGAGCCCAGCCTTTGACACCTCATCAACAATATTGGCGAGCATCCCCTGCACCACCTGCTGCTCAGGGCGTGTGCCCCAACGGATGAGGGCAATTGGCGTATCTTCAGATTTGCCATGGGCGACGAGCTGGGCAACAATTTGCGCCAGATGCCCCACACCCATCAAAAAAATAAGGGTGCCTGGGTCCTTGCCCAATCGCTCCCAATTGATTTGGCTCGATGCCTTCAGGGGATCCTCGTGCCCGGTGATCACTGTGAAGGTCGACGTCAGGTGGCGGTGCGTCACAGGAATCCCCGCATAGGATGGCACGGCAATGGCCGAGGTAATCCCTGGCACCACCTCAAATGGCACGCCAGCGGCGCGCAAGGTTTCTCCCTCTTCGCCGCCACGGCCAAACACATAGGGATCGCCACCCTTGAGCCGGGTGACAATCTGACCCTTCTGGGCTTCGTCCACCAAGACTTGGTTAATTTCTTCCTGGCGCAGGGTGTGGTGATCCGGCGTCTTGCCGACATAGATCAGCTTGACATCTGCCCGCGCATAGCTCAAGAGGCGCGGATTGGCCAAACGGTCGTAGACAATGACATCCGCCTTTTTGATGCAATCCAGCCCTTTGACAGTAATGAGTCCAATATCACCAGGACCGGCACCGACTAAATATACATATCCTAATTTATTCAAAAGATCATCTCCATTATGAGCGTCGAATAGCCTCTAGCAATTGGCCTGCGCCCTTTTCTAGCAGCAGCTCTGCAAGCTGCTTGCCCAAATCCTGCGACTCTGCACTGGCGCCCGAAAGCGCACCGTGCAAAATGGTGCTGCCATCCACTGCGCCGACAAAGCCATGAATTCGCATGATGTCCCCATCCATGCGCGCATAAGCGCCCATTGGCACCTGGCAGCCGCCATCAAGGGTCGTCATAAATTGGCGCTCTGCCAACACACATTGAGCCGTTTCTGGATCATTGGCCTTCGCCAGGCCCGCATTCAAAAACGCGTCGTCCACACGCGATTCAATGACCAGCGCGCCCTGGCCAACCGCTGGAACAAAATCTTCATCCGACAGTTTTTCAGTGATTTCAGCGCCCAAGCCCAGGCGTTCCAAACCGGCAACAGCGAGGATCACTGCGTCAAATTCGCCTTCGTGGTATTTGCGCAGGCGCGTGTTGACATTGCCGCGCAGATCGCGAATCTCCAAATCGGGACGCATGGCCCGAAGCTGAGACGCGCGGCGCAGGCTGCTGGTACCGACAATGGCGTTTTCTGGCAGGCCCATGATGCCATCCTCGTGCTTGGAAAGCAGCGCGTCACGATGGTCGTAGCGCGCCAGATAGCAGCTCAACGCGAGATTTTCTGGCAAGGCCGATGGCATATCCTTGAGGCTGTGAACGGCCATGTCAATCTCACCAGAGGACATCATCGCCTCAAGCTCGTTGGTAAACAGGCCCTTGTCGCCGATTTTAGAAAGGGACACGTCCAGGACCTTGTCGCCCTTGGTTTTGATACTTACAACTTCAAACTCGCAATCGGTAAATACTTTTTTGAGCTCAGAAATGGCAAAATTGGTTTGCCACAGCGCCAACTGGCTGTCTCTTGAGCCAACTTTAATTGTCTTTTTGGTCATTTTTATCTAATCCCCACAGGTCGTTAATGGCGTTGACATAGCAGTCGATTTTGTCTGCGCGCTTTCCGGCCAAGGCTTTCATATTGATGATTGGACGATGGAGCCAGCGATTGACAATGCTGTTGGCGAGCTGTTCGATGATGCGTTTTTCTCGCTCGCTCGGATTGTCAATGCGGTTGAGGGCGCGCTCAATTTCTGATTCCTTGATTTTGGCAATCTGATCGCGCATTTTGACGATCGTTGGCACCACCCACAACGAATCCATCCAGAAATAAAAATCCTCGATTTCATCGTCGACAATTTTCTTGGCCTTCACCACTTCTCGCTGACGCGCAGCGAGGTTTTCGTCGGTTTTGCGCGCCAGGTCGTCAATATCATAGAGAGTCACGTAGTCCAGCGCGTTCACGTCCGGGTTGATGTCGCGCGGCACCGCAATATCGATCATCAGCAGTGGACGCTCGCGATCCGGCTGCGCCTCAATGAGGGTTGCCTTATCAATAATCGGCACCGGCGATGCCGTACTTGTGATGATCAAATCCGTATCCGGCAAATGCTCACCGAGGGTCTTAAAATTCACGGCCTGGCCGCCGATTTCATTGGCCAGCCATTCCGCCCTTTCAAAGGTACGATTGGCCACCATGATGCTGCTGATGCCATTTGAAATCAAATACCGCGACGTGAGCTCGCTGGTTTCCCCGGCACCGAGGACGAGCACCTTTCTGTCCTCGAGGCTACCGTAAAAGGCCTTGGCCATTTCCACCGCTGCCACACTGACACTCAGCGTGTGGCGGTCGATTTGAGTCTCTGTGCGCACACGCTTGCCCACCGTCAACGCGCTCATAAAGAGGGTATTGAGAATGTTGTCAGAGATGTTGTAATTCAAGGCGTATTCATAGGCATCCTGCACCTGGCCCTGGATCTGACTTTCGCCAAGAATCATTGAATCCATCCCAGCGACGACGGTAAATAAATGACGGACGGCATTTTTGTTGAATTTAATATAGAGATATGGCGCCAGCTCTCGTTCCGGAATGTGGCTGTAATCGCTAATGAGCGCGATCAGCTTTTCCTGGGCCACGAAGGGCGAGTCGGCGTTGATATAAAACTCGGTGCGATTACAGGTTGAAAGGATGGTACAACCCGAGAAAGCCTCTATCCCACGTACCCGTTCGCTAATTTTTTCTATTTGCGGTCGCGACAGCGACACCTTTTCACGCACCTCGACAGGTGCCGTTTTGTAATTTAATCCAGTGAGTAGGATAGCCATTCCTTCACCCTCTCTAATTGCTTGTCGTATGAACCTATGCCCTTGGTGAGGGCGAGTATTGTCGTCAATTGAAGACTGCGCAATTTGCGCACACGTTTTGCCGAGTCTGGTTCCGTATCGGCGAGCCATTTGCGGCAATCCAAATAGAGCGAGACTACCACATCCAGCTCTTCGTCAAGCACAGGCTCTAAATATTCCCGCAGCGCCCTGGAAAATCCCGGTCCCTTGCCATAAGTTGAAATAGCAACCGCGTAATCAGGCCTGTGGATCGCAGACATCACAGCAAAATTGCCTGCCTCTGGCGAGGTGATATTGTTGACGAGGATCCCCCGCTCTTGGCACAAGGCCGCGATTTCCCGATTGACAGCATCCTCGCTCGTCGCTGCAAAGACGATAAACGGTTCAAGCGCTTGCAAATCCTCCTGCGCAAAGGCGCGACGAATCACGTCAAGCTCGCTGCCCGCTGCCATTTGCTCCAGTTTTTCTGTCAGTGACGGCGCGATCACCGTCACCTGCGCCCCGCTTTTGACGAGTGCCGTGCATTTGCGTTCTGCCACGCTGCCACCGCCGACGACGAGAACAGGCTTGTCAGTCAAATCGAGCATGACAGGATAGTCGAACGCCATCACACAGACCTTTCGTAAACATAGTTTGCCGCATCAAGAAGAAGCCCGCGGGTATCGTTCTTGTCAAACTGTTCGACAATGGCCTTCGCCTCAGAAATATGGTGCATGATGTGCGCCTCGCATTCTGCAATGATGTCATCCTGGAGCACAAAGGACATGACGTAATCAATGTCCTCCTGTCCGCCAGCAAAATGACTTTGGATAATGTCGATGACACGCTGCTTTTCAGGGAAATCTCGTTGCAAGAGCAAAATCGTTGGCAGATTGATCAAGCCATTGATCAGATCGTGGCCGATTGGCTTGCCGATTTTTTTGCTGGCCGGCATGATGTCCATCAAATCGTCCTTGATCTGGAAGGCCATGCCCAAATGATGGCCATAACGATAGAAGGCATCGATCTGCGCCTTGGTGGCGTTGCTCAGGATGGCGCCTGTCTGGCAGCAAATGGCAATGAGCAACGCTGTTTTGCGCTCAATGCGATAACCATAGGATGCCAAATCCTGATGCACATCAAAAAGCGACGCCAGCTGAGCGATTTCCCCCTTGGACATTTCCACGGCGGTCTTTGAAAGAATGTCGAGGAGTTCCTTGGTATGAGACACTTCAAATACCTTCTTGAGGGCTTCGATCAATACCACATCGCCAACATGCACGGCGACGCCATTGCCATACTGGGCGTTGAGCGTCGTCTGGCCACGGCGCAAGTCCGAATGGTCGTTGACGTCGTCATGGATCAGCGACGACATGTGGATGAGCTCCATGATCGCTGCAAACTTGATGACCTCAGCATTTTTCACGCCAAAATATCGTGCTGTCAGGAGCACAAAAATCGGGCGCAAGCGCTTGCCACCGGCGCGAATATTTCTTAGGGCTGCCTCACGAATAAAATCGTCGTCAAAATCGACGATCTCCTCGAGGGCGGCTTCCACATCCTTCAACATATTTTTTATTTTCTGTTGCTGCATTAAGTTTTTCATAAATTCGTCACACCTGCAATGCCATAAAATCTTGTGATGAATGAAGCGTTTTTGCAAAAAGAGGCTTAAGCCCCTCAGAAACTGTCAATGGTAGTGGCTCCTGGCTATCATCTGCTGGCAATTGTTTGAGCAAAAGCATTGTTGCTGTATCGAGACAGGCTTCACGGTTCGCTTCATTTGAAAGTGATTCGACGAGGGTATCGACCAAAAAATTTCTTTTCTCATCATAGGTTCTTTCCTCACTTGAATAAGTCACCAGGGTTTCATGGATGCCTTGCAGCATTTCCAGCCACTGGCGAAGCATCGCCGTTTCATCAATGGCCACCAGCTTTTCGGCAAAGGCCCCGGACAATAAATCGCCATAGAGGATGCAATCCTCCAATTCATGGGACGTCTCGTTGTATACATAGTTGCTCGAAAAAAT
>JAUNGU010000053.1 GCA_030524315.1 Peptococcaceae bacterium
GGCGCCATAAAAATCGTCGCCAAGAGGATGATCATGGCGCCTATCAATACGCTGCAATACAAAGCGGTGCTGGCCACTTGATCGGCCAAGTCCTTCTCCCCGCGACCTAACAGTCTGGAAAGATACGACGCTGCGCCGTTGCCAAACATCAACCCCAGCCCCACGACAACCTGCCCCAATGGGAAAACAATGGAAATTGCGCCCATTTGACTTTCCCCGAGCCCGCCTACAAAATACGCGTCTACCAAATTGTAGAGGGCATTGATTAACATACCAATCATAATCGGGACACCGAGAGACAGCAGCGCTTGAGGAATCGGTGCATTTCCCAATAACGTCAATTTGCTATTACCTTCACTCAAGATGAATACCCCTTTCTTTTTCTCACTATAATTTATATCAGTATAAATTACAACATTGTCGACAACAAGCAATACTACTGTAATTTATAGCATCTGTCAAGTGTTAGAAAATCTTTTCGAGATCTTGACAGATGCTATAAAATTAAATACTCTAAAAGATAGCAATCATCTCTCGTTTTATTTGCAAGCTATAGAAAGGCGGAGGACATGGCAGCAATCGATTTAATTGTATTGGGCATGCTAAAAAAAGCGCCTATGAGCGCTTATGAGATTCAAAAATTAGTGGAATACCGCAATATTTCAAAATGGGTCAAAATCAGTACACCCTCCATTTATAAGAAAACGATTCAGCTTGAAAAAAAGGGGCTCATTAAAGGCGAGGTTGTTAAGCCAGGGAAAATGCCGGAGAAATCCGTTTATTCTTTGACAGAGGCTGGAGAAAAGGAATTTGAACACTTGATGTTTGAGATTTCTTCCAACCCGATTCATATCTTTTTGGATTTCAACGCCGTCATTGTCAATCTGGATTCGTTACCTCTCGAAAAGCAACAGGTTTGTATTAGAGAGATCGAAAGCAATATTCAAACCTTGAAGACTTATTTGGAGGAGAATCTCCAGTCAAAAGAAAATATGCCAGATATTCCAGAAACGGGGATGGCCGTTTTGCGCCAGCAATTGGTTTTGGCTGAGGCCATCGACGCATGGATTGCATCATTGAAAAAATAAAATCTCTCCAACAAAAAATGCCGCAGGCGACTTTCCGATGAAAGTTGCCTGCGGCTTATCGTATGCTTGGGAAAAAAAATCGACGGGTGTTTGCCCGTCGATGCATATGCTAAGTTGTTGCTTAGTATGATTTCTTGCGATTGTTTTTTCTCGCAGCTTCAGATTTTTTCTTACGCTTTACACTTGGTTTTTCGTAGTGTTCGCGTTTACGGCATTCTGCTAACACGCCAGACTTCTGGCAAGAGCGTTTAAAACGACGTAATGCGCTATCTAATGATTCGTCCTTACGAACCTTAATTTCTGATGACATTGCCTATTTCCCTCCCTCCGGAATCAACAGGAGTTAAACAGGACTGTTGATATCTGGACTCAAACACAATAGCTATTATACGATATCAGTCACGTAAATACAAGTGCTAAGACCAAATTCACGTAAAGAAACTGATTATTCACCAATTTGCTCGATGCCGCCCCATTTGAGGAAGCGCTTGAGAAATTGCCCCTGCAAAAAGGTGAAGACGAGGCCGCAGACGACGGCGACAATGCTGTAGGCAGCCATGCCAGAAAGGAGCACGAGCATGTTGATGAGCATCATCGTGGTGGCAATGTCAAAGCGGGCGTTGCGTTTGTTGAGGATGAGGGCAATGGTGTCAAAGCTCACAGCGGTGGCTTTGGCGCCGATGCAGAAATAATAGCCGGCAGCCACAAAAACCGCGGCGATTGGCGTCGCCAAAATCGGCGTACCAAGGATCTCCGGCAGCGGCAGCTCCCAGCCCAGCCAATGGAAAAAGTTGAACAAGCCCATGTAGCAGACGCTTGAAAACAGCGCGCCGACGAAATAATTCTTGCCCAAAAATACAAAGCTGATGGCAATGAGCGCCACCGTCAAAATATCCACCCAGACGGCGACGCTGAGCCCGGTCCATTCCTGGAGCACCAGGGAAAAGCTGGTGACGCCGCCATTTAGGATAATTTTTGGCACGGTGATAAAGGCATAAGCCCCTGTGAGCAGCACATTGCCCAAAAAGATACGAAAAAAACGCAGCCAGGGCGCTTCTCCTGCCTGTACAGGCAGAAGAAGCTGCCGCCATAATGCGGGCTGCGTTTGTAAGTCCCCCCTAGCCATGATACGTCAACCTGGAGGCCATTTCATGTCGCGTCCACCAAGGACGTGAATGTGCAAATGGGGCACGCTCTGACCGCCCTGTTCACCGGTATTTGCCACCAAGCGATAGCCGCCTTCTTCGAGGCCCTCGCTCTTGACGACAGCTTGCACTGCATCGAGCAGCGCGAGCATCAGCGCGCCGTCTTCCTGGGTCAGCTGGCTTACGCTCTGGACGTGGCGCTTTGGCACGACGAGCACATGGGTTGGTGCTTGGGGATCCGTGTCGCGGAAGGCGCGCACGAGATCGTTTTCGTAAACGGTGGTCGTTGGAATCTCGCCGTTGGCGATTTTGCAAAAGATACAATCACTCATACTATTCCTCCTCATCTGAATTTATTAGTTCACCCTGCAAGCGCCCTTCCTGGCGCCCTGTCAACACAGCGTCGACAAAGCGACCCGAGGAAAGACCCTCGCCGGTAACTGTCACATATAAATAATTGGAGCTGTGGCCGACCCAGCGGCCGTCGCCAAGGGGCTCCTCAAGTAGCAGACGCACACGTCTGCCAATGAGCGCTTCCTCATAGGCGATCTTGTTACGCGCCGCGACGGCGGCCATTTCCTTAGCGCGGGCGTCCTTGATGCGGGGATCAACCTGGTTTGGCATGGTCGCCGCCGGGGTGCCGTCGCGCTGGGAATACTTGAAGATGTGCATGTCGCTAAAGGCCATCTCATCGGCAAAGGCCAGGGACGCCTGAAAATCCTCGTCAGTTTCGCCCGGAAAGCCAACCATGATGTCGGTGGTAATGGCAATATCCGGCACGCGCGCGCGAATGGCGGCGACCATCTCGCGGAATGCAGCCGTGTCATAGGGCCTGCGCATGGCAGCCAGGGTCTGATCACAGCCGCTTTGCAGCGGCAGATGGAGCTGGCGGGCCATGCGCGGATTTGTCGCAATCATCTCGATGAGATCGTCGGTGACCTCGACCCCCTCCAGGGAGCCGATGCGCAGCCGCGCAATTGCTGTCTCGTCAAGGATGCGACGGCAAAGGCCCGTGAGATCACAGGTCTCGTCCTTGAGGCCGCGACCGTAGGCGCCAATGTGGATGCCAGTGAGAATGACCTCCTTGTACCCTGCGGCGACAAGGCCGTTGATTTCCTCAATCGTATCATCCTCACTGCGGGAGCGCAGCGGTCCGCGCGCATAAGGAATGATGCAGTAGGTGCAAAACTGGTTGCAGCCCTCCTGAATCTTCACATAGGCGCGGGTCATACCGCTGACGCGCTCGTGGGGCAGGTTTTCATAATAGAACAGGTCGTTTTTTTCAGGCAGGTATATCTGGCGCTGGTGGTCCTTGGCAAATTGTTCCACCGCCTCGACGACCCGATGGCGCTCGTTGGTGCCGATGATAAGGTCGACCTCATCGAGCCCTTCCAGCTCCTTGGCCGCCGTCTGGGCGTAGCAGCCGCAGGCGACGACAATGGCCTCAGGATTTTCGCCAGCGGCGCGACGCAGCATCTGGCGCGATTTGCGATCGCTGAGATGGGTCACGGTGCAGGTATTGACGACGTAGACATCGGCCACCTCGTGAAAATCCACCACCGCATAGCCGCTGTCCTGAAAGAGCGCCGCCATAATCGCCGTGTCGTGCTGATTGACCTTGCAGCCCAGGGTGTGAAAGGCCACCGTCGGCGTGTGCTTCTTGTTCAAATCCTTCTCATCCTTTCATCCCCGACTTAACCGAGGAAAAATGTCAGCTTGTCGGCCAAAAAGCCCAGATAATTCATGACGCCACTGCGCAGCCACACCAGCGGCGAATTAAAGGCGCCGAGGGCCAACAGCAAAAACAACAGAATAAAGCCGTATTGCTCAAAGCGCATGTATTTGAAATACCATTCCGTCGGCAGCACCACGCCGATGACCTTGGAGCCGTCCAAGGGTGGCAGGGGAATCAGGTTAAAGACACCGAAGCCCACGTTGATGATGGCCATGAGCCAGAGAAATTGGTAGATGTAATACACTGCCTCCGACGATACGCTGCCGCCTGTGACCTTGCTGATCACCGTCGTGGCAATGAGGCAGATGAGCGCCAAAATAAAATTGGCCACCGGTCCGGCCAGCGCCACCAGCGCCATGCCTTCCTTGGGCTTTTTGTAGTAGCGTGGGTTGACCTGCACAGGCTTGGCCCAGCCAAACTGGAAAACCAGAAGAAAGAGCGCGCCCAGGGGATCAATGTGATGCAGCGGATTGAGACTCAAGCGGCCGTCGGTTTTTGGCGATGGATCGCCGAGCTTGTAGCTCACCCAGCCGTGGGCATATTCGTGAAAGCACATGGCGGGAATAATCGCCAGCGCCATAAATACAAAGTTGATGATGCTCGATGATAGATTAGACACAAGCATCCTCCCTTCCAAAATGCACTAGCAATATTATAGCCTATTTATGCGCCCATTGCCACCATTTGCCCGCAGGCACGCGTGAGAAATGCGCTCGTCGTCATCAGCTCTGTGGGATTTTTGCGCGCAGATTTTTCTGCAGCTGTGCACAGGCAACAAAAAAGCGCTGGCGAATAGTCGCCAGCGCAAAATTTGTGACTTACATGCCGAGCTCAGCCTTGAGCTGTGCTTCCTTGGCCGCTTTTTCAGCGGCAGCTTCCTCGATGGTTTTATCCACCGGCAAGCCAACCTTAACCATTTTTTCACGGAATTCATCTTCGTAGTCTTCATAGTAGTGGAATTCTACGACTGGGTTCCATGGGTTGACGTAGCGCTTCTTGCGGCTATCGTTGACCATGTTACGGGTTGGGCTCATGAAGACGCCAAAGGCGTGCATGAGCTTGCTCATTGGGAAGTAGATCAAGAGGGTGCAAACGAGCGCCAGGTGCATAATGAACACTGGGCTGATGCCACCAGCAGGAATCGCCGGATGGAAGGTGATCAGAGAGATCATCAGCTCGCGCACATTGTTGATGTCAACGTGGGTGAGATAGCGCATGTTCATACCGGTGATGACAATCCCCAAGAGTAAGCACAGTGGGAAATAGTCATTCAGAAGGCTGATATAGCGCACCTTACCCAGATAGAGACGGCGGCCCAAGAGCCCCACGAGGCCCAAGAGCATGAAGATACCGGTCAGATAAATTGGGTGCAGATCCACCATGAAGACACCGTCGACCGCTTCGATGGCGCCGACCCAACCAGGGACGTCAGCCATGAAGAAACGGAAGTGGCGCAGCAGGGTGAAGAACATGCCCCAGTGGAAGAGCAGCGCAAAAATCCACAGCCATTTTTCCCACTGATAGCGCAGGTCGCCATCGGCGGTCAGCTCCACCTTGCTGTTGCGGAACAGGGAGCGGAAGACCGTCACTTCCAAAATCATACGCACAACCATCCCGGCGCGGGTGGTTGGGTTGTCAATTGGGTTGGTCTTGATAAAATCGAGGGATTTTTCCTGACCACAGGTGGTGACAATATTAAATGGCACTGGAGATTTGGCCCAGTTAGCAATTCGGTAGACGACCCCAACGATAAAGACGGCGAGCGCCAGATAAGGGAGAATGATCCCAAACAGTGCACTCAACCCGGCGACGGCTACCCCAACGTAAGCAATTGCCACAATCGCGCAGACGATGACAATAGCAACAATTAATCCCATTGTTTTTTCCTCACTTTCTTTAGGTAGTCGTTATGCCTGTGTCTCAGCCGTCTCAGCAGCTTCCCCTTCGGCTTCTTCTTCAGCCTCTGGTTCTGGCTTTGGACGGGTGTCGACATAGGTGCCAGCTTCTTCGTTCAGACGATAAGCGAGACGGGTGCGATCCGGCTTGTTAGGGAAGGCGCCTTCATCGTTATCGTATTTGACGACGGTGACCATCTTGAGCAGGAGACTGAGGATGAAGAGACCGATGGCAAAGACACCAACGATAACGAGCAGCTCAATCTTGCCTGGGATGTAGTCAACGATTTCGCCAAATGGGTTTTCGGAGAGACCACCGATGACGAAGGTCAGACCCTTTTCAATGTACATGGACAGGAAGAGGGCAATGCAGCCAACGATCATGGTTGCCTTGTTGTAACGCAGCTTGGTAGGGATCAACAGCACGAGGGTGGCCACGACGCAAACGATGAAGAACATCATCAGTGGCACAAACTCGTTGTGACCGTGATACCCTGCAAAGAGATAGGTCAGCGCGATCTGGTGAGATTCCACGCCAGAGTAGTAAGCGGTAAAGAATTCACCGGCCATCATGATCATCGTTGCGATGTAGGCATAGATGGCGGTGGTG
Organism: Peptococcaceae bacterium; assembly: GCA_030524315.1. Classification (GTDB taxonomy): domain Bacteria; phylum Bacillota; class Peptococcia; order Peptococcales; family Peptococcaceae; genus UMGS1590. The sequence continues at coordinate 6,474 of JAUNGU010000053.1, forward strand.
GCGAGCATCTTGATGGCCTTTTCGCCAGCATCAAAGCCGGTGAGCTTCTTGAGGAGCAGGCAGATCAGGATGATCAGCGCAGGACCGGTTGCAAAGGCGCTGGCCAAGAATTTGGCTGGCAGCACAGCCGTCAGGAAGTAGTGGCGGCTTGGCAGACCGGAATACAGGAAGGCTGTAACAATATGGATGGAGAAGGCGACTGGTACAGAAATCATAGCCAACACCTTGACCCACTTCTTGTAATGGAGACCCTTGTTTTCAGCCTGCAGCACCTGGTAGCCGACAACAATGTTCAGCACGAGGTAGGTTGGCAGAACCAAGGAGTCCCAGCAGAGCATGGATTTTGGTGTCCAGTAAAGCCATACGTTGAAAATCTTGGTTGGCACGCCAACGTCGACAACGACGAAGAGCAGTGCCATGATGATGGCGGCAATCGCCAAAAATTCCCCGATGACGGTGATGCGGCCATAAGCCTTGGCATCGTGGAAATAATAAGGCAATACAATCATGACGCCCCCGGCGGCAACCCCGACGAAGAAGGTCAGGTGGCCGATGTACAGACCCCAGGAGATGTCACGGCTCATACCAGTGACCTGGAAACCGACGGTCATCTGATAGATGTATGCAGCAAAGCCGACGGCGATCAGGGCAATGAGGAGAATCATCCACGCCCAATATTTCGGGCCGCTGCGCTTGACAAATGTTTTTTCAATCATTGTTTACGCCTCCCCCTCTAACAAGCTGACCTTGTAGTAGCAGCTTGGCTCGGTGCCATAGCTTTCGCCACGAACGATGGTCATATTTTCGCGGATCAGCTTCGAAATTTCTGAGCTTTCGTTGTCCAAATCACCGACGGTGATGCCTTCGCTCTTTTCAGCGCACAGTGGCATCTGGCCCTTGGAGAGACGGTCGTAGCAGAAGTCGCATTTTTCGACGACGCCCTTCATGCGGGTTGGGTATTCTGGATTGACCTCTTCGATATAATCGCGTGGCTCTACAAAGTTGAAGCTACGGCTACCATATGGGCAGGCGGCCATGCAGTTACGGCAGCCGATGCAGCGGTGCATGTCCTGCAGCGTGATGCCGTTTTCCGATTGGAAGGTGGCCTGGGTTGGGCAAACCTTGACGCAGACAGGTTTGCGGCAGTGGTTGCAGGTTGCAACAAATGGCACATCGGCGTATTTTTCCTGGATGCCTTCGTGGGTGATTTCTTTGAACAAGGCCTGGAATGGCTCTGCCCAAATCCATTTCACCTCGTGGCGTTTGTCAGGAATGGTTGGCACATTGTGTTCGTGGTGGCAAACCTCAGCGATGGCATCGATGTCGTCGACCTTGGACATATCGATGAACATCCCCCATTTGCCGACCTTTTCCTCGCTGGAGGATTTTTCGAAGGTGCCACCGCCGATTGGCGTTTTCTGAATGGTGGCGCAGCCAGCCAGGGTGACCAGGCCGGCAGACAGGGCACCAAGCTTCAGGAATTTACGTCTGGACATATTTTCCATTAGCTAGCCACCTCCCCACTGTTTACCTCGTCAGCAGTTGCGCCGCCGGCATATTGGGTCGATTCGTTGGTATGGCAGGTCCAGCAGTTAGGATCCACGCCATTGTAATCATGGCATTTTTTGCAGAAGTCTTCGTAGTTGGAATGGCAATCGAGGCAGGTATTCTGCAAGCTCATTTCAAATTCACGACCGTCTGGTGTCACCATGACGCGGTTGTCATCGCGCACAACCTGGACCTTCCACTGATGCAGAATTTCCATGTGGTTGTCGCGCATATATTCTGTATCATAGATACATTTTCTTTGATCTTCAGGCAATGCATTGATGGTTGGTGTATCCAAGCTGACCTCGGGACCTTCCGCAGCAGCGCTTTTGCCGAAGTTCAGCCAAATTGGTGCGGTAACGACCAATAAGAACACAAGCACACCAACAACGATATTTGTTTTCTTTCGCATTTATCCCGCCCCCTTACGCTTCTTCCATGTCCTGGTTTTGCAACGGTTCAAAACGCAGATTTTCTTCGCGGTTTGGCTTTTCACCCTTCATGACCAGGGCGTTACCCAAGAGCTCGTGCACACCGCAAACCTCTACACCTGGTACCCAGTAGCGCATCAGCGGAGGCAGCGCAGCACGGTCGATGGCGCAGACGCAGGAAAGCATGTTGACGCCATGCTTCTGGTTGACGTACTTCACCGCATTGGCACGTGGGAAGCCGCCGCGCATACGCAGTTCCATGTCTTCCTCTGCATTCAAGCCAGAGCCGGAACCACAGCAGAAGGTTTTTTCACGAATGGTGTCTTCTGGCATTTCGTACCATTCGACGCAGTGATCGAGAATGTAGCGAGGTTCATCCAACAACCCCATTGCTCTGGCAGGGTTGCAGGAATCGTGATAGGTGGCAATGATGCCAGCATTTCTGGATGGGTCCAGCTTGATTTTGTTATGACGAATAATATCCGCAGTAAATTCGGTGACGTGGACCATCTTGGTGGTCTTGGCATTTTCAAAGACGGTACCGGTGATTGGGCTCTTTGGTACCTCGAGGAAGTCTGCAGGACCGTTCATGGTGTCCATGTACTGGTGAATAACACGCCACATGTGGCCGCATTCCCCGCCGATGATCCACTTGACGCCAAGACGCTTGGCTTCGGCATAGATCTTCTGGTTGAGACGCTTCATCATTTCGTTGGAGGTAAAGAGACCGAAGTTCCCGCCCTCAGAGTTAAAGGTGCTGACAGTGTAGTCAAGCCCAAGCTCATGGAAGAGCATCAGCTGACCCATCAGCGTGTAGTTACCAGGGGTTGCAAAAATATCCCCGGATGGTGGCACATAGAGAATTTCTGCGCCCTTACGGTTGTAGGTCAGATCCAGACGGACGCCGGTGATGTCTTCGACGTCATCGAGCATCATGTCATAGCTGTCGACAATACCGTGTGGCTGAATGCCAAGGTGATTGCCCTTGGAGAAGCAGTTGGCGACTGGTGTGATGACCCAGTCAATGTTAAGCCCGACAAGGTTTAACAGTTCGCGAGTGAGCATCGTAATTTCTGCTGTATCAATGCCGTATGGGCAGAATACAGAGCAACGACGACATTCAGAGCACTGGAAGAAATAGTAGAACCATTCCTTCAGCACCTGCTCGTTGAGTTCACGTGCACCGACCATCTTGCCCATGAGCTTACCGGCCAAGGTATATTCCTTGCGGTAAACGCTGCGCAGAAGCTCTGCGCGAAGCACAGGCATGTTCTTTGGATCGCCGCTTCCGAGGAAGAAGTGACACTTGTCCGCACACGCACCACAGCGAACACAGCAATCCATGAAGATTTTCAGTGAACGGAATCGATGCAAACGATCGTGCAAGCCCTGAAGAATGATCTTCTGCCAATCATCCGGCAGTTTCCAATCTTCATCCGGCACACGCCATTCACGAGCATTTGGGAGGCTGACGATTTCTGCACTTTCCGGCTTACCGGCATGGCAGTACATCCCTTCTCTAAACTCCGCTGGTGTATCCATCCATGGAGTTTTCGGAGGGTTATAATTAATGTCGAGCAGCTCCGCAGGTTTTGGAAGTTTTGCCATTTCATTACACCCCTTTTTCTATGTTGACCTGACACTGACTGGCGCAGGAGGCACAGCCCGATGATGGGCAAGCAGCTGTGCTGTCGGCATCAAGTGAACTACTACATTGCATAAAATCCTGCATATCCAAGGCCTTATCAATGAGATCGGCTCGGACCAAGATGTCGTTGGTCTGTCTGATTTGATCCAAACGCATCTTGTAAATCAATTCGCGACTTTCACTGTAGCTGTCAAAGGCATAGAGGGCGACGGTGTCAATGTCGCTGTAAAAATCCAACCAGTCCTTTGTGGCCACACCGGCGCTTTCCAGCGCCTTCCCGCATACGTCCTCCACAATCTGCTTGAAAGCGAGCACAAAGGAGACTGCTTGGCTAGGCAGCACCTCCTGCACCGCTTTGATCCGCAAGATCATGTGCACATTTTCATTCACGATATCTGCATCGGGTGCGTCAGATATCAGTGTTTGCAACAGCTCTTTCAAACTATTATATAAGTTAGCGCCCACGGGATTGGTGAAGTCGCTATTGACTCTCTTAAAATAATTGCGCGATTCCTCTGGATAAGCTTGCATCATTTGCTCAAACCAGGCGGAAAGCAGCTCTTTTTCGTGTTCTCGCAAAATCCCCTTAAATTGCTTTGACAAGAAAATGACCCCCAATTTTTATTAAAGATAGCTATGCAGCCCTGGCAGCAAGTAGCTGACGCCAAAGAAGGTGAAGACCATCGCCGCAAAGCCGATGATGTTCAACCAGGTCAGACGTTCATTGGACCAGCCACGCACGCGCAGGTGCAAATAGATGGCGTAAATGAACCAGGTGATGAGTGCCCAGGTTTCCTTTGGGTCCCAGCTCCAATAAGCGCCCCAGGCATATTCTGCCCAGACCGATCCAGTGATGAGCATGACCGTCTGGAAGGTGACGCCGACGAGTACGGCGCGATAGGCCCACTCGCCCAAGGTGTCCTTATCCGGCAGCTTGGCAAACTGCTTCTTATGAGAGGCGAGCACCAACAGGGAAAAGACAAAGGAGAACAAAAACGCCGCGTAGGCGAGAATCGCCGAGGATACGTGAAAATCCAGCCAGTAGCTTCGGAGGGCCGGGGCCGCAGGCTGATTGGCCAAATTGAAGCTCGTCATCCAAATGGACAGCCCTGCGACAATCGGGAAAATCACACAGCCAGCCACAGCGAGCTCAAATTTGAACGTCAGCACAAGGAGCACAAGCAAGAGCACCGCATTGATCCAAAAGCCAAAGTCCAGCCCATTGGCAAAGGGCAGATCTCCTGAGGCAATGATGCGTGCTGCCAAGAGCACCACCGCAATGGCAGCCGTCAGCGCCGAGAGAATTTTGGCAACGGGCATGGTGCCAATCTTGCGATAGAAAAATATGAATATAACAAAGCTTGCCGCCGAGGCACTGATCAGCGCCCAGAGCAGAATAACCTGAAGTGTTTCTAGCATGACTCTTCCTCTCTCGTTTCATCTGTTGCCTCGATGCCAAAGGCTTTTTCCTGGCGCTTGCGCGCATAGCTGCTCTTGTTGAGCACGCGCATCGAGACGCGCCCTGTGGCATCAATAAAGCCAACCACCTCGCCGTAACGACCAAAGAGGGACAAGAGCGAGCCCAGTGCCGCGAGAATAAACCCGGCAAAAATAATCGGCATCGCCTTGCTGTATTTGAATTCCAGCACCGTTGCATTCATCGGCTGGATGTAGCTGATGGTCGTATTGTCATCGATGGCAATTTTACTGCCTTCTTTGAACGCGTAGGAGCCAATCTCCTTATTGTTCTCATCAAAGACGTAGAGCAGGGCCACACCCTCGGTCATCGGTTCAATGTCCACGGTGCGATCCCCCAAAGGAAAGCGCTGACTCTCGGGAATGGCGTAATCGCCGGTGACAGAATCGTCGCCCTCGATGTGCACCACATACATATTGCGATAGGCCATCTGGTAAATGCTCAGGCCGTTGTCCTTGTAGGGATGGTTGACGCGGGTGGTGGCATCCTTGGCCACTTCCTTGCCATCCAGGGTCAGATCAAAGGTCGTCACCCAGTTTTCGATGGCGCCCTCGTCGTCATATTCTGTTTCAAAATCGCTCACTGCAATCGACCCTTCGCCGATGCGCTCAGAAATTGCCGTCGGCAGCGGCTGGCTTTCGCCAGGCGAGAGCATGAGCTGACCGGTGACGTTGAAGCTCGAGAGAAAAGCACCGACGATGATCACCAGGAGCCCAACATGGAGCACATGGGGCGCAAGAATTGCCGGTATATTCTGACGAGCCAGGACATATTGACCCGCTTCTCCATCGTGAGTTTGCCAATGGTAGCGCTGTTTTTTGAGGCGGGCAAAGAATTCATCCTTGTCATAGCCCACCGCTCGAAAGCCCTTTTCCTGGCCCACGAGGCTCTCCGGCTTACGGCGCAGGGTGCGCGCCACCTTTGGCCAGAGCTGAACGCTACAGGTCAAGAGATTGACGAAAAACGCCGCCACTAAAATGCGAAACGGCAACGACTGATACATTTCTGGCAGATCATATATGGTTGAGGATACGGCTAAGCCCGCCAGGGCTGCAATCAAAATCACAGCCAAACGGACAGAGGATATAAACTTCAATGCGAATGCCTCCATACTTTGTGATGAATTTCATTTGCGCACAAACAAAATACATCCATAAATACATATAACAAACTGTACCATCTTCATTATATCAAAACAACCCATCATTCTTCAATGCGTAATCCCACCCAATTCCAAGAGAAAAAGAATATTTATCGATGGGATGGATAAACGGCCCATCCTTTTTAGCAGCAAAAAAGGACGCGCCCCTCCTTGATGGCAGAAAAAAGCACCTGCCGGTGATTCAGGTGCTTTGATTTATGAATGATTGTCGATGCGCGCTTGAATAATATCGCAGAGCAGCGGGTCAGCACCAATCGGCGCCGTTGTGACAAAATTCACATCAGCGTGGCGCTTAGCCAGGGCTTCCATGCGCGCCGGAAGATCTCTGGCGATGTGGTGGCCAAAGGAAAGAAAGAGCGGCACGACGATGATCGACCCAAGCCCCTCAGCTACCAGCGCCTCGATGGTTTCCTCCAGGCGCGGCTCGGCGAGCTCAATAAAGGCGTAAGCCACGCGTGATTCGGGATGCAAGCGCTTGTAGCGGGCCGTCGTCTCGGTGATCACCGACAAACCTTGGGCGTAGCGACTACCGTGGCCGAGAATTACGATGCCTTGCGTTTTGTCAGCCATGCAAATTTCCCCTCATCCGGTTCTCCCAAAAATTCCTTGTCTGCCACAGGCACGATCCACGCCAGCAGGGCATAGGCTGCCACCGCAAGCAAATGATTGAACGGTGGTACCAGCGCCACCGCGAGCCACGCAAAACGCACATAGCTGACATCCACACCCAGCGCGCGGGCCAAACCGGCGCAAAGCCCCGTCAGCTTTTTTTGTTTTTTGATGCGACGTAATTTTTCCATGCAGACCTTCCCCATTCCCTTCCTTGTCTATGACAGTGAAAACGTGTAAAATACATGATATCAATTATTCTATAATATTCTCTAAGGAGTGACAAGACGCTATGCGTATTTTGATGTTTATACTTTCTCTTGCCTGCTCGGCCGCCTTTGTCGTGCTCAATGTCTTTGGCTACCAGGGCGTGCTCACCAATTTGGAATTCATTGCCATCTCCGCAGTCGCAGAAATTGTGCTCTGCTTTGTCCTCGGCCACTTTATGTATCGCACCTACGCCAATTATCGCCGCGCCAAAAAGCTCACCCAGGAAATGACGAGCCTTCAGGCAACGCTGCATGTCCAGTCGACGGCCGCTGCTGCCGAGGCACCAGCGGCGCCAAGCCAGACGCAGCCAGAGAAAAATTCCTTCCGTAAAAAGCAAGCACCTGTCCAAGACACTGGCGTCACCTTTTCCTCGGAGGATTTCAAGCGCCAGCTCGCCAATCAGCAAGCTGCTGCACAGTCAACGCCAAACGACGCCGACGATTCGGATCTGACCCACGTTTTCCAAAAGCCCCTCAATTAAGACAAACAAAAAATGCCTGACGAGATGAAAATTCTCGCCAGGCATTTTTTTGCGCTGTAGGCTGCTCACCGCGTGAATATTTTTTCGCTGGGGACCGTTCGGCGAAAAATATTTTCGAGCAAGAAAAAAGCGTCTGGACAATGTCCAGACGCGACGTGCCTCGAGCCGGAATCGAACCAGCGACACGAGGATTTTCAGTCCTCTGCTCTACCGACTGAGCTATCTGGGCAT
>JAUNGU010000054.1 GCA_030524315.1 Peptococcaceae bacterium
CAGCATGGCCACCTCCCTCGGTGAATGCGACACCTCTGCAGGCCCAATCTTTATTGCAGCCGGCCCTGGTATCAAGAAAGGCTGCGAAACCGATCGTGTCATCCGTCAGGTTGACGTGACCCCAACCATCGCCACCATCATGGATGTGAGAATGCCAGCCCAGTGCGAAGGCGCACCAGCTTACCAGATTATCGACAAATAAGAAACTCACAAATGTGAGAGGGGAGTAGATATTATGCTAAGAAGCAAAGGTTTATCAGAGAAAGTTTTACTGCTCGGGATTGACGGGATGGACCCTAAGTTTTCAAAAAAAATGGTTGAGGAAGGGCACATGCCAAATCTGAAAAAGCTCATCGAAAAGGGGGCAGCGCGCAAGGATTTGCGACTCCTCGGTGGCGTGCCAACCATCACACCGCCAATGTGGACCACCCTTTGCACCGGGGCTTATCCAATGACCCACGGGATTGAAGACTTTAACATCGGTATGAAGGGTGAGCTGGACGTCAACTTTGCAGGGATTTATTCCAAGTATTGCCATGCAGAGCAGCTCTGGAACGTGACTGCCGAAGCGGGCAAAAAGACCCTCGTTTGGCACTGGCCGGGAAGCGCTTGGCCACCAAGCAGCGACAGCGAAAACCTCTATGTCGTCGATGGGACGACGCCAGGGGCGCTGGGCTTTGGCTATGCCACCCGTGACTGGGAAGGTTTTATGGTTGCAAGCACTAAAGCAACAGAAGCGAAATTCTACCGCGGTAAAGTCACCAGTACAGAAGAATTTTCCGGGGATCCGGAAGAACTCCTGGGCCTCAAGCCAGACTACAATTCTTTTACCAAGTGCAAAAATGATTTGTCGCACGTGGATGCTCTCTGGGAAGAATTCAAAGAAGGTATTGAAGGCTTTAACGGCTACAACCTCAACAAGATGATGGATGTACGCACGAATATTCTCTTTGAAGACGACCAGCAGATGTACAATTTGCATCGCTATACGGCAAATCTGTCATTGTCTCCAATTTCTGAACCAGTCGACTGGGAAGTAGAAATTCCAGAAGGCGCCAAGGAATTTACCTGGCTCCAGCTCTTTGGCAAGATGCCAAGACCTTGCCTCATTCTCAAGAATGAAGACGGCATTTATGACAGAATCGCCATCTATCCAGCAAAGAATGTCGAAAAGCCATTGGCCATCATCGAAAAAGATGTGTACACGCCAAACGTGTATGACGTCGTGCCAACCCGTGAAGGCACCTTGGAAAATGTGGTACGTAATCTGCGCGTCCTTGATATGGCAGATGACGGTAGCTTTGTCCGCATGTGGTATTCTGGCGGTTTCTCTGCCGATGACAACCGTGTATGGTATCCAACCTGGATTTTCGACAAGATCAAAGCCAACTTTGGCCCTCCTTGTGCAACCGGGCAAATCGGCGACAGCGATGTCGATGTCATGAACAAGTGCAACCTGGAGCAATGGCGTCAAGCTGCAAAATGGCAGGCAGATTCCATCAACTACATGATCAACCAGGAAGGGGTAGAAGTTGTATTCAGTCACTTCCATGGCCCTGATATGTCTGGTCACACCTACATGCGCATCCTCAAGGATCGTGAAACCTCCAAAAAGTCTGAAGCAGATATTTACAACTGCGCCATCGGCACCTACGAAATGACCGACGAATACATTGGCGAATTCTTGCCACTGTTGGATGATGGCTGGACGATTCTGCTCTTCAGTGACCACTCTCTGATTTGCCCGAACGGCGATTATCAAGCAGGACTCGGTGACAACTATGCCATCAATACCAAATCGATGGTAGAGCTCGGATACACCGTCATGCAAAAGGATGAAAATGGCAAGGACATTCCGGCCATTGACTGGAGCAAGACCCGCGCCATTCAGCAGCGCTCCAACAGCATCTTCATCAACCTCAAGGGGAGAGACCGTTTCGGTATCGTCGATCCAGAGGATAAGTATGAGCTGGAAGAACAAATCATCACCGATCTCTACGGCCTGCGTGATCCAATCACCGGACACCGCATTGTCAGCGTGGCGCTCCATCAGAAGGATGCCAACCTGCTCGGCCTGGGCGGCGAATACACCGCTGGGGACATCATCTTCTTCCTGCATGATGATTATGTCCGTGACCATGGTGAATCCCTGTCAACGGCTGAAGGCTATGCAGATACCAGCGTTGGGCCAATCTTTGTGGCTGCTGGTGAAGGGATCAAGGAAGGCTATGAAATGCAGCTCTTCCCTCGTGAAGTAGACGTGACGCCAACAGCAGCGGTTCTCCTGGGCGTGAGCATTCCTGCTCAATGCGAAGGGGCACCTGTATACAGCATTTTGAACGAAGAACTCTAAGATGAATGATAGAATGGCAGGTTGCCATCTCAAGCCCTTGGGATGGCAACGCCATTCCTTTGATTGACTCACGTCGTTGAGAGAAATGGGGGGAGTAAGATGGAAACCAAGAAGGTCTCACTTATCCATTATTTGATCGTTTTTGCATTTTGTTTCTTATTTAGATTTATACCTGGCTTTGCCGGAATTACACCGCTTGGTATGGGGATCCTGGGTAGCTTTATTGGCGCTGTCTATGGTTGGATTGTCGTCGGTATGCTTTGGCCAAGTATTATGGCCTTGGTTGGCATTGGGCTCAGCATTGGCATGAATGAAATGTATGCCGCCAGCTTTGGTTCGATGACCGTTATCTGCTTGATTTTCTGTATGCCACTGATCGGTATTTGTAATGAAACGGGTGCCTTTAACTGGGTCATTAACAAACTGCTCGGTAGCCGTTTTATGAGCGGCAAGGGCTGGATCACTATTTGGTTCTTGTTGATCGCATCTTGGATCATGGGGACCATGAACCCAATCATCATGGGTATCATTTTCTGTGCGTTTGCCACCCAGATTTTCAAACAGGTTGGCGTAGAAAAGAATGAAAAGCTGCCAATCTTTACCTATCTCGGGATTGCCTACGCTTGCATGATGGGTCAGGTGCTCATTCCGTTTTTCAGCACCGGCTTAACATTGGTCATGGCATATAACAACATGTTCCCAGACAGCCCGCTGAATTTTGGGAAGTACCTTTTGTTCATGATCATTGCCGGACTCGTCATGGTAACCATCTATGTCCTCCTGATGCGCTTTGTTTTCAGAGTCGATGTTTCCAAGGTTGCAAACTTTAAGCGTGAAAATAAAGAAATGAAAATTACCGGTGACCAGAAAAAAGCGCTCTCTGTTTTTGTACTCTTTATTGTGTTCAGTATGTGCGCGGTTTTGCCAATTGGTGCAATCCAGGGCTTCTTTGGTCAATTCAACATCGGTGGTATCACCTTGGTGATGCTGGCAGTGATTACCTTGATCAAAAAATCCGATGGCACCTCGCTGTGCAACATTGAGGAAGGGCTCAAGACCATCAGCTGGGGTCAGATCACGATGATCGGCTACATTATGGCTATTGCCATGTATATGAACACCGAAGCCACAGGGATTCCTGCGGCGATGGCCAAGCTGTTACAGCCATTTATGGCGTTGCCACCACTGGTCTTCATTATTGTCGCGCTGGCGTTTGCTGCACTTTTGACAAACTTTGCAAACAATATGATCGTCATTGTTTTGGTTATGCCATTTATGTTTAACTTCTCGCATGCCATTGGGATGGAACCAACAGGGATGATCTGCTTGCTCTTCGTTTTGGCACAGTTTGCACTCATGACGCCTGCTGCATCTCCTGTTACCGCTGTTTGTATGACACAGGAAATGGCCGATTCTAATTTGATGACCAAGGCAGCCATCAAAATGGTTCCTTGCTTGTTCGTCTTTGGTGTGCTGGTTGGCTGGCCATTGGCACAAATTCTGTTTTAAGATTCAAATCCGCATGGCGGATATAAGGCATCAATCGACATTTGGCGAGCGCAATAATTGTGACCTTCATGATTATTGCGCTTTGCTTATTTTTGTGAAAGAGGGTGGAAGTGATGTCGATAGAAAAATCTCCTCGTGTGGAGCGATTAAAGGAACGGGCCAAGCATTGCTGCTGCAGATATTGCGGTGGCGAATTGGCGGTGCGGCAAATTATTTTTTACACCCAGGCAGAGGCGCGGGTAGAGCTGTATTGTGACAGCTGTGAAAAGATTGAGTATGGTGTGGAAAAATCCTTGTATGCGAGTGCCAAGGCCCTGGTAGAGTCTATGGATTTCAATTATTTTCCGGATTTGGCCGAAGGCGAAGAACGCAAGCAGATGAACATTGCCAAGGTCTGTGCACTGACAAGCTGGCAGATGCGATATCTGGGTTTGTTGAGCGACGACGGATTCAAGGTGCCGATAGAAATCACCGAATATGGCATGGATGAATGTACCACCATTGCCGACGGTGATCTCGATGAATTGCTGGAGGAGGTAGAGCAATGGGAAACGTCATCCTCTCTGCCAGAAAAATGAGCTGCCAAGTCGGCAATCGCTTTCTCTTAAAGGACATTAATTGGGACATCGAAGAAAACAGCCGTTGGGTTGTCATTGGCCTCAACGGCAGCGGCAAAACAACCCTCTTGGGTGCGCTGGCTGGCTACCAGGAATACAACCATGGCACGCTTTCATATAGAGGTCAATCATATCGAGATCTGGATATTTTGCAGCTGCGCAAAAATATGGGCTGGGTGAGCAATTCTTTTTTTAACAAGGTCTATCATCATGAGTCGGCCATGGATTTGATCTTGGCGGGACTCAGCGGGACCTATGGTGTGGTGCCGGAGACGATCGGCACAGAAGAAATTTTGCGCATTAAGCGCCTTCTCAGGAGCATGGGCCTTGAAGGCAAGGCGGATCATGCCTTTGATAAGCTCTCGATGGGTGAGCGTCAGTCGGTGCTCATCATCCGCGCCCTGCTGACCAATCCGCAAATACTGGTTTTTGATGAACCGATGACTGGACTGGATGTGGTGCGTAAAGAAAAAATGCTGCGTTACATCCAACGACTATCAGAAAAAGGCCAGCATACAATGCTCTATGTGACGCACCATTTTGAAGAAATTCCGGCAGCGTATTTTGACCACTGCTTGCTCCTCAAACACGGCAGAATTTTTGATCAGGGGCCGATTGATCAGCTCATGAACTCGGCAACGATTGGCGCATTTTTGGAAAAGGACGTGCAGCTGCGGCTCAATGATAATGGCTATTATAATCTCACATTTTCAGAGTAAGGCGGTGACAACAGGACAACATCACTAAAGGATGTCAGCAGAGAGCAGATGGAGCAAAGCCTGGCAGAAATGGCTTGCTTTGAGCAGGATGTCATTATTTATGGCTTTGCTTGGCGGGATCGCAACGGCAGAACCATGTACACGACCAGCGAAAATGAGGTGCTGGCGTGTCAAGCCTTTGACGAAAAGGCGCTGCTGAAATATGACATGTCGCCAATTTATGAACGGACCACGCGCGCGATTTTAAAAGAGGAAACCCAGGAGCAAACAATCTTTGAATTAAAGCTTTGCCATAGCAATATTCTTAGAGAAACCTATAGCGATGCTTATTTTGAGACGATTCACGCGCTGGCTGCACTTGAAGCGGATAGGCAAGCGGAAGACATTCTCAGACAGTGGCAAGAAGAGATTGACGGCTACTATGATGAGGATGCGGTGCGTCTTTTTGAAGGCGCACTCAATTTGGCGTATATTGGGCGACATGTGCATCAGGAGACGTATCTAGCGCTTTGCACATGGATTCAACAATATAGAAAACAAATCGTGGGAAAATTAGAGATGAAGGATAATTTCCAACGGACATTTTATGGCATCGCTTTTGAAAAGCCAGATCAGTCATTGGGCTTTGCGTGTAATGCCAATGAAAAGGCCATTTTTGACCGTGCCAAGGCCTTGGATGCCCAGGGGACGTTGCACACACCGATTTTTTCAAAGGACTATTGGTATCATCGCAGCAATGAATTGAAGGATGTCAGGGCGGCCTTTGAGAAAAATCTTCGGGAATTGATGGATGCAAACTATTTTGAACGCTTAAAGAAGCTACAACACTTGTCCAATAGCGCACATCGAGACACCTGTCAGGCAATTGTCGATAGAGCGCAAGAAAAACTGTCTGAAAAGGAAATGGAAGGCGTGCGCTATTGGGTGAACCGTTGGCAATATCTTTCATGAGGAGGATGGCTTATGAATGTTGAGCAAGCCTTGCTATTGATCGATCTTGCGCAAACCCATTCCTTCAATCAAACGGCGGAACGATTTTTCGTGACACAGCAAAGTGTGTCGTATAAAATAAAGCAGCTAGAAACGGAACTACAGACGAAGATTTTTATTCGCTCAAATAGCGGTGTGCAATTCACGCCAGAGGGCAACTCTGTGCTCCAGTGCGCACGGGAAATGAATCAATCCTATCAGACGCTTTTAGGAAAGCTGGCGCTAAAGGATCAAGCTGAAACAGTGAGCAATATTGTGTTTTCGGTGGCTTCTGTATTGCTATCGGCGAAAATGACGCGCATCATTCACGGCTTTAATTCGAAATGCACTGGCAAAAAGCTCGTCCTCAGAGAGGTGAGTGAAGAAGGGCTGATGCGTGATCTGGAGAATAGCCAATGTGATGTTGCCTTTTGGTCAGTGAACAAGGGATTGTTTGAAAGGGCTCGCGCAACCTTAAAGATTGCGGGCATGCAGTGCAAAACCATCATTGAGGATCAGGCAGTGGCCGTTGTTTCCAGACAGTCAGCTTTGGCCGAGGTGGAGTTGCTCTCCATTGAGGACATCTCAAATACCGCGAAGAGCATCTTTGGGGTGACGCCGATGGATTATTTTGGACGAGAAATTGGTTCCCATATTTTGTACGAAAATGCGAATCTGGATATTCACAAGCAACTGATTCGGGATGAACATGTCATTTGTTTTACCTCTCGGTTGCTCTACGAAAATTATTTTACAGAAGATGCGTATCTGGCAAAGGACTTCGAATATCCGACGCTCCCGATCGCACACATGATGATCAAACGAGAAGGGCAGGAAAATCCATCGTATCAAACCTTGGAAGCTTTAATAGAAAAAGCGCTCCTAAAATAAAAACGTATATCTTAAAGTGCGTTCTATCAGTGCAGTTGGCATCGAGAGATGTTGGCTGTACTTTTTTGTGGTAGCAGGACAACAAGCTGGATACAAGAGGCCACAAAATTATTGTGTGACTCTTTGAATATTCAAACAAAATAAAACTGATTGGGTATGAAGGACATCTTTCTATAAAATGAATATATGGATTACAACGTATTTCTTAATATTTCAAGGAGGGTACATTATGTTACGTTCAAAAGGTTTAACCGACAAACTATTGTTGCTCGGTATTGATGGGATGGACCCACGTTTTACCAGACGATTGGTGAACGAGGGTAAGCTCCCAAATGTCAAAAAACTCATGGATATGGGTTCCTGCCGCGATGACCTCATGATGCTGGGTGCCAATCCAACCATCACCCCACCAATGTGGGCAACCTTGGCCACCGGTTGTTATCCAATGACCCACGGGATCATGGACTATAACCTGTCGCCGGATGATGCAAAAGATATCACCATTGGCGCATTCTCGTCCCGCTTCCTCAAGGCTGAGCCGCTCTTCAATGTGTCGGCCAAGGCTGGCAAGAAAACACTGGTCATGCACTGGCCAGGCGGCAGCTTCCCGCCAACCATCGACAATGAAAATCTCATTACCATTGACGGCTCGAGCCCTGGCGCTTGCTGCGCATGGTCCTCTGTCCGCGATTTGGACATGCTCTATGTGGCCAGTACCAAGGCTGAAAAGCCATCCTACATGCCGCTTTCTGTTGTGACCTCTGATGTCGAAGGTGACGAGGAGCTGAAGTTCTCGTTGGCGCATACCTCAGGCACGGGTAGCAGCGAAGAAGCCAAGGAAAAGCTGAAAAAATATCGTGAGTGGTACAAAGAATTCATCGACGTTGACGGCTATCAGCCAGACAATAGTTTTGTCGTTGACAACATTGTCCTGGAAGAACCAAAAGGCCTCATGTGGCACCTGGCCGACTTCCCAACGGGCTGCTGCATTTCTCCGGTCTTCCCTGCCAACGGTTGGGAATTTGAGATCCCAGAAGGCGCCAAGGAATTCTTGATCATCACCTTCTATGGCAAGGTCCAGCGCCCAGCCCTCATCCTCAAGAATGCCGACGGCGTTTATGACCACGTCGCCATCTACAAGGATAAGAGCACCTCTGAACCAGTGGCTATTCTCGAAAACGACAAATTCACCGGCGTATTTGACGTTGTTCCATCTGCCAAGGGCGAAGAAAAAGTATATCGCAACATGCGCCTGCTCAAAATTGCCGAAGACGGCAGCTATGTGCGCATCTGGGCTTCCCGTGGCATGAGCTGCGAAGATGATTCTGTATGGTTCCCTAAGGAGCTGTTTAAAGAAGTGACCGACAAGTTTGGTCCTCCACAGCCAACCAGCCAGATGAGTGGTAATGACAAGGATCTCATTCTCAAGTGCAACAATGAGCAGTGGATCAAGGCTGCAGAATGGCAATCCAAGGTCATGCACTACATGATCGAAGAAAAGGGCGTCGAGGTCATTTTCTCCCACATGCACAACATTGACCTCCAGAGCCACAACTATATGAAATATATGAAGAACCGTGACACCTCTCGTTACGATGAGAGCGAAGTTGTGAAATTTGCCGAAGCCACCTACAAGGTCACCGACGATTATCTCGGCAGCTTCATGCACCTCATCGACGAAGGCTGGACCATCATGATCTTCTCCGACCATGCGCTCATCAGTGCTGAAGAAGAAGCAGTGGCCCAGGGCGACAACACCGGTGTCTGCCTCGAACCATTGCATTCCTTGGGCTACACCGTGCTCAAAAAGGATGAAAATGGCAAGGAACTCGCCGAAATCGATTGGAGCAAGACCAAGGCCATCATGACCCGTTCCAACAGCATTTACATCAACCTCAAGGGCAGAGATCCACAGGGGATTGTCGACCCTGAGGATAAATACGAGCTTGAAGAGCAGATCATCACAGATCTCTACAGCTACAAGCATCATAAAACCGGCAAGCGTGTCGTCGCCTTGGCGCTTCATAATAAGGACGCCATCCTTCTCGGCCTTGGCGGACCGATGGGCTCCGACATTGTCTTTGTCATGCATGAAAGCTACGTCGAAGACCACGGGGCAGGTCTGTCCACAGCCTGGGGCTACAATGACACATCCCTGTCGCCAATTTTCATTGCTGCCGGTCCTGGCATCAAAGAAAACTTCCGCACCGATCGTTACGTGCGCGAGGTTGACCTGGCGCCAACAGCCGCCGTCCTCTTGGGCATCGATATGCCGGAAGAATGCGAAGGCGCGCCAGCTTATCAGATCTTCACAGAAAAAATGTAATCCTACATATGAAAAATGTGTCTCCACCGGGAGGCGCATTTTTTTATGCCATCACACATTATTGTTGGAAGCATACAAAATAAACCTGTATCGCACAGCCGAAAAAGCACAAGATAAAACTGTTTTTCTATTCAGCACATTATGACATAAGATAGGGTTATAGGATGTATAATTCGCGCGGATGAATTTTCTAATATTGTTTGTCGAGACAAAATCGATCGGTCCATCGACAAGCAAAAAAATATGGAGGTGGAGACAATGTCCACAGCAGCGTCTACAAAAAAAGATCACAAGTACATTCACTTTATTGTCACAATCGCTATTATGTTGCTCTTTCGATTTATTCCGCCAATCGGCAGTATTACGCCTTACGGGATGGCAATCATCGGCATATTCATTGGGTTGATTTATGGCTGGTCCGTTGATGCAGACAACCTCATATGGACGTCCCTCTTAGGGCTCGTCATGCTCGGCCTAACCGATTATGGGACAGCTGGCGAAGCGCTCGCAGCAGCCTTTGGTAATGAATCTGTTATGCTCATGCTTTTGGCAATGTTTTTTATCGGGATGCTTCAGGACAGCAAGCTGACACAGTGGATGTCTAATAAGCTTCTCGGCGCCAAATTTGCTGATGGAAAGCCATGGCTTTTGACGGCACTGATCGTTATCGCACCAGCGCTTATCACGATTGTCGTTAACCAGACCTTGGTTGCCTTGATCATGTTCGTCGTTTATCAATCGATTTTTGAACAGGCAGGCTACAAAAAAGGCGATCTCTATCCAGCAATGGTTTTGATGGGCTTCATGGTCATTTGTAGTGTGGCATTTTCCCTCTTCCCATTCCGTGGCTGGTGTCTGATGACCGTTGGTATGGCCACCAAGGCTGGCATTCAGTTAAATATGGGTGGATGGATGATTTCTGAGTTTGTCACTTTGATTGTGACCTGCATTGGTTGGATGCTCGTTATGTTTATCACACCAGGCTGCAAGGTGGATAAATTAAAGAACATCGACATTACGCAATTCCAATCTGAAAGCGAACCTTTGACCAAGCGACAAAAAGCCGTACTGTTTATTCTCTTGGCAAACATCATTGGATGTATCGTTTTGAGTTTCGCCGGAGGACAAGAAGGTTTCCGTCTTTATTTCAGTAAAGTCGGTGTGTACGGCTGGGTCATCTTCATGATCGCATTATCCATGATTTGGAAAGTAGACGGCAAGCCGGTTCTCGATAAGAAAACGGCGCCAAGCTATTTCTACTGGGATCTGATTCTTGTCGTTGCTGCGGCCATGGTTGTCGCGGGACAGATCACCAGCGAAACATCGGGGATTACGCCAATGGTTGGAAAGATTATGGCGCCACTGTTTGGCCTGTCTGACTACATGTTCCTCCTGGCCTTGGGGGTTATCACATTTATACTGACAAACGTTGCAAACAATGTGGCCGTGACAGTTACCATGATGACCATAGCACTGACAATGGCGCAGCAAGCCCAATTCAATTTGCAGGTCGCCCTCATGGTTATCACCGTCTACGGCGTCATCGGCCTTTTGACCCCAGCAGGTTCTGTCAATGGTGCCATGATTCATGCCCACAACTTTACAACCACCAAATCAGCGTACATCGCAGGGGCCATCATGCTGATCTTCCTCACAGCGATCATGGCGCTCGTGCTCATCCCAATGGGCCTCAAATTTATGTAAGACACCTCACCATCTCATTCATTTCTTTCATCCCTTTTCGAAAACCGATACATGCATTGCGCGTGTATCGGTTTTTTATATGGGGTGGGATTGGGTTCTGAAAAAATGCGTCAACCTGTCGGATTTTCCGACAGGTTAAGGACAGCGAAAGAAAAAGGAAAAAACTGTTCAGATAATTACTTACTAGAGATTGTCACCCATATAAGCTCACATCATCGCCACTTTTGGCCATGACCCAGCGATACCTCACGCGCGGGTGACATACCTAGCATACGCAAAACCAGCCAACGACGGCGCATGATGCGCGCAGTCGTTGGCTGGTTTGCGTTGGGCGGGGAGTTATTTCTTCACTGGGAAGTAGATATCCGTTTCCCAATCTTCTGGGGCGAGGGCATCGAATTGGGTTTTGGTGTAGAGTTCAAAGGGGGCGCCGGCGATTTGGTAGCCGTTGGCGAGGATCCAGGAGACGAGGGCGCCGTAGGCTTCCGAGAGGGTGGAATAGGCGCCGTGGTGGGTGGTCATGGCGCAATCGGTCGGCGCGATGAGGGTGTCGGCCTTGTCTGGCTCGCGAATGCCGATGAAGACCTCGATGTCGGTGGCGTCGTGGTTGAATTCCTCGTCAAAATAGCGTGCGCCGACGATGCCTGTCGGTGTGACGCGTTCAGCGGGGACGCGCTCGTAGAGGCTGTGGTAATATTTGCCAAAGTCGTCAACGGCCATCACCGCGCGATGGGCGAGGGCGCCTATTTGTGGCGATTGGCCGAGAGTGATGTGGTAATTTTTCTGGTAAGACATAATGTCACCGGTCCTTTCAAAGATAGAGATGTGGGTTTGGAGCTCACTTAAAATGGTGTGGAGGGTCTGCGCCTCGCCTTTGAGCTGCTGCTTGCGCTGGCGCAGGGCGTTCAGCCGCTGCTGCGTGTTGTCCTGCGCCAAAAACTGCTGGATCTCATCCAGGGAAAAGCCGTAGCGCTTGAGGCGGCCGATCATGTTCATCGTGTCGATTTGCGCCGCCGTGTAGTAGCGGTAGCCCGTTTCTGCATCGACGCGCGCAGGCTTGAGCAGGCCGATTTTATCGTAATGGTGCAGGGTCTTGACGCTCACCTGACAGGTTTTGGAAAATTCTCCGATTTGCAGCATAAAAATCGCTCCTTTGTTTCTGATTCGAATCTAAGGCTAGTATAGACTCTGACCTTGGCGGAGAGTCAAGCAAAATTTTCAGAAAAAATAATTAGAATTATTCTAAAAATCATGGCGCAATGCCCTATTCTGTGTTACCATGAAGATAACACAAGCGGTTTTTTTACAAGGAGGAATTTTCAATGGCTATGTATCGCTGTAATGTATGTGGATTTATTTATGATGAGGAAAAGGAAGGGGCGCCGTTTTCGACGCTGGAGGAATGCCCGGTTTGTCATCAGCCGGCGTCGGCCTTTGAGCCCTATGAGGAGGCTGCGCCTGTAGAAATAGCAGTGGAAAAGGAGATGCACCTGGACTATCCAAAGGAATTTTATCGCATCGACCGCGCCCAACGTTACATGGAGGAGATTCACCAGATGGCCGTCAGCGGGCGCTCTGTGTCGGCAGCCATGGCGACGAGCGTGGCGCTGCCAAGCTGGGATGACATTCTCATTCTCGGCGCCCAGCTCGATCCAATGCCCCTGGATGAGCACGCAACCGTCGAGACGCAGACGATCATCGGACCGCACGCCGCCAAGCCGCTGGTGCTAGAAAACCCGGTCTATATTTCGCACATGTCCTTTGGCGCGATTTCCCGCGAGGGCAAAATTGCCATGGCCAAGGGCAGCGCGGCGGCAGGCTCGGCCATGTGCTCCGGTGAGGGTGGGATTCTGCCTGAGGAAATGGCCGCCGCCGACAAGTACATTTTCGAATACGTCGGCAATATGTACAGCGTCACTCCGGAAAATCTGCGCAACGCCGACGCCATCGAAATTAAAATCGGGCAGGGCACCAAGCCAGGCATGGGCGGCCATCTGCCGGGCGAAAAGGTCACGCCGGAAATTGCCAAGGTGCGCAATAAGCCAGTGGGCCAGGACGTCATCGCGCCATCGCGCTTCCCTGGCATCGAGACCAAGGACGACATGAAGGCGCTGGTCAGCCATCTGCGCCTGGCTAGTGAAGGGCGACCAATCGGCATCAAAATTGCCGCCGGTCACATCGAGCAGGACCTCGCCTTCTGTGTTTACGCCGAGCCGGATTTCATCACCATCGACGGCCGCGGCGGCGCCACCGGCTCCTCGCCAATGTTTTTGCGCGACGCCTCCAGCGTCCCAACCATCTACGCGTTAGATCGCGCTCGCAAATATCTCGATAGCATCGGTTCGGACATCAGCCTCGTCATTACCGGCGGCCTGCGCGTCTCCACCGACGTGGCCAAGGCGCTGGCCATGGGCGCCGACGCCGTCGCCATGTCCACTTCGATTCTCATCGCCATGGCCTGCCAGCAGTATCGCATCTGCGGCAGCGGCAAATGCCCCGTCGGCGTCGCCACCCAGGATCCAGAGCTGCGCGAACGGCTCAAGGTCGACGTCGCCGCCAGTCGCGTCGCCAACTTCCTCAACGTCACATTAGAGGAGCTAAAAACCCTCGCCCGCGTCACCGGCCATGACAGGCTCCACGACCTCAGCCTCGACGATCTCTGCACCGTCAGCCGAGAAATCAGCGAGCACACGGCCATCAGCCACGCGTGAGGATGTAGCATTATTGGCGTCATGCCCAGCGCATGACGCCAATTTGTCATTTATATAATTTTTTTTCATGATGCAATAGAGGTATGATTTTTAAGGAGGGAACACTATGAAACAGAAAAAAACCATCGCCTTGGCCCTCATGGCCGGGATGCTTCTGACGCCGGTTGCCGCCCAGCAGGCCAAC
>JAUNGU010000055.1 GCA_030524315.1 Peptococcaceae bacterium
GTCATCAATTTGGGTTACATTTGTGTAGTTTGTCTATGTAAGAGATTATATGCACAGCAAATCAAATTTGAGAGAATTATTTTAAAGATAAGAATTATTTATCAAATTTAGAAGGGGTTGAAAAAGATGTCAACAAATACACGCGCAAACAAATTAATCGTATTAGGCATTGATGGTATGGATCCACGTTTAACAAGAAAATATGTTGATGCAGGAGCGATGCCAAATTTGAAAAAAATTATTGAAAAAGGTGTTTGTCGAGAAGATTTGGTGCTTTTAGGTGCGCATCCAACGATTACACCACCAATGTGGACCACTTTAGCGACAGGTGCCTATCCATCGACACATGGCATTACTTGCTTTTGGCGTAAAGACAAAGAAGATCTCGATGCCATTGATTACAATCTGAATTCGGAAAATTGTCAGGCGGAACAAATTTGGAATATCTTTGCTGAAGAAGCCGATAAAAAAACCTTGGTATGGCACTGGCCAGGTTCTTCTTGGCCACCAACTTCGAAGAGTCCAAATTTACACGTTGTTGATGGTTCGCAGCCATCTGCTATTAGTTTAGGCATTGCAATGTGTGACGGCACATATGTTGTTGAAGCATCATCAGAAACATCTACGCTTTCAGTGTCAAGTAAAGAGCATTCGGCAGCGGGTGCTGGCTGCATTATTGATGGATTGGAAGTAGAAGGCGAAGCTGGAAACGTTGGGGCTTTCGCATTTAGTCTAAAGCCGGTATTTAATATTATGCTCACCATTGGTGATGGCGAAGGTTCTATGGAAGAGGACAACAAGATCTACGTTCATACACCATTGAAGGAAGCAAGTGGTTGGGAAGATGCGCCAAGCGAAGCAAAAGAATTTGCTTTTACTTTAATGGGCGGATATATTCGCCGATGGGCGCTTGTGACGAAAAATGAACAAGGGATATATGATAGCGTTGCAATTTATGCTAATAAAAAATCAACGACACCACTTACTGTCTTAAAAGGAACGCGAAATCCAGACTTTACAGTTTTGGATACCTATCATTTGGATGGGGAGGATAAACCAACGAATCGCATGTATACGGCATTGGAGATTGCGCCAGACGGTTCAAACGTCAGAATGCTGGTCAGTAGTGCCATGGATTATAGTAAGGACGAACTGTTTTATCCACGAAATCTATATAAACAGGTGACAGAAAATATTGGTTATGTTCCGATTACACCGAGCTGTAATGGGGATGATCAAGAAATGGTAGAGAGCTATTTGTTGCCAGCTTGGGAAAATTATCGTGAATGGCAGGGAAAAGCTATTAATTATTTAATAGAAGAAAATGGCTATGAAGTTGTATTTTCACATCTCCATAACATTGATTGCTTAGGCCATAATTTTTGGATGTATGCAAAATCGCGTGCACACAAACCAGTCGACGAAGTGGCGTATCAAGGGTACATTCAAAACGCTTATGAGGATACAGACCGATATTTTGGACAGTTTATGCATCTATTGGATGAAGGTTGGACAATTGCCATTGTATCTGACCATGGGCTTTTAACGAGACAAGAAGAAGAGCCTGCATTATTAGGCGATCCATTAGGCGTCAATGCAGCCATTTTGTATAGGTTGGGTTATACTGCATTGAAAAAGACGCCAGAAGGAAAATTGTTAAAAGAAATTGATTGGGAGCATACCAAGGCCATTGCTACAAGAGGGAGTTATATCTGGATCAACGTGAAAGGCCGCGATAAATATGGCATTGTAGATCCAGAAGATAAGTATCAGGTTGAAGAGCAGTTGATCAACGATCTCTATAATTACAGGGATCAATATGGAAATCGCGTTGTTTCGTTGGTTTTGAGAAACAAAGATGCCGCCATTCTTGGCTTAGACGGGCCTGAGACAGGTGATTTGGTTTACTTTACAAACGAAGGAACCAACCGAAATCATGGGGATTCGTTATCAACCACTCTAGGTTATGCAGACACTTCGGTATCGCCAATTTTTGTTGCAGCAGGACCTGGTTTTAAAGAAGGGCAGAAAACCGATCGTGTTATTAGACAGGTAGATTTTGCCCCGACATTGGCGTACATTATGGGCATTCGCCAACCAAAGCAAAGTGAAGGATCGATCGTTCATCAAATTATTGATCGCGATTTATAATACGTAAAATGAAAATTGAAGTTTGTAATTCCAAGCTTGTCCCTACTGAAGGATGAGCTTGGAAGGTTTTTAACTAAAATAGGGGTGTGGTGAAAATGACAACACATACGAAACG
The DNA here is from genome assembly GCA_030524315.1 of Peptococcaceae bacterium. Taxonomy (GTDB): domain Bacteria; phylum Bacillota; class Peptococcia; order Peptococcales; family Peptococcaceae; genus UMGS1590. The sequence goes on from JAUNGU010000055.1 coordinate 2,267, forward strand.
CAAGATAGACCTTTGGTGGGTGCATTTTGGTATCATTTTCTTTTTGATGTTCCTATTGCATTTTCTGATCAAACCGTCTGGCGTGCTTAGCCAAGAGGGTGTTAATGTTTTATGTATCTTTGCTGGATTCATTTATGGCTGGGGATTTTTCGGATTATTAATTCCTTCGATTATGTCAATTATCGCATTGGGTTTTACTGGACTATATACCGTCTCAGAAATTGCCGTACAAGGTTTTGGAAATGATATTGTTATCTTTGTGTTATTACTGTTTATTTTCATTGGCTTAATGCAGGAATTGGGCATTACGCAAAATTTTGCAGTTTGGCTCTTGACCCGAAAACTGCTTCAGGGACGGCCGTGGTTATTTTCGGCAATGATGTGTTTTGTCGCATATATAATCTGTGCCGTGACAAATAATTTTGTGGCCATGTTTATGGTATGGGGCATGTGGTTTAGTATTTTCAAAACCTACGATTTTAAGCCTTATACACCATATGTTAATTTAATGATGCTCGGAACTATTATTGGTGTGACATTGGGGGCCTTTATTTTACCGTTTAAGACGCTTTTAGCATTAATCGGTGCATTTATGGCAATGGCACCGGATGTAGGTCCAATTAATTATTTGGCGTATATGACGGCTGTTATTCCGTTGACGCTCCTGTTTTTTGTTGAGTACTTTTTAATTTGCAAGTTTATTTTTAAGCCCGATATTAGTAGATTGCAGAATATTGATGTGAGTAAACTCGTCAAAAAACAAAAAATGGATTTTAGACATTATCTAGTATTAGGTGTTTTTGCTTTAATCATTGTTGCACTATTGATTCCGTCATTTTTACCAGAAACAAATTCCTTGAAAATATTGCTGAATAATTTGGGCTACTCGGGCATCGGCTTTTTGGCCTTATTAATTCCTTTGGTGATTCGCTATAAGGGAGAACCGGTTTTAAATCTAGGTAAAATCGCCAATAAATACATTGCCTGGGATGCATTGTTTATGATCGTCATTATTATGTTGCTATCGCCGATATTGTCTAATGAACAAACAGGGATTGGTGGCTTTATTGCTCAAACATGCGCGCCAATCTTTGGTGGACATTCTGCATTGGTATTTATGATAATTTTCTGTGCGATCGTTGTTGTTTTAACCAACTTCTTCAATAATATGATCATAGGATTTTTGTTCATGAATATTATCGTTGCATTCTACGAACCATTAGGAATAGATCCATGGACAATGTGTAGTCTTCTTTTCGTTGCAATGCATTTGGCTATTCTAACACCATCCTCAAGCGGGCAAGTCGGTATGGTTTTTGCCATGTCAGATTGGGTTGATGGCAAGTGGTTGTACAAAGCAACCTTCCTAACATTTTTTGCATGGATAGTGACATATTTGTTAATTGGTATTGGATGGATTCGCTTGATATTTGGGCTGTTTTCATAGAATATATGGCTTATTTTTACTCAGGACCCGTATCTGTATTTTACAGTTGCGGGTCTTTTTGGCTATGGAGATTGATTCTCTGGCGAGTTTTAATCATAACGATGTGGATTCTGTTCATGTATTACTTTATATAGTATAATATTATTATTGGGCGATGCTTTGGAGGTGAAAACCGATGAACTTAGAACAATTCTATTATCTACAAGAAGTTGGGAAAGAGAAGTCCATTCATAAAGCGAGTAAAATCATTCATATATCTCCTCAGGCGTTAAGTCGGTCGCTAATAAAACTTGAGAAGGATTTGCAAGTTCAATTATTTGAGCGCTCACGACATGGTATTACTTTGACGGAGCAAGGGGAACAGATACTCATTGCGAGTCAAAAATTTTTACAGGAATTGGCAGCGATATGCCATGCCTCAGAGGAGCCTCAAGAAAATATTTTATCTGGAGAATACACGTTATTAACGACTTATGGATTTGGTAATTTTTCCCCAGGCGTTCTATCGGAAATATATCGTAAAGCGCCCGAATTGCAGCTGACATTACAATATGAGGTTTTTGATGATATTATTGCGTCCATTACGCAAGAAGATTTTGAGATCGCGCTGATCAATATCACATCTATAGACAATAGGAATATCCATGATTTTGTAGATGACAATTTTATTTTCTATCACTTAGAATCTTTCCGCTATTTTTGCATGATTAATAGACATCTTCCACCTTCTCAATATAAAAAAGTCTCTTTGCAAACGCTGGCTCAGTATCCGTTTGTTATACAGTGTGATGAAATGGGTCAATCCTATGGTACTTTTCTTGATATCACAGAAAAAATATGCACGCCGGTTCAAGTTATTTTAGAAAAAAAGCCGGATTTTATATTAGAACTTGTAAAGGCTAATCTAGGTGTGGCGTTTGCAGCCGTATCAGAAAAGATGCCTTTGCCAGAGGCATCTTCTATGGAAATAGCACATGTAGAGCTAAGTAATAATATTTGTACGGAATTTGGGTTTATTGTAAAGAAGGGCAAGAAGCTTTCTGCGAAAACCATTGCCCTGATGAACATTCTCAAAAGCGCAATGCGATAATAAATTCCGGAGAAGGGGTTTAGTTCAAAGCCAACAATAATACGAAAACTCTCCAGCGAGAAATTTTCAGCAGTTCATGAGATTTTAATGGTTTTGGTTTTAATTGCTCATAATTTGTGGTATGATGTATGATAAAATATCAATAATTATTGTTGATAAGAAATTGAGGAAAAATCCATGATTGATTTTAATAATTCTGTGATTCGTCTGCGCAAGGTTGGCGAGGAGGGGGTCGTCGGCGAGGTGTCGCCGCTGTTGATTCCCGGTGAAACGATCGTCGGCGCCTACAAGGCGATGCGCGATTATGTGGTCTTTACGGACAAGCGCATCATCGCTGTGAATGTGCAGGGGATGACTGGCAAGAAAAAGGATTTCACGAGTCTGCCATATGCCAAGGTGCAGGTGTTTTCTGTTGAAACCTCTGGCCATTTTGACTTAGACAGTGAGCTGGAGCTCATTTACAGCGGGCTCGGGCGCGTGAAATTTGAATTCACCGGTGGCAGCGACATTGTCGCCATCGGCCAGATTATTGCAAGCTACACATTATAATCGCCGCAAACCGGCGCGAGAGGAAGGATAGCCAAAACTCGGGAAAGACATTTTTCTGTTGATACTGTGATTTTTTAAGGAGTGACAATAATGGAAGATTATGCTTTGCAATACGGCGAAGGCGATTCTTCGCTCATGTCAAAGGTCTTGTTTAAGTTTTCGATCAGCCTGCTCTTGATGACCGTCGGCATGGTGGTCGGCGCGCTCTTTATTCCGCCAGCGCTGGCGTCGATGATGCCGATTCTCTGTCTGGGGATGCTGCTCATCGCCTTTTTTGCCCGCTGGATGCAGTCGCGCAGAACCGGTGAGGCGGCGGCTGGGCTCTCGATGGGCTTTGTCTACGTCTTTGCGGCGCTGGAAGGGGTCGGGCTCTATCCGATCGTCATGTATTACACCCAGACCATCGGCGCCAATCTGGTGCTGGGCGCTGGCGCTGTGACTTTCGTGCTGTTTTTTGGGCTGGCGATTTATGCGCGCAAGACGAGCCGCAATTTCCTGGCCATCGGGCCAATGCTCTTCTTTGGGCTGATTGCCCTGATCCTTGCCTCAATCGTGGGGCTTTTCGTGCAGGCAACGATGCTGCAAATTGCCATCTGTGCAGGCGGCGTGTTCATTTTTAGCGGCTACGTGCTCTATGACATTCAAACCATGCGCACGGGACTGATGACCGAGGACGATGTGCCAATGCTGGTGCTGAGTCTGTTTTTGGATTTCATCAACCTTTTCATCTACATTCTGCGTCTCTTCGGCTTTGCAGCCGCTGGCAGAGATTAATAAGCATTTACGCGACACCTTTTTGTGGGGTGTCGCGTTTTTTTATGGTACAATATTTCAGACAGGAGGCGATTGTATGTTATATATTTATCAGCTAGAAACCTTATCTCCAGCGGATCAGACGGCGTTCATTGAGGCGGCGGATCGCTGTGGTGAAGCGGTGAGCGAGCTCACCAATAAAGATTTGCACAAGACGGTGGCAGAATGCCTGAAAGCGCCGGTGGCCATAGAAATGCGCGACTTCCAGCCGCGTCCTCAGATGGAGGGCGAGCCATTTTTGCTCATGGATGTGGACGATTTGGCCATCGATACCTTCTTGGCGGCGATGCGCGAGCGCAAGGTGCGCATCGGTCACAAATGTATGATCACGGCCAAGAACAAGGGCTGGCATCTCTCCAAGCTCATTGGCGATGTGCAGGAGGAGCACGCGCTCATGTCGGCCTTGATCAAGCTCCAGCGCTCGCTGGATGTGGCCAAGGGCTTTAACGAAGCAGATTATGCGCCGCTGATGTGGCAGGCCTTTGACGCCCAGCGAAAACAGGCGGCGGATCTCCTGGCCCATGTGGGTAAGGTGGAGATCGCCAAGGAAACCGTCGAGAGCGTGACCAATCAGCTCAATGTCGCCGTCATGAGCATGCTGCAAATGCGCGGAGGCAAGCGATGAGCGCGCTAGGCAGGGGGATTTTTGCCCAGCAGCAGCCGCTGACGGCAGCATTAGAAGCACAGCTGGCAGCTCATCCGGGCACTGCGAGCCAGCCGACGGTGGTTTACAATCCCTACGAGATGGCGCCGCTGGGGGCGCTTGTCTGCTTTGATACCGAGGCTGATGTGGTCTTTGACGTGCGGCTGGAAAATGCGGCTGGCGAGACGTTCCTGCGCTACCAGTCGCCGCGCACAAAGCACCATCGGCTCATGGTGCCGGGGCGCGCACCTGGTGAGAAGACGCGTCTCGTTGCCACAGCAGGGGATGGCACGCAGGTGGACGTCGTTCTCGATGCGGTAGCGCTTGACGCGCCAGTGTCGGTGCAGACGCAGGGCGAGGCGACTGAGGGCGGATGGCTCTTTACCCTGCCTGCCGATGGTGCAGGCCAGCCCGTGGCAGTGAATGCGCGGGGCGAGCTTCTCTGGACCCTCTCGATCCCCCTCAATCACAAGCTGCATTTTCTCGACAATGGCCATTTCCTCACCGGTGCGCCATTGCAAATGGCGCCGCCATATAGCGGCACGGCCCTTTGGGAGATGGATTTGCTCGGATGCGTCTACAAGGAATGGCGCTTTGAGGATGGCTTCATCGGCGGCTTTGAGGTGCTCGAGGATGGCACCATCGTCGCCATTTCCCAGGCGGCGTGGCAGGGGACGGTGCGCGACCAGCTCCTGTGGCTCGACCCGGCAAGCGGCGAGATCGTTAAACGCTTCGGCGCAGCGGGAATTTTGCCGCCTTACGGTGGCAGCCCGGGCCAATCGGGAAGCGACTGGTTTCAGGGCGTGAGCCTACGCGCCGACCGCGAGCGCGGCGTGCTCTATTGGAGTAGTCTTGCCCACGGCGCGATTTTTGAAATCGACGCAGAGACGGCGGCGCTGCGTCGTGTCATCGGGCCAGCGTCCCTCGCAGAAAAGCTTGCCGACGGTGTGGCGCTGTGCTCGACGGGCGAAGCTGCCTTCCGGGAGCCCTACGTCGGCGGCAGAAGTGGCGACTGGCTCTATGTGGTCAATGCCAACCGCTATCCGGATGGCAAAAAGCAGGCGTTTGCGCCATTATCCGTGGTGCGCGTGCAGCTGGAAACGGGTGCGGTTGAGCCCGCTTTCGCTGACGCGCCAGCGCTGGCTTCGCCCCTCTTCTGCGATCTCACCCTGGCGGCAAACGGCGACGCGCTGCTTCTGGCCGGTGGCGAAAGCGATGCCAAGGGCCTCGTGCCGGCTATTCTCGCGCGAGAGCAGGAGGAGGACATTCAGCTCGCTGCAGAGGTGCTGCTGGTGCACGACGGGACAGTTGCCACGCGCTGGCGCTTTGACGACAATATGATTTTTGCCGCGCGCTGGCAGCCGCGCGCCCTCGCCTTTGATGCGACGGCCACTGGCGTCATCGGCCACTGGGCGTCCTCCTTTGAGGTGGACGTTGAGCTTTCGGTCAGCGGCGAAGGTTCGCTTGCCGATGAGCTCGATCTGCATTTTTGGCAGGACGACGCACGGCTCTATCTGAGCGGCATCTTCTTCAAGGGCGAGGCCTGCGTGCTCATTTTGCGCCAGGGCGAGGTCAAGCACCAATTTTTCCTCGTCACCAACCGCAAGCCCTACGGCACCGAATGGCTCTACACCTACATCAGCGACGAGAAGCGCTATCTCAACTGGGCCATTCCGTGCGAGCATCTGTCAGGCACCTGGCAGATGGACCTCCTCATCGACGATTTTCTCTATCACAGCGATGAGACAGTGACCTTTTGAATGCGTCAATAAATGGCACGACGATGATTTTTCGCCGAGAAAAATCGCCGTCGTGTTTTTTTGTGGCTCAGAGATACTGTTGACAAAATAGGTACTGTGTAGTACGATGTATATAGAAAAAGCAAGGGAGGGGAGGGCATGAATCTTGATAAATGGAAATCACAGATTGTGCGCGGCACGCTGGAATATGGCGTGCTGCTCATGCTCAAGGACGACACCTGCTATGGCTACGAAATTTTGCAGCGGCTGTCGCGATACCCGATTATTTCTTCCACAGAAAGCACCGTATATCCGCTGCTGCGGCGGCTCCAGAAAGAGGGGCTCTTGGCCTCTAGCTGGAAGGAATCGGCCGAAGGCCTGCCACCGCGAAAATATTACACGCTGACCGACGAGGGCCGCGCGTATCTGGCGCAGATGGATGCCGGCTGGCAGTCGCTGCTAGAAGCCATTGAGGCGTTGAAAGGAGAATCGTCATGGACAAAAAGCTAGAAAAATATCTCGACACAATCGATAAGAATTTGCGGCCCCTCCCTGCCAGCGAACGCGTGGACATTGTCAAGGAGGTCAAGGCCTCGATACAGGAAATGCTCGGCGATGGATTGACGACGGATCAGGTGCTGGTGCGATTGGGCGACGCCAAGACGCTGGCGCGGGCCTATCTCGGTGATCTCTTGGCAGAGAGCCGCGGTTTTAGCTTCAAGCGCGTGCTAACAATTTGCGCCTTTTACAGCCTCGTGGGATTTTCGGGAATGATCGTGATTCCGTGCCTGGCGATTATGGCGCCGGTGTTCATCGCCTGTGGGATTTTTTGCCCGCTGGCAGGGGCGGTCAAGCTCGTGGATTATTTGCTGGGGCTGGGCATTCCTTGGGTGGCAGATATTGGTGTCTACCTATCGCCAAGCATAAAGCTGGGGCCGGTGGCGGCGTTTTTTGTCCTGATCCTTCTCGGCGCGGCGATGCTTGTGGCAGGCATCCTCTGCTGGAGGGCGCTGGTGTATTATTGCAAAAAGGTCGGCCAGGCCAAGCGCTATCTGTCTGTTTAAAATACTGTTGACATAAAAATAGCCCACATCGAAAGTCATCGTGGCTTTCGATGTGGGCTATTTATTATGGTTGATTACATATGGTTCGAGTTGAGATCGGAGTTGCGCAGAGTGACGTCGTGGGCGCCGCCTTCGACGATGGAGGTGGCGGAGACGAGGGTCAGGCGCGCGTTTTCTTGGAGATCCTTGATGTTCATGACGCCGCAGTTGCACATGGTGGAGCGGATTTTGCTCAGGGAAAGCTGGACGTTGTCCTTGAGGGAGCCGGCGTATGGCACGTAGGAATCGACGCCTTCCTCAAAGGAGAGCTTGCTGTCGCCGCCCATGTCGTAGCGCTGCCAGTTGCGGGCGCGGGCCGAGCCTTCGCCCCAGTATTCCTTCATATAATTGCCGCCGATGCGCACGCGGTTGGATGGGCTTTCATCAAAGCGGGCAAAGTAGCGGCCGAGCATGATGAAGTCGGCGCCCATGGCCAGTGCGAGGGTCATGTGGTAGTCGTAGACAATGCCGCCGTCAGAGCAGATTGGCACGTAGATGCCCGTTTCCTTGTAGTATTCGTCGCGGGCCTTTGCCACCTCGATGACAGCGGTGGCCTGGCCACGGCCGATGCCCTTTTGCTCACGGGTGATGCAGATGGAGCCGCCGCCGATGCCGACCTTGACAAAGTCTGCGCCAGCATCAGCGAGGAAGCGGAAGCCTTCGGCGTCCACGACGTTACCGGCGCCAACCTTGACGCTGTCGCCGTAGTGCTCGCGGATCCAATCGAGGGTGATTTTTTGCCATTCGGTGTATCCTTCGGAGGAGTCGATGGTGAGCACGTCGACGCCAGCTTCAACGAGGGCAGGCACGCGCTCTGCATAGTCGCGGGTGTTGATCCCGGCGCCAACCATGTAGCGCTTGGAATTGTCGTCCAAAAGCTCCAGCGGATTTTCCTTGTTGGAATCGTAGTCCTTGCGGAAGATGATGTACAGGAGGTGCTGATCCTTGTCAACGATTGGCAGCTGGTTGAGCTTGTTGTCCCAGATGAGATCGTTGGCTTCCGGCAGGGTGGTATTTTCGGTGCCGACAATGAGCTGGTCAAACGGCGTCATAAATTCGCTGACCTTGGTGTCGCGTGCAGTGCGAGAGAGGCGATAGTCACGGCTGGTGACAATCCCCAAGAGCTTACCGTTTGGAGAGCCGTCGTCGGTGACGGCCATGGTGCTGTGGCCGGTTTTTTTGCGCAGCTCGAGCACATCGGCGAGGGTGTTGTCAGGATGCAGGTTGGAATCAGAAATGACGAACCCAGCCTTGTGATTTTTCACGCGGCGCACCATGTTGGCCTGGCTTTCGATGGATTGCGAGCCGAAAATAAAGGACAGCCCGCCTTCCTTGGCTAGGGCAATGCCCAAGGTGTCGTTGGAGACGGCCTGCATGACGGCAGAAACCAATGGAATGTTCAAAGAAATGGCTGGCTCTTCGCCTTTTTTGAATTTGACCAGTGGGGTTTTGAGGCTGACATTTGCCGGTACACAGTCGGCAGAGGTGTAACCAGGAATCAAAAGATATTCGTTAAATGTATGGGAAGGTTCGTCGTAAATGAGTGCCATGTGTTTGCTCCTTTCAAATCAATATCTGTGCGGCTGATCAATCTTCGTCAGCTGGTGGCAAAATTTCGATCCAATAGTTGTCAGGGTCGGCGATGAAATAGATGCCCATTTCCGGATTTTCAAAGACCACGCAGCCGAGGGCCTTGTGCATCGAGTAGGCGTAGGCAAAATCGTCTGCTTCCAGGGCGAGGTGGAATTCGTTTTCGCCGAGATCGTATGGCTGTGGATGATCGCGCAGCCAGGTGAGCTCGAGCTTGTGCTTGGTCACGCCATCGCCGAGATAAACGATGATAAAGCTGCCGTCTTCGCTTTCGATGCGGCTGACTTCCTTGAGACCGAGGGCTTGGTCATAGAAAGCGAGGCTGTTTTCCAAATTGGTGACGTTGAAATTGTTGTGCAAAAAAGTAAATTGCATAGAAACACGCTCCTTCTACCTGTCAATTCGTGTCTATTATTTTAACATAAATACAAATTGATGAGGATGATTTTTTGCTGGATTTTTATGAAACGGCGATATTTTTTCGCTGACAAACCCTGAGCGTCTAGCAATGGCGATTTTTTCTCAGCGAGAAATGTGCTATACTGTTGGCATGTGTTTTTTGAAAGAGGGTGAGCGAATGTCAGAAAATCTCTTGGAGCAGACAGCGCCGTGCGCCGAAGAGGCAGAGGCGGGCGTGATTTCTGCAATGTTCAAGGACCGCGAGGCCATTCAGGATGTGGTGGAAATCATTCGCGAGAGCGATTTTTACAAGCCTGAAAATGCCATTCTGTTTAAGACCATCGTCGAATTGGATGAGAGCGGCCAGACGGTGGACTTGGTCACCATGACCGACAAGCTGCGCAAGGAAAATCTCCTGGAAAAGGCCGGCGGGATTTTCTATTTGGGCCAGGTGGCCAACGCGCCAAGCAGCGTCTACAACGTCAAGCAGTACGCCAAAATCATCCAGGAAAAATCCACCATGCGCCAGCTCATCAAGATCAGCGACCGCATTCGCAACCGCTGCTATGAGGATGCCGAGCCGGTCGAGAGCATCCTTGATGAATCGGAGCGGCTGGTGTTGGATATTTCCAAGCAGCGTCAGCGCAATGACGTCACCCGTGTGGATGAAATTGTTGCGACCAACCTGGAAATGATCGAGGAGGCGAGCCAGCATGCCGACGAAATCACCGGGGTGCCATCGGGCTTCATCGATTTGGACCACATGACCAACGGCTGGCAAAAATCCGATCTGATCATTCTGGCGGCGCGCCCTGCCATGGGGAAAACCGCCCTCTGCTTGAACATGGCGGCCAATGCGGCAGTGGATTACCACCTGCCGGTGGCAATATTCAGCCTCGAAATGAGCAAGGAGCAGCTGGTGCAGAGAATGCTCGCCTCGGCGGCGCGCATCGACCAAAAACGCCTGCGCACCGGTCAGCTCAACGCCGAGGAATGGGGCGCCTTTCTGCAAAAAATTGGGCCACTGTCCAGTGCCCCCATCTATATTGACGACACGCCGGCGATCACCATTCGCGAGCTGCGCGCCAAGGCGCGGCGTCTCCAGAGCCGCGAGGGCAATCTGGGCATGATTCTCCTTGACTACTTGCAGCTCATGGGTGGCAGCGGCAATAGCGAAAACCGCCAGCAGGAGGTCTCGGAAATTTCCCGTTCCCTCAAGGCGCTCGCCCGCGAGCTTCAGGTGCCGATCATCGCCCTCTCCCAGCTCAGTCGTAGCGTCGAGGCCACCAAGGACAAGCGCCCGCAGCTGAGCCATCTGCGTGAATCCGGTTCCTTGGAGCAGGATGCCGACATCGTTCTCTTCATCCACCGCGAGGAGTATTATAATGAAGACACAGATCGGCGCGGCATTGCCGATCTCATCATCGCCAAGCACAGAAACGGCCCGACAGGCACCGTCGAGCTCGCCTTCCAGAATGAGCTCACCCGCTTTGACAATCTCGTACGCGAGGGCGATTTTAGCTACTAAAAGCGGCGGGGGCTTATAAGACATTGTTATATATGGCGATAGTGCTCGAAATCTTATGAAAAGTATGATAAATTAGAAGATAAGAAAATGCATATAGACCGCATGTTAATTTTTAAGGGGTGTGTGTAATGAAATGTTCAAACCGCATTAGCATGATGCAGGAATCGCCGATTCGCAAGCTGGTTCCATATTCTCAAAAAGCCCGCGCAAATGGAAAAAAAGTTTACCCGCTCAATATTGGTCAGCCAGATATTAAAACGCCAGAGGGCTATTTTGAGGCCGTCAAAAATTTTAACCAGGATGTGCTTGCCTATGCTGATTCTCACGGCGACGACACCCTCATCCACAACATCAGTGATTACTACAAATCCTACAGCATGGATTTTGCACCGGAAGATATTCTCATCACCAATGGCGGTAGCGAGGCGCTGCTATTTGCGATGATCGCCGTCTGCGATGCGGGCGAGTCGGTCGTCGTTGTTGAGCCTTTCTACACCAACTACAATGGCTTTGCAGAAGCCGTTAGCGTTCAGGTTGAAGGGATCATCACCAAGGCAGAGAACGGCTATCGCTTGCCAGCCAAGGAAGAGATCCTCGCACAAATCAGTGACAAGGCCCGCGCCATTGTCATCACCAACCCAAGCAACCCAACCGGCCTTGTCTACACCGAGGAAGAGCTGCAGCTGATTGCCGACATCGCGCTCGAAAAAGACCT